>NZ_VFVS01000023.1:0-86311 GCF_006442215.1 Mesorhizobium sp. B2-3-11 | reverse complement strand
GAAAAGCCTCCAAAGCAACGAAAATGGCCGCCCTCAATCCTCACAACAAGCCTCCCGCAATATTGCGCAACGGGCCCACAAGGGGAGAAGGGAAGGCGCGCGCATGACGCCGCTCGGCGCCACCATCACCAGCGAAGGCATCCGCTTTGCCGCATGGTCCTCATCGGCCCATCGCCTCTGGGTTTCGATCTTCGACGAGCAGGGAAACCGTGAACTCGACCGGCTGGAGCTGACGCCGGATGGCGACGGCATGCATGCGCTTTTCGTCTCCGGCCTGGCCGTGGGCGCGCGCTATGGCCTGCGAGCCGACGGCGACTATGCACCCGAGCGTGGGCTGTGGTTCGACCCCGACAAGCTGCTGACCGATCCTTACGCCGTCGAGATCGACCGGCCCTATGCCTATCACTGGCGGCTCGCCGCGCGGCGCAATGAGGGCGCCGACACCGCGTCGGTGATGCCCAAGGCCGTGGCCAAGGCCTTGCCCGCGGCCCCACCGATCCTGCCGCCGCTGTTTCGTCCGGGCGGCCTGATCTACGAATTGAATGTCCGCGCCTTCACCAAGCTCCACCCGGATGTGCCCCAAGAACAGCGCGGTACGATCGCCGCACTTGCCCATCCAGCCATCATCGAGCATCTGCAAAGGCTCGGTGTCTCCGCTGTCGAACTGATGCCGGTGACGGCGTCGATCGACGAGCGGCATCTGCCGCCGCTGGGTTTAAGCAACGCCTGGGGCTACAATCCCGTGACCTTCATGGCGCTCGACCCGCGCCTCGCGCCCGGCGGCCTGACGGAATTGCAGGATACAGTCGCTGCGCTGCGCCGGGCCGGCATCGGCACCATTCTCGACCTCGTCTTCAACCATACCGGCGAAAGCGACAGGCTGGGGCCGACGCTCTCGCTACGCGGCCTCGACAACCAGGCCTACTATCGGCACCGGCCGGATGGCGTGCTGGTCAATGACACAGGCACCGGCAACACGATCGCTTGCGACCATCCGGTGGTGCGGGAAATGGTGCTCGACACTCTCCGTCATTTCGTGTGCCAGGCCGGCGTCGACGGCTTCCGTTTCGATCTGGCTCCGGTGCTGGGCCGGGTCGATGGCATGTTCGATCCGGAAGCGCCGCTGCTCCGGGCCATCATCCATGATCCGGTGCTCTGCGACCGCGTGCTGATCGCCGAGCCTTGGGACATCGGGGCAGACGGCTACCAATTGGGCAATTTCCGGCCGCCGTTCCTTGAGTGGAACGATCGCTACCGTGACGATATCAGACGCTTCTGGCGCGGCGATGCCGGCATGGTCGGTGCTCTCGCCACACGCCTTGCCGGTTCGTCCGACGCGTTCAACGTGGCACTGGGGCCGGCAAGCCGCAGCGTGAACTTCATTGCCGCCCATGACGGCATGACGCTGGCTGATATCGTGTCCTATGAGCGCAAGCACAACGGCGCCAATGGCGAGCAGAACCGTGACGGCCATAACGAAAACCTGTCCTGGAACAATGGCACCGAAGGCGAGACGCACGACGCGGCGATCACCAAGGCGCGCTTCGACGACCAGTGCGCACTGCTCGCCACGCTGTTCGCCTCGCGCGGCACCATAATGCTGACCGCAGGCGACGAGTTCGGCCGCACCCAGAAGGGCAACAACAACGCCTATGCGCAGGACAACGCCATCACCTGGCTTGACTGGCCAGCCCGCGACCAGGCGCTGGAGCGTTACGCATCGGCGCTCGCAGCTCTTCGCCAGGCGGTGCCGGCATTGTCGGACACGCGTTTCCTGACCGGGCAAGCGGTTGACGGTTCCGACATCCCCGATGTCTCATGGCTGACCGAGACGGGCGCTCCGCTCAACGAGAGCGACTGGAACGACTCCAGCCGGCATCGCCTCGTCATGCTGCTTGGCGGCGACGATGGCAGGCTTGCCGTCATGATCAACGGCGACCGCCGCCAATGCGTCTTCACCTTGCCAGCGCGAGATGGCTTCCTTTGGCGCCCGGCAATCGAGACGCAGGCGATCGACCTTCTACGCCCGCTCCCGGGTCGCGGCGTCAACTTCATGATCGAGGGCCGGACCGGAAACGGTGGCGCCGGGAAGGGTTCGTAAATGTCCGACGACAATGCCATGCAGAGGCCCGAATGGTGGCGAGGCTGCGTCATCTATCAGGTCTATCCGCGCTCTTTCCAGGACACCACCGGCGACGGCAGCGGCGATCTCAAGGGCATCACGTCACGGCTCGCTCATATCGCCTCGCTCGGCGTCGACGCTGTCTGGCTGTCGCCGTTCTTCAAGTCGCCGATGGCCGACATGGGCTATGATGTATCCGACTATCGCGACGTCGACCCGATGTTCGGCACGTTGGCGGATTTCGATGCGCTGGTTGCCGAAGCGCACAGGCTCGGCCTGAAAGTCGTCATCGACCAGGTGCTGTCGCATTCATCCGACAAGCACGAATGGTTCATCGAAAGCCGCGCCAGCCGCGACAACGCCAAGGCCGACTGGTACGTCTGGGCCGACGCCAGGCCGGACGGCGGCGCGCCCAACAATTGGCTGTCGGTCTTCGGGGGGCCATCCTGGGAATGGGACGCGACCCGTCGGCAATATTACATGCACAATTTCCTCGCCTCGCAGCCGGACCTCAATTTCCACAATCCGGAGGTCCAGGATGCGTTGCTGGGCACGGTGCGGTTCTGGCTAGAGCGCGGTGTCGACGGCTTCCGGCTCGACACGGTCAATTACTATGTCCACGACCACTGGCTGCGCAGCAATCCGCCCTTGGCTTCGAGCGTTGCCGGCACCAATACGGAGACCAGCACCTACCTCTATCAGGAGCATCTGTTCGACAAGACGCAGCCGGAAAACCTCCATTTCCTCAGGCGCTTTCGGGCATTGCTGGACGAGTATGAAGGCCGCGCCGCCGTCGGCGAGATCGGCGATGAAGGCCGCTCCTTGCAGACGCTGGCCGCCTACACCTCCGGCGCCGACAAGCTTCAGATGAGCTACACTTTCGACCTGCTCGGCTCGCAATTCTCCGCGGCGCATGTACGTGGCTGCGTCGAGGCCTTCGAAAATGCGGTTGCCGATGGCTGGGTCTGCTGGGCATTCTCCAACCATGACGTCGTGCGCCATGTCAGCCGCTGGACGAGGCCGGGTGGCGATCCCGATGCGGTGGCCAGATTCTCGATCATGCTGCTCGCATGCCTGCGCGGTTCGATCTGCCTCTATCAGGGCGAGGAGCTCGGCCTTGAGGAGGCGGAGCTTGCCTATGAGGATCTGCGCGATCCCGTCGGCATCCGCTTCTGGCCCGGCGTGAAGGGCAGGGACGGCTGCCGCACGCCGATGGTCTGGGAGGCGGGCGCCGACAATGCGGGCTTTTCCACCGCGAAACCCTGGCTGCCTGTGCCGGCAGGCCATCGCGCCCGCGCGGTCGATGTGCAGAACGGCGAGGAGCAATCGGTGCTGTCGGCCTACCGCTCGGCGCTCGCCTTGCGCAAACAGCATCCTGCGCTGGTCGGCGGCTCGATCCGCCTTCTCGATGCCGAGGACGACGTGCT
Organism: Mesorhizobium sp. B2-3-11; assembly: GCF_006442215.1. NCBI lineage: Bacteria > Pseudomonadati > Pseudomonadota > Alphaproteobacteria > Hyphomicrobiales > Phyllobacteriaceae > Mesorhizobium > Mesorhizobium sp. B2-3-11. Next base: position 82,762 of record NZ_VFVS01000023.1, on the reverse strand, counting down.
CGCCTTCATCCGCGAGGATGGTGGGGAGAGGCTGCTCTGTGTCTTCAATTTCGCCGGAGAGCCGGCGACTTGGCCGTTGCCTGAGGATATCGGAACTGCCGCGGCTGTCCTGGGCGGCACTGCTTCCGTCGAGGAAAACGCGCTTTCGCTGCCGGCCCTCGGTTGCTTCCTCGGTCGGCTCGACTGATTGGCGCTTCGATTGTGGCCAAGCGGTCCTACTGAACGAGCACTGCCCGTCCGCAGGTCGCGCCGGTGACGCGCACGTCGGCCTGGCCGACACCGACGCCCAGGGCTGACAGCACATTGTAGAGCAAGTCGTCCACGGGCGCCGTTACAGTGTTGAGCAGGGCCACCACGGCTGGTTTGACCGTTCCGAGCAGGGTGGTCACATCGATCCCAAGACCAAGCAGATTGACCGAAAGCGAGAGGTTGTTGACCAGGGACGTGGTGAGCGACTGCGTGATGTTTCGCGTCGAAACGGTCTTCACCGTCTTGCTGGCGATGTCGGTCGCGTTGAAGGTCAGAGTCTGCGGGTTGTTGTTGGTGATCGCGGGCGCGGCCGAACCCATCACCTGGATCAACGGTATCAGCAGCAGCTTAACATCCGCAATGTCTGCATCCGTAAAGGTCTGCGGCTGGCTGAAATCGGCGAAGCCGGAAGGATTGTTGCTGTTGGCCAGGTTCAACTGGGCAATACCGGGGTGCGCGGCGATGGAAACGCTGATGCTGGACGGCCCTGTCGGGCAGGTGATGTCGGTCAACTTGGCCTCGGCATAGGCGACTTCCACATTGAGCGGCAGATTGACGGCCAGCAAGCTGATGCCGCCGGCCAGGCCGGGCGTGCCGATACCGACGGAGGCCGTCAGCTTGATGCGCGTCTGGGCGGTCCGCACGACAGTGCCGATACCATCGACCGCCAGCCAGGGCGAGGATTGCATCGGCTCCCCGATAGCGATGTTGAGCTTGGTGGAAAGCAGCCCCGGTATGGTGGCGCCGAGATCGATCGCGGCCTGGTTGGTGCCGTTTGCAAGTACGGCCGCCGCCGTCAGCATCCCCATGGCGCTGGCGTCCAGGCCAAGGCCGGACGGCTGTTGCCCGAGACCCAGGCTGCCGACGGAGCCAAGGTCGACAAGTCCGCTGAGTGGGATCTTGACGGTGCTGGTCGACTTGGAGGCGATGGTCTGCAAGGCGACCTTGGCGGCGTTGCCGAGGCCAGGAACATTGGCCATGGCAGTGGCGATCTGGCCGACGGTCGCCTTCGATGCCAGAACGTCGGAATAGGTGCCTGCCGTGACGTTCAGTTGTGTGCCGAGCGCACTGATGAAGGAAAGCACGCTGACATCGGCCGAGATCAGCCCGTTGTAATCCATGACGCTGAGCGAGATGTTGCCGCCGAGAAGTCCGCTCAAAAGTGCGTTGAGGATGCCGCCATTGACGCTAAGCAATCTCGACCCGACCGAGAACGTCGCCTGCGGCGTCATGCTGGCAGTGGCTTGGGTGTCGATGACGGGAGTGGGGATCAGCGAGCTTGCGAAGTAGCGCTGGGGAATTTTCGCCAAAGTCACCCGCGCCGCATTGTAAGGCGTCACGCCCGCCTGAAAGCGCTGGCTGACATTGGCGGTCGACGAGGCATATCGGCCCCGCGTGACCGTCACCACCGTCTTTCCGGCGGCCGCTGGGATGGTCTGGCCCGAAGCTTGAACAACGACACCCGGCATGCCGTTGTCGGTGAGCGTGGTGACGACCGCTGTGTTGACGTTGTTGATGTTCGAGGCGGCGGTGATCGCTGCCAGGTCGACCATCGCCTGGGCTTCCCGGCGCTCGGTATAGATGGAGGCCTCGTCTATCGCCACCGCGGCCAGCGCCAGCGCAACCGGCGCGCTCAATGCGGTCATGACGGCGAAGTTCGCCTTCTTGTCTCCCATCATCGACCGTGCAAGCCGGCCGATGCCCTTGCCCGCCCGCTGCAGCATTCAGATACCCCCGACCCTGATCGTTGACTGACGCTTGATGGTCGTCCCTGGCATGGCTATGCCCGGGAACAGATTCCAGATCGGCAGGTTGCGGGCATCATACGAGATGGACACCACGAACTGGCTTCCGTCGGCCACGCTGTCATTGGCCTGGTAGGTCAGCTTGCTAGCGTCCACGAAAGGGTAGCCGCCGGCGTTGTTGGTGAGATAGCTGGCCACGAGCGTTTGCCGCTCGGTCTGGTTCACCCCGGCGATAGCCGTCCGGGCGGCGTCGGCTGCGATTTGCTGGATCGAGTTGGCGGCACCAAAATAGATGCCGTAGGCAACCATTCCGAGCAAAAGAAGGATGAAAAGCGGTGACAACAGTGCGAACTCGACCGCTGAAGTTCCCGAATTGTCTGTTCGGAACTGGCGCCTTCGGGCCTTGGAAATGAGGTTGTGGACCATGGCACAAGCATGCTCAAGTTCGCATGCAGAAAGCGGAAACTCCGGGTGCAACCAAGGGATGTGCTCGATTGAAGCGTCTTTCTAATTTAGCCGTTGCTTCTGCGATAATGAGGATTGACTTAGGGTCAATCAGTACTCAGTTGAAAAGAGCTTACCTCCTGTCTAGTCTCCTGCCACCAGCCGCCGGAGGGAACCGGTGGCGCGCTCAAAGGAACCAGACATCGGTTCCGGGGCGTCAACACGCAAAGGCGCGCCGATGGCAGCGCCGACAGGGAGAACTTCATGCTGAAAAATATGCTGAAGGCGACGGTACTCGCCACGACCATGACCTTGGCTGCCGGCACGTTCTTGACGCCAGCCTTTGCCGAGACCGTCTATAACAGGGGCACCGCCGCTGAATCGGAGTCGGTCGATCCACACAAGACCTCGACGGTCTATGAAGCCAACGTGCTGCGTGACCTGTTCCAGGGACTGGTCATGCAAGATGAGAAGGCGAACCTCATTCCGGGCGCCGCCGAAAGCTGGACGGTGTCGGATGACGGCACCGTCTACACCTTCAAGCTGCGCAAGGACGGCAAGTGGTCGGATGGCAGCCCGGTGACGGCGGACGACTTCGTCTACGCCTTCCACCGGCTCGAGGATCCGGCGACCGGCGCGGAATACGCCTCGATGCTCTATCCGGTGAAGGGTGCGGAGGACGTCAACACCAAGAAGGGCAAGCCGGAGGACATGGGCGTCAAGGCGATCGACGCCAACACCCTGGAAGTGACTCTGAAGGCACCGACGCCATACTTCCTGGAGATGCTGACCCATCAGGCGACTTATCCGGTCAGCAAGGCTTCGATTGAAAAGCTCGGCGCCGACTGGATCAAGCCCGGCAATCTGGTTTCGAACGGCGCCTATACGCTGGCCGAATGGGTTCCCAACGACCACATGAAACTGGTCAAGAATCCGAAATTCTGGGACGCCGCGACCGTCAAGTTCGACGTCGTCAACTACATCCCGACCGAGGATCGTTCATCGGCTATGAAGCGCTTCGAGGCCGGCGAACTCGACAGCTATGATGATCTGCCGACCGAACAGCTCGCCGACCTCAAGACCAAGTTCGGCGACCAGATCCATGTCGGGCCGTATCTCGGCACCTACTATTATGCGATCAAGACCGACAAGGCGCCGTGGAACAACCCCGAGCTGCGCAACGCCATCTCGATGGCGATCGACCGTGACTTCATCGCTGAAAAGGTCTGGCAGAACTCTATGCTTCCCGGCTATTCGATGGTGCCTCCCGGCATCGAGGGCTACACGCCCGCAATGGCCAAATACGCCGACATGCCGCAGATCGACCGCGAGGACGCGGCCAAGAAAATCCTTGAGAAGCTAGGCTACACGCCCGAGCATCCGCTGAAGATGGAGATCCGCTACAACACCTCGGAAAACCACAAGAACACCGCTGTGGCGATCCAGGAACAGCTGAAGCCGCTTGGCGTCGACGTCACGCTGCTCAACACCGACACCAAGACCCACTACTCCTTCCTCGAGCAGAAGGGCGACTATGACGTGGCGCGTGCCGCCTGGATTGCCGACTACAAGGATCCGGAAACCTTCCTCGGCATCACGCGCAAGGCCAGCGGCAACAACTATTCGAACTACAACAGTCCGCAATACGAAGCGGCAATGGACAAGGCCGCGGCCGCCGGCGGCAAGCCCGACGAGCGCATGAAGGACCTCTCCGCGGCCGAGCGCATCCTCATCGACGATGTCGGCCAGATTCCGCTTCTCTACTACAGCTACCACGACATCGTTTCCTCGAAGCTGCATGGCTTCGTCGACAATGTGATGGACGTGCATCCGTCACGCTTCGTCAGCAAGGACTGATCCCTAGCCAAGCCGCCGCGCAAACGTATGCGCGGCGGCGCTGGTTTGCCATCGCATCGGCCCGGGAAGCGGAATCGATTCTCGGAAAGTTCGGTGCGAAGATTTGAAGGCTGGAGCGCAATCGTCCGGGTGGACGGGCGGGCTCCGGATCAAGCGGGGCACCGATGCTGCGATACGTATTCCGGCGGCTTTTGACCGCCATCCCGACGCTGTTCGTCATCGTGACGATGGCGTTCTTCCTGATGCGCGTCGCGCCGGGCGGTCCATTCAACCAGGAGCGGGGACTTAGCCCCGAGATCAAGGCCAATCTTGAAGCCCAGTTCGGTCTCAACGATCCGCTCTGGCTGCAATATGTCCACTATCTCGGCAATCTGCTGCGCGGCAATTTCGGCCCGAGCTACAACATGCCGGATTTCACCGTCACCGAACTGTTTGCCAAGGGCCTACCCATTTCCGTCCAACTCGGTGCCTCGGCGCTGATCCTGGCGCTGCTGCTCGGCAGCGTGCTCGGCACCATTGCCGCGCTCAACCAGAACAAGCTTGGCGACTATACGGTGATTGCGCTGGCGACCGCCGGCAGCACCATCCCCACCTTCGTCATCGCGCCGGTGATCCAGCTCCTGTTCGGGCTGACCTGGAGGCTGTTGCCGATCGGGGGATGGGGCGATGGCGCTTTCATCAACAAGGTAGGTCCGGTGCTGACGCTCGCCTTGCCGCAGATCGCCATCGTCGCCCGCCTGATGCGCGGCTCGATGATCGAGTCGCTGCGATCCCATCATATCCGAACGGCGCGAGCGCTCGGCCTCTCCGACTGGTCGGTGGTGGTCAAGCACGCCTTGCGCGGCGCCATCCTGCCTATCGTCTCCTTCACCGGCCCGGCGGCGGCGGCACTGCTGACCGGCTCGGTCATCGTCGAGACGATCTTCTCCATTCCGGGCGTTGGCCGCTATTTCGTCGATGCCGCGCTCAATCGCGATTACACTCTGGTGATGGGAACGGTGGTGGTGATCGCCATTTTCACCATCGTCTTCAACCTGATCGTCGACGTCATGTACGCGATCGTCGACCCGAGGGTGCGCTATGACTGACATCGCAGCCACCGCTCCCGCCATCGTCGGTCGCTCGCTTTGGGGTGATGCCTGGGCGCGCCTCAAGGCCAACCGCGCCGCCATGTTCAGCCTCTACTATCTCGTTCTGATCGGGGTCGTCAGCGTCTTTGGCCCGTGGTTCGTGCCGCATCAATACACGACCATCTACGCCGATTATGTGCGCATGCCGCCAAGCCTGTCGGCCTACCCGAAACCCGATATGATCGAGACCGCGCTCACCGAAGCGATCAAACGCATGCGCGTCGACATCAAGGAGTGGCACCAGGAGGGCAATCAGGTTTTCGTCACGGTCAAGTCGGCCAAGCCGATCGACGACCGCAACATCCGCTACCTCGACCGTTCTGATGCCTTCGACGACACCAAGATCGAGAGCAAGTCGCCCGACGGCCTCGAAGTGACGATGATCGCGTCGGTCAAGCAGCAGTATTTCCTGTTCGGAACCGACAACACTGGCCGCGATCTCTTGTCGCGCACGCTGATGGCCGGGCGCATCTCGCTTGCCATCGGCCTGCTCGCGGGCATCGTGGCGGTGGTGATTGGTGTGATTTATGGCGCCGCCGCCGGCTTTTCCGGCGGCAAGGTCGACGAGGTGATGATGCGCATCGTCGACGTGCTCTATTCCTTGCCGTTCATCTTCTTCGTCATCATGCTGGTGGTGTTCTTCGGCCGCAACTTCGTGCTGATGTTCCTGGCGGTCGGTGCCGTGCTTTGGCTCGACATGGCGCGCATCGTGCGTGGCCAGGCGCTGTCGATCCGCCGGCAGGAATATGTCCAGGCGGCGGAAGCCATGGGCATCGGCCAGCGCGGCATCCTGCTGCGCCATGTCATCCCCAACCTGCTTGGCCCCGTGGTGATCTACATGACGCTGCTGGTGCCGCAGGTCATCATCCTGGAGAGCTTCCTGTCGTTCCTCGGCCTTGGCATCCAGGAGCCGATGACCAGCTGGGGCGTGCTGATCTCGGTTGGCGCCAAGAACATCGGCACCGCCAACTGGCTGCTCCTGTTTCCCGCCTTCTTCCTCGTTTCGACGCTGTTCGCCCTGAACTTCGTCGGCGATGGCCTGCGCGACGCGCTTGACCCAAGGGATCGATAAAGATGGGGAACGCTGACATGGCCACTCCCGAAACGATCCTCAGGGTCAAGGACCTCCGCGTCCGCTTCCGCACGCTCGACGGTGCGGTCGAAGCGGTCAAGGGTATCAACATCCACGTGAATGCGGGCGAAACCGTTGCAGTCGTCGGCGAGTCCGGCTCCGGCAAGAGCCAGATGATGATGGCGGCGATGAGCCTGCTGGCCTCCAATGGCGAGGCGTCGGGCAGTGTCGACTATCGCGGCCGCAACCTTTTGACGCTGAGCAAATCCGAGCTGAACAAGGTCCGCGGCCGCAAGATCAGCATGATCTTCCAGGAGCCGATGACCTCGCTCGATCCGCTCTATTCGATCGGCAACCAGCTGATCGAGCCGATCCGCCGGCATCGGGGCCTGAGCGCCACGGAGGCGCATGATGAGGCGCTCAAGCTGCTGCGGCTCGTCCATATTCCCGATCCGGACCGGCGGATGAAATCTTATCCGCACGAAATGTCCGGCGGCCAGCGCCAGCGCGTGATGATCGCCATGGCGCTCGCCAACGACCCCGACATCCTGATCGCCGACGAGCCGACGACGGCGCTCGACGTGACCATCCAGGCGCAGATCCTGATGCTGCTGGCCGAGTTGCAGCGCAAGCTTGGCATGGCGATCGTCTTCATCACCCACGACCTCGGCATCGTCCGCCGCTTCGCCGACCGGGTCTATGTCATGCGCCAGGGGGAGGTCGTCGAGGAAGGGGAGGCGGAAGCGATCTTCGCCAACCCGCAGCATGCCTACACCAAGATGCTGCTGGCGGCCGAGCCGACGGGAACCAAGGCACCTCCGCCCGCCAATGCGCCCGTGGTGCTCGAGGGCAGGAATGTCGAAGTCACATTCAGGATCGGTGGCGGGTTTTTCGCCGGCGAACCGCTGATGCTGCGCGCTGTCGATCACATCTCGATCCGGTTGCAACGCAACCAGACCATCGGCATCGTCGGCGAATCCGGCTCGGGCAAATCGACGCTCGGCCGCGCCTTGCTGCGGCTTTTGCCGAGCGATGGGCTTATTCGGTTCGGCGATCGCGACATTTCCACTGCCAACCGGCAGCAGATGCGACCGCTGCGGCGCCAGATGCAGCTCGTCTTCCAGGATCCCTTCGGCTCGCTGTCGCCGCGCATGACCGTCGGCCAGGTCATCACCGAAGGGCTGCTGGTGCATGAGCCGAACCTTTCGGGAAAGCAGCGCGACCAGCGCGCGGTCGAGGCCCTGCGCGAAGTCGGTCTCGACCCCAACGCCCGCAACCGCTACCCGCACGAATTTTCCGGCGGACAACGGCAACGCATCGCCATTGCCCGCGCCATGATCCTGAAGCCGAAGATGGTCGTGCTGGACGAGCCTACCTCGGCGCTCGATCGCTCGGTGCAGAAACAGATCGTGGAACTGCTGCGCAAGCTCCAGGCCGACCACGAACTGTCTTACCTGTTCATCAGCCACGATCTCGCGGTGGTGCGCGCCATGGCCGACTACATCATCGTCATGAAGCAGGGCAAGATTGTCGAGGAGGGGCCGACCGAGGCCATCTTCAGCAATCCGCAAGCCCCTTATACACAGACGCTGATGAACGCCGCGATCGACGTCACGCGCTTCCGGTTGAGCGCGTGACAAGTCACTGTAGGTGAGGCCTGTTCGCTCAGCCGGCTGAGCTGGCGCACTTGCGTGCGCGCACGGCGACAACGGCATCCTGCTGTTGCTTCAACCGGTCGATCCTTGCCGTTTCACGGTTGGCGACCGCCATCTTCACGCGCGATCCGCCAGGCAGCCAGCGCGGCACTCTGGTGTTGGCGACTTTGCCGCGGGTGATCGCGGTTTGCGAGATGTCGCTCGCGCTGCTTCCCACGGCGCTGTTGAGCTCGGTGCAGCTCATGCTCTCGTATTTGGCCGGATCGGCCGTCCTGCCGATCGAGGAGCATCCGGCAACAAGAAACACCGTAGCCAGAAGAACCGGTGCCGATCCGGTCGTTGAGATCAAATTCATGTCCGCGTCCGGTTCGCCGTTTTACCGGCTCCCTCATATTCATCGATCAAAACTAGGGGCCGATGCCCATCTCGTCAAAGGTTGAGGGGCCGATAGCCCAGTGCTCGCGCTCTGCACTGGGGTATCGGCCCGTTTATTCAATGTCATCGAAATCTTACGCTGCTTCGGCGTCCAATCCGGTCATGGGGACACAACCACCACCGAGCACCATTTGGGCGACGTCCGTGGCATTCTCATCGACATGGGCCGTCACCAGCACAACTCCTTCGTCGACGCCTCTACGCTCAAACCTTCTGGCGCCCGCGGCCATGGCTCCGAACAACCCGCCGAGGATGCAGCCGCAGCCTATCAGGGCCGTCGCCGGCAGGCCGGTCGCAAAAGGATTGATGCCGTGGACAGCAAAAGCGCTCAGGCAAGCCAACAGCCCGGCGGCGGCGCCAAGCATGACAGCGGGAGATTTCAGGACACCGATTTCGTCATGGTAGGGCCCGATAATCGCGATCTGTACGCGAGGAACCCCGGCCGCCAAAAGGTTGCCGGCGATCCGGGCTGCTTCAGAATGGGATTCAAAAAGCCTGCTGATTGTTGGCATGGTCATTCAGGGCGCGTCGTGTCCGTCAGCACGTCGGTAACGAAGGATGCGGCGATCAAATCGTCGCCATAGATCCGGCCTTGACCGTCCTCCATTACGGCCGCGACCTTTTGGAAGGTCTTGATTTCGCTCTTGGTGATCCGCGCGTCGCGCATCCTGCTCCTGAGGTCTGCCACGCGCAGCTGCAAGGCATCGGATCTTGCGTTGTCACGATTCGAGATTGTCGTGGTCATCTACGTCCGCTTCTTTTTTGATGGTCCTCGCGCCCAGCCAACCGAACTCTGGAGGGCGGGCAAACGTTCCAGGGCTGGGCTTCGGTCTGGCGCGGTGCGGGACTTAGGTCTTGCCCCAAGACGTAATGGTCTTGCCGGCCGCGGCGCCCGGAACAGCCGCTGTTTGCCACCGTTTGTCCGCTACGAGATTATGGGAGGAAGCCGATGGAGAAGAGTGTTGGCCAGGCGCGCTGGTTGCTCGCACCGATCTTCGCTGTGGCTATTACCTTCATGGTGGCTGGAGTAGTCCTCAGCTGATTGATCACCAAGTTCCCCTTTGGTGCAGCAAGCCCCCTACAGGCCCGTCCGGCGTAGGATACGACGAATTGCCTGGGCTCACGGACCCAAGTTCGCGCAATTTAGTTCCGGCGATGACGAGATATCAGAATTGGCCCGGTTCTCTTTCGCAGCTGGTGGCCAGGCTTGATCGAGAGCCGGGCCACCAGTCGGCGATCAGTAGCCGCTGTTTTCCATCACCACCGGGTGATGATGACGGTGGTGAGTGGAGACGGAGCCGGTGACAACGACCGTATTCCGATGGTGGTGCCGGCGGCCATTATCGTAGAACGCGATCTGTCCATGGTAACGGTGATGAAGGCGCTGGCCCTCCTCATTGATGATCCTGACGTGGTTATGATGTCGATGATGGGTCTTGATGATAACGTCAGTCTGGGCGGCCGATGCCAAAGCAGGGAACCCCAGCGAAAGCGCCAAAGCGCAGATGGCCACTGTTTTCATTCCAATTTCTCCATTGCCTTGATTAGCCCTTCGTCGGGTACAACTGCCGCTGATCCCTTTGGTTCCGGGCTTCCCGGGACAGCTGGGACGTATGGTAAATCGAAGGGTTGGCTATCGGACGCGCGACCAGACCTGGAGAAAATTCGCAATATTGGCGACGGACTCCCATGAGTCCTCACCCGGGATGTTCGCGACATCGGCTCTTCTACAATTACGGTTGGTTCTCCCGGGCAGCTACGCCGCCGCATCGTCCGTCGTCCGGGCGGGCAGGCCAGCGCAACTGCCGCTGTGAGGACCAATCTGTCTCTGTCCCACAAAAGCAGTTTGCTTAGCTATTTCGAGATCCTGTCAGGCTACGGAACATTAGATAAGCCTAATGGTTTTATCTCCACAGCAGGCATCACAGTTTGAGGTCCGCTGAAGATCAGCAGGCAAAGGCTGATCGGCCCGCGTCCTCCGCCAGAGGCGCGGGCTCACCAGGCAGGCAACAGGAGAGAGATCATGAACAATATCATTTGGCTCATCGGAGCGGTGGTCATCGTGATAGCGATATTGAGCTTTTTCGGCCTCCGCTAGGCGGCGTGCACCGTGCCCTTGGGGGTGACGTTGGAGGAGCGAGGCGCATTATTGCCCATGTTCAGCAGCTCGTCCTGCTTTAGAATTTCGATGCTGCGCAAGCCGAGCAGGCGAATGACGCTTTTGTCCTTGAGGCGGGTGAAGACCCGCGACACAGTTTCGATGGTGAGGCCGAGATAGTCGCCAATATCCAGTCGCGACATCCGCCACTCAATCTTGCGCAGGCCTCCTTGGCGTTCCGTCATGTCGACCAGCAAGGCTGCGACCCGTTCGATGGCATTCTGGCGGCCAAGGACCAGGAGGTGTTCTTGTGCTCTGGTCAAACCCGTGAGTGCCAGCGCAGCAGGCGAGACATATCGGCGGCTGAGGTAATCCGAAAAAGGCAGTCCGCCGCGCGGCGCCATTCGTTTCAAGGATGTGATCGACTTGTGAAGCGACATCCCAACATTCGCCGTTTTTTAGATGTTGCTTATATTGCGTTAGAAACCGCACCTGATCGCAAACGACGGTCGGGGCACAAAAATAGGGAAGGATAATTTCATGAGCTTCAAAACTGCCTGTTTAGGCGCACTTGCTTTCACGATTGTTGGCGGCGCGGCGCTTGCCGGCGCGCTCGATGAACCCAAGATGATGGCCCCGTTCTTCACCGACGCGAGCATGAAGACGATGAAGCCCGACGCCGATATGAAAAAGGCTTGGGCTGCGATGGCCAAGGCTGATCAGGACAAGATGATGAAGGAATGCAACGACGCGGCGATGAGCAAGCCTCATGCTCAGTTCTGCGAGAAATTGAAGGCACTTGGCGGCTCCAAATAGGCCATCGCCTTTGCCAACAACCTTTGTGGCGGGTTATGCCCCGCCACCAGGCGCACCCCATCAGGCGAATCCAAAACGGCTTTTTTGAACGAAATTGTGCCGCAAAACCCAGCGAGTTTCTGGTTCCCGCTGCATTGTGATCAAACCAATTGTGGGCGTCAGTTCGCTGTTGGAACGGGGCAGCTCGCATCGCCTTCCTGGCAATTCAGGTAACCCTCGAAATTCTTGACACGGGATTGCGTCAAGCTGTCCATGCACATCGAGATGAGCATCGGTGCCATGCTTCCTCCAGCCGCCCCCGCAGCCTGGAATTGGCACTCCGCATCGCGAAATTTAACCCAGCCCTGCTGCGCTTGAACGAGAAGCTTCTTGGCATCCGCATCGTCCTTGAGGCGGGTTTCGATCTGCTTGTAGAGCTCGTTTAGCTCCTTGTCCGATTTCTTGAACGAAGCATCGGCGCACTGGTTCATGGTGACCTGATCCTTGGCGTCGGCGCATTTGTCCTTGGCAGAGGCAAAACACGGCATGGCCAGAACCACGGCGGCAGTCAGAATTGCGGTTTTCATCGATTGTCCTCCTGTTTGCCTGTGGGCGTCATCTCATTCCGCAACGGTTCCGGCGAAGCAGCTGGTCAGCTTTTTTCGATTTTTGCAACGCCACCGCGTGTTCCGCTCGTCGATCGCGTGAGCGATTTTCGCGGCGTTGAGGTGATGCTCCCGGAAGGCCCGCCGCCCACGCACCAGCAATTGAGAGCCGGATCAATGCTCTCGCCGCTCGCATCTGTGCCGGTGGCACCGAAGCAGTGATCCTGCGATGCCGGCACAAACAGCAGGCGTCAATGTGCTGACCTTTTCCTTCGAGCCCGCCTTGGGAACGCGGAGTTACGTCGCGAGTTGAAGCAAAGGGAGGATCGTGAGTGAAGCGCATGGAAGTGTGGACGGTGCCATGGTGACGAAGGTCATAATCCGTCCGCAAGATTGTCCGCCGGTGTTGCGGCGAACTCTCCAGCCGAGCTGCGAAAGTCTTGAGGCTAACAATGTCACGGTCGCTGATTGCGTTTTGGCACCTGCTGAGCGAGAGCATCCGCGGCTTCGTCGACGACAATTGCTTGAGCCACGGGGCGGCGATGGCTTTCTATGCGACCACTTCGCTCGCTCCAATCCTGCTGATCGTTGTTGCCATCGCCGGTCTGGGCTTCGGGAATGATGCCGCTCAGGTCGCGTTGTCGGCACAGATTTCAGGCGTCATGGGTCCTCAAAGTGCCGACCTGCTGCAAGCAACGATCGAAAGCGCCTCCCAGAGAACCGCAGGGACCTTGGCGACCATCTTGGGCTTGATCACTCTGTTTGTCACCGCATCCGGGGTGTTCGGAGAGATGCAGCTTTCACTGAACCAGATGTGGAAAGTGCCACCCACCGGATTTTCCATTTCGCGCTTGGTGCGGGCTCGCGCGGCAAGTCTGGGCTTGGTGGGAGCGCTGGGCTTTCTACTTCTGGTTTCGCTGGTTGCGAGCGCGGCGATATCGGCGCTTGCCCAAGTGATCAACGCTCACCTGCCTTTTGGCGAGTTTATCCTCGCCTCCATAAATACCATCGTCTCCTTTGTTCTGATCGCACTGATGTTTGCTGCCATCTACAAAGTTCTGCCGGACCGTTCACTCGAATGGCGTGATGTGGGCGTCGGCGCCGTGATCACGGCGCTTTTGTTCACCATCGGAAAGTCGTTGATCGGCTGGTATATTGGCACAAGCGCGGTTGCCTCCTCATATGGCGCTGCCGGGGCGCTGCTTGTGGTGCTGCTGTGGGTCTACTACTCATCGGAGGTCTTTCTACTCGGCGCGGAAATTACCCGCGCCTATTCGATCCGGCATGGCAGCCGGGCCGATCTGGCGCAAATCGTCCATTCGCGGACGCCACCGGCAACAGGCATCAAACATGATCGAAAGATATCGGAAAAAGAGATAGTTGGCTGGATCGTTTTCAGCAGCTTGGTCACAGCCCTGATTTCTATCGCGCCCTATCTCAAGAAGTCGGCTCTTCGCCACGGCAACGATCAAGGCACTGATAAATGATGGCTCGATTCGCAAAGCCATGCACGGCTCTCGAAAGGGCCGGGTACGCCCCCCGGAGCCTCGCCGATCCGGCTCGTCAGACGTGGAAAACCCGGTACCACTCGACGAACCACCTAACTCCTCGATGACAGAGGTGCGGTGGCGGTAGCCGATGCCGCTTGCAGCGCGAAGTGTCGGCGGAGATGTCGGCATGGCGCCGGCCTGCAGCGGCAGGATTTCGACGGCGGGGCGTGCGCCCTCTGGCGGGGACGCGCCCCGTAGACACATAGCTATTTCTGTCGGGATATCTGTGGGGTAGCCATCGTCGCGGCGCTAACCCATTGTTGTTTCTGGTCGGAGTGGCAGGATTTGAACCTGCGACCCCCTCGTCCCGAACGGGCGGGTTGGCCAGCAAAAGCCCGGATTTCCGGCGTTTCTCATCACGCTGGAGGGCCAATGTTCACGTTTATTTCCGGTATATCTGTGGGGTAACTGTGGGGTAGGCGGAAATGTTCTCTTTCTGTGCCGCGCGCATCCTGACTGTGTTTTTGGGTATGTTTGACAAGCGTGACTTGGAGACGATTGCCTCGGCGGCTTGGGCCTGAAAATCGGGGTGGTGATGACCATAAGTCTGAATGAGCACTTGGACGCTCATGCCCAGGTATCCGGCCGCCGCCCAGGGGTCGGACCCCCGCTGCATCAGCCAGGTCGCGGCCGTGTGGCGGAACACGTGCGGGGTGATGTCGGTGCGGAAGACGCGCCGGACGCTACCGTGCGGTGTCGCAACCTCCTCATACCAGCCCAGTCCGGCCGCCTCGACCACCGAGCGGAAGGCCTTCTTGATCGACTGCACCGGTTTGCCGTTCCACTCAACCACGTAGTCATGGGCGATCATGCGGCCAATGCTGGCGCTTTTTCCTCGGCCCTTGGTCTTGATTTCCAGCGGTGTGCTCGCCCAGCGGCGCACATGTGCCACGACGCGATCAGGCAACCTGACGGGCGGTTGACGCTTCTTGGTCTCGCGGCGACCGCTGGCGCGGCGGTAGAAAACGCCGCGTTCGATATCCACATGCCCCGCGCCTTCTGTTCGCCGGACGGCCGCGCCGCAGATCGCGGCGGAGCGCGTGCCAGTATAGAGAGCGACCAAGATGAAGCGCGCGACGTGGCATGCGGTGCGACGATCGCTTGGCCTTCCCTTCCACGACTGGCGCATGCGCCATGCAGCGCGAAGCAGGGCGGCTGCCTCGTCGCGGGTCAGCCAGCGGTCGCGCGGTGCTGCTTTCGCGGGCAGCACAATTGCTGGCGCAGAAGTTGCGTAGCCTTCGCGGTGATAATTGTTCAGCGCCGCTCGCAAATCCTCCAACTGACGCCTTGCGGCCGCGCCATTGCCGTGTGCCCTGGCGTAATCGCGGCACATTTTTCCATCGATGTCGCCGATCTTTGTGTCGCCAAACCACGTTAGGACAACGATCAGCCGGTCGGCGGTTTCTTTCGGCTTCGCGTGCGAAGGCGCGACGTCGGTAAGGTATACGTTTACTGCGTCAGCTAACGGGACCGTGGCGGGATCACGACCGCGCTCGCGGGCCGGCCGGTATTTTTCCGTGATGTGACTGGCGAGACGCTTTTCAGCGCGTTCGCGGTCGCGAGTGCCGCCACAAGCGCTGATGAAGGTTGCGCCATCGCGGATGAACCAGCCGGCTCCGCTGCGCAGCTTTCCGTCCGCTCTTCTGCTTTCGGCGCGCCAGACGAGGCGCGCCCCTTTCGACGTCCGCGGCATAGCTCTCTCATTTTTGCGATCGCTGCCAAAGTGACGTATTCCTTGCCTGCGATCAACTCTGTCTGAAGACGGTCAGCATCTCGCTCTTTTCGCAGACCTGCCGCACTCATAGAGCCGTCCGGAAAGGCGATTTCGGCAGCTATGTTGAGTCGTAGGGGCGTATGGTCGTCCAACTGCTCTGAAATGCTCATTGCTTGCCTTTCGGGAGACATTGGAGAAGAACCTGAACGTCATCGCATAGGGCTTACTTAAGCGATCATCCGATTGGAATGTACGGATCCAAGGGCGATGTGTGAATGACATCAGATCTATTCTGCGGTGATTGGGACACTCTGGCGTAGAAAACGGCGGTGCGCACAATAACCATCGTCAATCTCAGATCGGATGAGTATTCGCTCGAATGTGAATATATCGGCTGCGTCGCAGCCAAAAAGTTGGGTCGGCGACAAGGGACTCGAAGGAGCGCAAATATTGCGGCCGACTATCATCAGACAAGAGAGTGAGAGTTTGGATGAGCTTCCGTGACGGGCTGATAGCTGGGAGAGTGGCTCCCGGCGCCCGTCATGGAGACGACCCATGACGGTCTTTCAGACGCTGTTCCATAGCAGAACCAGACTATTACCCCCGATGATTCCCCCGCAAGAGAAAGTCGACGATATTGTCGTCATCGTCGCCGGGCAGATCCGCGAACGCGGCCTCCAGTTTGAGGCGATCAGTATTTATGGCTATTGGTGATGTTGCGTTGATATTTGGCGTTGTCCGGGATCGACGGCATATCATTCCCATTTCAATTGTTTAGACTGGACCTAACGCAGCGCCGGGGGACTGCTTCGTTGCCGGCATGTCACCAAAGGCGACTCGGTGGATTCTGGACGGCGCAGATGCAGACAGTCGCATCTCGCCATCGACGCGCTGCTCTCATGCGGGGGCACACCAAAAGTGGAGATAATCATGCGGTTCATGCATCTTACAGCGGCAGTTGGCACCTTGGCGATGGCAGGCGCAACGGTGCCCTCCGTGAGAGCAGCTGATTTCGCCCCTGTCCCTTACGTATCGGGCACCATCAAGCCAAATCACCGGAGCCAGACCGAACTCGACAAGGCGCTGGTCGATTTTTACAGGGCCTGGAAGTCGGTCTATGTGGTTCAGGACTGCGGGCCCGGACGCTATTTCGTCAAGGTGGATGCCGATCACAAACCGGTGGCGGGCGGAACTGCAGCGGGCACGATCACAGTTTCGGAGGCGCATGGCTATGGCATGCTGATCACCGCGATGATGGCGGGCGCCGACCCGCACGCGCAAAAGATCTTTGATGGCATGGTGCTGTATTTCAGGGACCATCCGGCCCGCAGCGACGCAAACTTCCTGGCCTGGAACCAGGTGGCCGGGTGCGAAAATGCAGGAGATGACGTCGGCGGCGACAATACTGCCACGGACGGCGACCTCGATATCGGCTACGCCCTGCTTTTGGCCGACGCGACGTGGGGCAGCGACGGAGCCATCGACTACCGCGCCGAGGCCGACAAGGTGATGACTGCCATCTTGAAGCACGAGGTCGATCCGACGTCCGACTTTCTGTTGATCGGCGACTGGGCCGGCAGGGGCGATGACGCTACCTATGCCGCCACGACACGCTCGTCCGACTTCATGATGTCCCACCTGGCCGCCTTTGCACAGGCGTCTGGCGACCCGCGTTGGCTTAGTGTTCGCGATCGCACCTATACCATAATCAATGCCGTGCGCGCGGGCTTTAGCCTGCGGACCGGCCTGATGCCGGACTTCATCGTCGGCCTGCCCCAATCTCCCGCACCCGCGCCGTCGGGCTTTATCGAGGGCGAAAGCGACGGCGATTACTCGTGGAATGCCGGACGTACCCCTGGAGGATCGGCCTCGACTATCTGCTCAATGGGGACCAACGGGCGCTGAACGCCGTCCGGCCGCTCAATGCCTGGGCCCGGCGGGCCACCGGGGGCGTTCCGCAGGAATTCGCCGATACCTATCGCGTGGATGGGAGCGTCCCGCCGGGGCACGGCAAGAATTCAATGGCCTTCGTCTCCTTGTTGGGAGTATCGGCAATGGCCGAGCCAGGCAACCAGCGGTGGCTTAACGCCATCTGGGACACGGTGACGGACAAGACTGTGTCGGATGAAGACTATTTCGGCAATACACTCAAGCTCCTGGCTATGATCTCGATGTCTGGCCACTGGGCCAGGCCCTAGGTTTCGTTCAGCCCCGGCGCGCTGACAAAGAACAGCGGCGCGTTGCTGGTCGCGGCTCCAGCGCTTTGGTCACACCAACAGGAGATCCTCCTATGGAGGAACTACCCGCTTCTCATGCCTATCGGCTGGTGGAACCTGGCCCCATCGTTCTCGTTGCGACAGCTCATGCTGGCAAGCCAAATGTCATGACGATGGGTTTCCATATGGTGGTCCAGCACAACCCGCCCATCTTGGGTTGCATCGTTGGTCCTTGGGATCACAGCTTCAAGGCTTTGCGCGCGACAGGCGAATGCGTGATTGCGATTCCGACCGTCGGGCAACGTCTGGAACAATGCTGCGATGGAGAGCTTCTTCTCCTCGCTGAAAACCGAGCGGACCGCCCCGCAAGGTCTACAGGAGGGACGACACCAGGGCCGACGTCTTCGATTACGTCGAGCGCTTCTACCAACCCTCTGCGACGGCACTCGACACTGGGATATATGAGCCCCCTCGAGTCCGAGGAGAAAGCTATGCTACCTTAACCTGTTGTCCGAAAAACCGGCAGCAGGCCAGGGAGTCGGTCTCTCGCGTAGGCGTCCCACGTATCCGATCGCTGGCCCAGAGGCTCGTCGCGATAGGCATGAGCAACCAAAGCGCAAATTCAGCGGCTGAACAATAGGGGCTTGACTTGATGTAACCAATAGCTCTTAAATGGGGGAACGTTCCCCTATGAGGCTTTTGTGCCGTGGCTGCGACAATTATCGACGTTTCAAAGCGGGCCAAGGTGTCGAAGTCGACTGTCTCTCGTTACCTCACAGGCCGTGGTTACGTGTCCGACAGCACAAGGGAGATAGTAGAGGCGGCCATCCGGGATCTGGGCTATCGCCCCAACGAAACGGCGCGCGGACTGCAGTCTAGTCGAAGCAACATTATTGGCGGAGTCGTTACCAACCTGACAAGCTCGTATTACGCGCGACTGGTGAGCGGAATACAGCAGGCATGCCGGTTTGCTGGTAAGGGGCTGCTGCTTGGAAGCGGCTTTGGTTACCCGCAGCAAGAGGAGCGGGCGACGCTGGATATGGTTGGTCGATCCTGCGACGGCCTGCTACTGAATCTCGAGTTCCCGCTTAGCGCCAGCGCGCGCGATATCCTGGAAAAGAGCGGGATTCCGGTGGTTCTAGTTGGATCTAGCGAGGGCGCCAGCGCCGCAGGCTCGGTGACGCTCGACAATACAGGCGGAGCAAAGGAGGCGATGAGGGTTCTTCTGCGCGCCGGGCATTGTCGTATTGTTCATATTGGCGGCATTCCAACCCATCACGATACGCATGCCCGCGTCGCGGGGGTCGCGCTCGCTTTGGCCGAATTTGGCCTGTCGTTGGACGACATAACAATAGAGTACGACAGCTTCACGGAAGAACATGGGTATAACTCGGTGAAGCGGCTGATCGCTCAGGGCCTGGACTTCACAGCTGTCTTTGCTGGCGACGATGAAATTGCTGCCGGCGCGATCGCAGCGCTCAAAGAGAGTGGGAAGCTAATACCTGAGGATGTCTCAGTCATCGGCTTCGATGATAGCTTTCACGCTCGTCACTTGGCACCAGCACTAACAACAGTCCGATTGCCGATCGACACCGTTGGGGAGCTGGCAGTTCAGATGCTCCTCGAGGTTATCGAAGGTGCACCACCTGCCGCCACCCACCTCGTGGTACCTGCCAAACTAATACAGCGCAATTCGGTGGCCAACGCGAGGGTCGCCTAGAATTCCGGCACGTAATGCCAAACGTCGTTCAGGTAAGGGAACGTTCCCACATGGCAACACAAAGAGGAGGAGGAAATAGAGCATGAAGAGAGATACCAAAGTTGGTGCGCAAGGCACCGAGCTGTCTCGCAGGACATTCCTGGCAATGACAGGGACACTGGCGCTAGGCGGTGGTGGTTTGCTGTCGAAATCTGCCAGCGCTGCAGCCGGAAATGCGCTTACGGTTCACATCGAGGAGCAGACCGGTTGGGTTAGAAACTTCAATCCGTTCGACGCGGCAGGGCGGCGGGCGAGTACTACTGACTTCATCTATGAGCCGCTGGTCATCTTCAATCAATTCGACGGCGGCAAACCGGTATTCCGCCTGGCGACCGCCTTCAGCTTCTCCGATGACCTTCTCGCACTTATCTTCACTATTCGCGACGGGGTGAAGTGGTCCGATGGGCAACCGCTCACGGCAGAGGATGTCGTTTACTCGCTTGAGCTTGCTCTCAACAATGCCGCGCTCGATCTAGTTGGTCTGAAGACAGCAGTTTCGGGGGTGGAACTGGTCGGCAGCTCTGACGTGAGGCTTACACTCAAGGCGATCAACTCGCTGCTTCCCGAAGCGCTGGGTGGCTTCTCCGTGGTTCCCAAGCACATCTGGAAGGACATTGTGGATCCTGCGACGTTCGCCAACGAAACGCCGGTGGGCTCTGGTCCGATGACCGAGATTCTGCGCTTTACCCCGCAGCTCTACGAACAGGCCCGCAACCCGCACTATTGGGATGCGGCCTCGCTCAAGGTCGACGTCATGAGGTTTCCACAGATTTCGGGCAACGATCAGATGCTTGCGGCACTGCCGACTGCCGGCCTCGATTGGTTTGGGTCGTTCCTGCCCGACATCGACAAGACCTTTGTCGCTCTCGATCCCGTGCACAATGCCTATTGGCAGCCGCCGGGCGACACCGTGTCGTTCGACGTGAACTGGAAGGCCACGAACCCGGGCAACAACGAAGCCTTCACCGACCTGAATTTCCGCCACGCATTCAGTTTGACGCTGGACCGAAAGTCCATGGTCGATATTGCGGGCTTTGGTTACCCTACTGCTAATAGCAGTGCGACGGGCCTTCCGCCGACGTTTGAGAGCTGGCGGAACGCCGATGTCGGAAAGGATGCCGACAAGTGGGTGACGTTCGATCTGGACGGTGCCAACAAGGCGTTCGATGCCGCGGGTTACGACAAGCGAGATGCCGAAGGGTTCCGGCTGACCAAGAGCGGCAAGCCCATCAAGTTCGCCATCATCGTTCCGACCGGATGGACGGACTGGATCGACGACGCGCAGATCGCAATCGAAGGCCTGCGCAAGGCCGGCATAAACGCCGACGTCGCGACGCCGCCGTTTACGCAATATGTCCAGCAGCTCCTCGATGGCAGCTACGACGTTGCCATGCATGCCCGGCCTGACGGTGCGACCCCCTTTGATGCCTACTACGGGGCTTATTCGAGCGACCTCGTTGGCAAGACGCGGCACAGTGGGTCGCGCTATGCTAACCCGAAGCTGGACAGCCTGTTTGCCGACTTCCGCGGAACTGCGGATGATGCGAAACGGCACGCCATCTTCAATGAGATCCAGGTCGTGATCGCCAATGATTTCCCTGTCATTCCGGCGTTCAACAATCCTATCTGGTACCAGTACTGCACCAAGCGCTTTTCCGGCTTCGTCAGCAAGGACACGCCGACGATGAATCCGGAAAATCACGACAACAACCACATGCGGCTGATGCACCTGCTGCAGCTGTCGCCGGTCGCCTAGAGCTAGTGTCGTTAGTTAGGATCATCGGGTCGATGCAGGCATTTCTTCGGCGGGCAGGCACGTATTGCATTGCACTTGTGATCGCGATTGCAGTGAATTTTGTGTTGCCCCGCCTGATGCCGGGAAGTCCGGTCGACTCGATGATTGCCCAGCTTGGGCAGCGGGCAACACCCGAGGTCGTTGCGGCTTTGCGTGCCAGGTTCGGCCAGATCGATCAGCCTCTCTGGGTCCAGTTCGGAAGTTACCTCAAAGGCCTTGCGACCTTCGATCTCGGAGTGTCCACGAACTATTATCCGATGACGGTCCTGGACGTGCTCGCCCGGCCGCTGATCTGGACGTCGTTTTTGATCACCACGACGGTCGTGTTCTCCTTCGCGATGGGAACGGTTCTGGGGGCGATGTCAGCATGGCGCCGCGGCGGCAAGACAGACTCGATCCTCTCACCGCTGGCCTTCGTCGTGAATGCCGTGCCTCCGGTGGTTTTCGCGCTGACGACCCTGTTCGTTTTCGGTGTCCTCTACCGCCTGGCTCCAGTGAGCTATGCTTATGACCCGAATCTCGATCCGGGGCTGAACGCAACCTTCCTCCTTAGTGTCGCGGCCCATGCCGCGCTGCCGGTGTTGAGCCTTGCGCCATATCTGATCGCCAGCTTCCAGAGCACGATGCGGTCGTCGATGATTTCTGTTCTGAACGAGGACTACGTGACGCTTGGGCGGGCCAAGGGCCTCTCGAACGCCGCCGTGATGTACAGCTACGGCGTCAGAAACGCCATGCTCCCGATGCTCACACATCTGGCGCTCATGTTGGGCGCCATATTCGGTGGATCGATCGTTGTCGAAGTCGTTTTCAACTACCCGGGTCTTGGGCTGACTCTCTTCACGGCAACTCTCGCCCACGACTATCCGGTGATCCAGGGCCAGCTGATGTTGATGACGGTGATAACATTGGGAGCCAACCTGCTGGTGGACATCATCTATGGCCTCGTTGATCCGCGTCTAAAAGGAGCATCACGTTGAGTTTTCTGTTTCACCAGAAGAAGGTCGTCGTCGGCGCCGCTATTCTCCTCGTCCTGGCCACGTTGGCGATCTTTGCACCGCTTATCGCGCCATACAGCCCCGAATACCGCGTGGCCCGCTCTCATCAGGCGCCGTCCGTCGAGCACTTCATGGGAACCACAAAAATGGGGCGCGACGTTTTCAGCCAGTTTGTCTGGGGCGCGCGGTCGACATTGTCTGTCGGCGTCGCCGCCGGAGTTGCGATCACAATGCTCGGCACGGTCGTCGGGCTGATCGGCGGCTATATGGGCGGTCGAGTCGATCGCGGTCTCGATCTGTTGACCAACGCCGTTCTCGTCATACCGAACCTGCCGCTGCTCATCTTCCTCGCGGCATTCGCAGGCACCGTTGGGCCAAGCGTGATCATCGTCATCATAACGCTGACGTCGTGGCCCTGGGGCGCCCGCCTGACCCGTTCTCAAACCCTGGCGATCAAGAATCGGGAGTTCGTCCTTGCGGCGCGAATGGTTGGGGAGTCGAAGCTCCGGGTGGCGTTGGTCGAGATATTGCCGAACCTGTTGCCGCTGATCGGAATCAACTTCGTCGGCAGCATTATCTTCGCGATTGTGACGCAGACGACACTTGAGTACCTGGGATTTGGAGACCCCCTCCACGTGACGTGGGGGACAATGCTCTACAATGCGCAGAACTCCTCGGCGATCCTGGTTGGGGCGTGGTGGGATGTTGCCGCCCCTTGCGCCGGCGTGGTGCTCGTCGGTCTGAGTCTCGCCTTGATCAATTTCACCCTTGACGAGATTGCCAATCCCCAGCTTCGGTCCGGGCCAGCTCTGAGCCGATGGTTGCGATGGACCCGGCTGCGGACCAGGGCGCTGCAGGTGCGGCGCTGATGGAGCCTCTGCTCGACATTAGAAATCTGAGCGTGGATTACCTGCTCGATCGCGGGAGCTTCAAAGCGGTCAAGTCGGTCAGCCTTAGCATTTCACGCGGCGAGATCTTGGGGCTGGCGGGCGAATCGGGGTGCGGCAAGAGCACAATCGCTTATGCAATCGCCCGGCTGTCGAAACCGCCCGCCTGGATCGCGGAAGGTCAAATCCTCCTCGAGGGGAGCGATCTGCTGCAACTGACAGAATCTCAGATACAGAAAGTGCGCTGGCGTCGAATTGGCATGGTATTCCAAAATGCGATGAACTCGCTCAATCCTCTCATGCGGATTGAGGGCCAGTTCCACGATGTTCTGCACCGACACCTTAACGCGTCTCGCGCTCAATCGCGGGAGATTGCAGCAAGCATGCTTCGTCTTGTCGGTATCGCCCCCGACCGACTTTCTGATTATCCACATCAGTTCAGTGGTGGGATGCGGCAGCGGATCGTCATTGCGATCTGTCTGGCACTCAATCCGGACCTCATAATCATGGATGAGCCAACCACGGCGCTCGATGTCGTCGTGCAACGGGAAATCCTGGAGCAGGTAGCGGAACTGCAAAAGGAACGGGGTTTCTCGATCCTGTTCATTACGCACGATCTCCATCTGATGGCGCAGATTTGCCACCGCATGGCGGTCATGCTGCGCGGAGAGGTGGTGGAGCTCGGCGACGTCGACCAGATGGTGAATAGCCCACGTCACAGCTACACAAAAGCGTTGTGGAACGCCGTACCAAGATTGCCTGCGGGTCGCGCGGAGACGGGGGCGTTCTCATGACCATATTTGATATCTCGTCGCACGCTGTCACGGACGGCCGGCCGCCGGTCGTGCAGGTGAGGAATGTAACCAAGAGCTTTGGATCGTTCGATGCACTGCGCGGGGTGTCCTTTGATCTAAGGGCGGGCCGCGGGTTGGCGCTGGTGGGGGAGTCAGGTTGCGGGAAATCCACTTGCGCGAACATTATTGCACGGACCATTTCGCCGACCAGCGGAGAGGTTCTGTTGGACGGCGCACAGATCCCATCATCGTTGGACGCGAAGAGTGAGAAAGCCTTTCGAAAGAAGGTTCAGATGATCTTCCAGGACCCGTTTGCATCGCTGAACCCGGCCTTTACCGTGCGCTATCAGATTTCGCGCGCCCTCAAGATACACGGCTTCGGTGGGAACGGCGCAGAACGACATGCACGGCTGCTGGAGTTGCTCGATTGGGTAGGTCTGGACGGCGAGACAACAGCGTCGAAATATCCGCACCAGCTGTCGGGAGGGCAGCGGCAGCGCGTGAATATCGCTCGTGCATTAGCAGTGCAGCCGGAGGTGCTGCTGGCCGATGAACCCACATCAATGCTCGATGTCTCCATCCGGCTAGACATCCTCGAGCTCTTGACGCGGGTAAAGCGCGAGCGCCAAGTGGCTTTGCTCTACATCACTCATGACATCGCCACAGCCTATCAGGTTGCCGAGAACATCGTGGTGATGTTCGCGGGCCAAATGGTTGAGTGGGGCAGCTCACTCACGGTTCTGTCAGATCCGCGCCATCCCTACACCAAGCTCATGCTTTCTGCTGTCCCCGAACCGGCAAAGCGCTTTCAGGTCGGTGGAAGCGCAGCCTTCTTAAGCGAAGCCAGCCGGATCCGGGCGATCAGTCGTCCATACTCAGAGGATGTCGTTACAATCGGAAATGATCACTTCGTGCGAAACATCGCAGCATGAATAGGGGGCCATTCTTGTCGCTCCTGGGCCGCCTTGATCTCGTCGGATGTTCCAACGGTCTATCGCACATGGCCGAGATTCACGGGGCATGCTGATGTCCTATCTGGAGCAGCTAAGAGCGCTCGGTTTGGATCTCCTGCCGGTGCCGACGCCGATCGGAAATTTCCGCAATGTCATTCGGATTGGAAAGCTAGTCTATGTATCGGGGCAGGGCCCTCGCGAGGTCGATGGCCTCGGTCGTGATGTACTGACGCAAGATGCATACCAGCATGCTCATCTTGTCGGTCTCAATATCCTGTCTGTTCTTGCGGACGCTCTGGGCGATCTTGGTCGGGTCGGGCGTGTTGTCAAACTGCAAGGATTTGTAAACGCAGACTCCGATTTTACGGAGCATCCCGCTGTGGTCAACGGCTGCTCGGATCTCTTTATTGCGGTCTTTGGAGATAACGGTCATCACGCCCGATCCGCTGTTGGCGTGGCCTCGTTGCCGAACAACATTACAGTCGAGATCGAAGCGATTTTCGAATTACGCCATTAGAAGGGGCCACGAGTGATGCTGTCGGATATCAACGAGCGGCTGTCGATCCGGGAGCGGCTGGGGCTGCGGCCAATCATAAATGTGTCGGGCACGATGACTGCATTGGGCGCCTCCATCATGGTGCCGGAAGCGATCCAGGCCATGGCTGAGATTGCTCCGGAATTTGTAGAAATCGACGATCTGCAGCGGAAGGCGAGCGACGTGATTGCCCGCCTTACAGGCGCCGAGTGCGGCTTTGTCACCGCTTCGGCGGCCGCCGGCATCGTCATGACAGTCGCCGGAGCAATGACGGGTCAGCGATTGCTTGCCATCGAACGTTTGCCCCTCGACACCGCAGGCCTACGAACTGAAGTCATCGTGCAGTGGGGGCACGTGGTTGGCTACGGCAATTCCATTGATCAAGCCATACGCCTGTGCGGCGGCAAGCCGGTACTGGCCGGGGCCGTAAGCTCCACTCAACCTTACCAGGTGGAGGAGGCCATCAACGAACATACCGCAGCAGGCATCTACGTGGTGGCCCATTCGACCATCGCCTACGGTATGCTCGCGCTCGCCGACTTTGCCGCCATCTGCCACGCCAAAAGTGTTCCGGTGATCGTGGACGCAGCATCCGAGTACGACTTGCGGTATTTCCTTGCCCAGGGCGCAGATGCCGTCATCTACTCGGGTCACAAGTTCCTCGGTGGCCCCACCACTGGTGTGGTTGCAGGGAGGACGGACCTGATACGTGCTGCCTATCTCCAAAATCACGGAGTGGGTCGGGGCATGAAGGTCGGAAAGGAGAGCATTGCTGGGGTCATGGCGGCACTTGAGGCGTGGGCCGTACGAGACCATGAGGCAATCAGAGCCCGCGAGCGCGCGGTGCTCGAACTGTGGCTGGCGTCTTTCAAAGAATTAAGAGGGATTGAAGCCCGTCTGGTGCCGGATCCCACGGGCAATCCTCTCGACCGCTTGGAAATCGGGGTGAAACCCGCCAGCGGATACTCGGCCGCGGGCCTAGCGATAGCGCTGGCGTCGTGCTCGCCCCCGATAATGGTGCGAGCTCACCAAGCCGAACTCGGCATTTTCTTCCTAGACCCGTGCAATCTGCATCCCGGCGAGGAACAGATTGTCGCCGATCGACTAGTTTCGCTTATCGACAGGCCTAGCTCAACCGCTGATGTAAAAGGCAGCCCAGAGAACTCGCCGGCTGGGAATCTCCGATGGCCCGACTAGGAACGAGCTGCGATTTCCAACGAGTATGTCGAGGCACCGATGTTCAATAACCGCTTCAGGCTCCAGCCGCAGAATCTGTTGATAAGGCGCGCTACCCCCGTCGGTCGCCGATCTCCACACGGTTCTGAAATCCTGACTTACGCATTTGCTCCTCTTCAGTTTCGCGGGGGAAGGCCTTCCCCTGCGGCCGATCCAAGATCTCGGCCGACCCTTATCTAGCGGGGAGACCGCGCAATGCCCCTAGAGTGCGGACCGAATTTGCCTGACGGGTTGAGAGCTGGAGGAGAGGCCTCCGGCGCCCGTCGCGGAGAGCTCCGATGTCCAGACATCACCGCCAAGCCTCGCGCCGGCACCGACCGGGCGAGGCTCTATGACGATATCACCGACAAGATCATCGCCGACCTGGAGGCCGGTCGCGTGCCCTGGGTGCAACCCTGGGGAACGGCGGCGGCGAAGGCGCCGCTCGCCATGCCGAGGAACGCCGCCACGGGCCGGCACTATTCGGGCATCAACGTGCTGCTCCTCTGGGGCGCCGCGGTCGAGTACTTAGTCCAGGTCGAGGCGCGGTTGCCAGCAATGACGGACGCGCGTGGAATGCCGATCGGTCGCCGTTGTTGGTCACCTTACACTGCGCCAGCCTAACCGGGATTCGATGCGCCTGGCGCTAGCTTTGACCAGATGGACCAGATCCGGGTTCTTCTGTTTCAGCTTGATATCGGGAACCACGATAGAGATCGTCGCCCTGCAAGCCCCCTCGCCGTCGCATATGGGGGCGGCGATGCAGGCCACAGAGAAGTCGGATTCACCGGCCTGAATCGAGAGGCGTTGTTCGAGCGCCGCGGCGGCCGTGCTCGCCAGCACCTTGTCATCCGTTTCGGCTCGGCCGGTCGGGGAAGCCGTTGCGGAGCGCGCAAAAATGGCGCGGCGTTCCTCTTCCGGCAAGTGGCCGACCAGCATGCGGCCCGAGGCGGTCCAGTTAAGGGGGCTGCGAGTGCCTACGCGCGAGGTCACCTGGAAGTGGTCCTTGCCCTCCTTCATGGCGAGCACCACCATGTGATCGCCATCGCGCCCGCAAATCTGGATGGTCTCGCCCGAGCTCTGGGCGAGCTCGTGCATCTCCTGGTTCGCGACGTTGAGCAGATCAAGGGTGCGCGCATAGGTCAAACCATAGTGGTAGAGGCGAGGCCCGAGCCACAGGAGGCCGTCCTGCCGGTCGAGCAACTCCTTCTCCACAAGGTCCTCAACGATCACATAGATGGTCGACAGCGGCGCGCCTATGTCGCGGGCGATCTCGTAGGCGGTCGCCGGTCGCTCCACCTTCTGCAGACAATCGAGGATCTGCAGCGCCCGGTCGATGCCGCTGGTGCGCGAGCGGCGCGGCTCAGGCGCCGCAATTGGCGCCGCTTCGATTTGGGCCACTATTCTGGTCATTGGTTCGGACATCTTTCTCAAGGCGAGTGTAGAACGGGATGGCTGTTTGCGATACCTGATATATCAATCCGGCCATTTCAGGATTGCCGCTTCCCGTGCGCGCAGGCGCTCCTCAAAGGACGTGGCGGCCATCACGTTCGACTTGCGCGCCTGATCCAGTCCCACGGCCAGCCGCTTTGCCACGACAAGCTCCTCACCCGGATGCAGATTGCAGGGGTCGAGGAAGAAATAGCCGTGCTCGACCTCATGGTCGCGCACGATGACCGGAGGGTCCCCGGCAGCCAGGCGGTCGGCCAGATCCCAGGCGGCAATGCGGGCTTCAGCAGGGTTGACCGAAACTTTCAGGCGATCGAGCGGATTTTTGGTCGGATCCGGGGCGATCTCGGCGATTATACCCGGTCGGCCATCGAGTGCCTCGACCCAGCAGTCGAGCGCCTTGCGTTCGCGGGCGCGGATGCCGTCATGGTCACGTGTTTTCCATGCCTGAAGTGCCGCCACAGCGCCGACGATGCCTTCCTTGCCCACCTTCATGCCGCGGCCAATGCCGCGATTTTGCAGATAGACGTCGCGCACCCTTGCCTTGGATCCGGCAACGATGCCCGAGGTCGGGCCGCCGAGAAACTTGTGACCGGAATAAAGAACCAGGTCGGCTCCATCGGCCAGGAAGCCCTCCAGGTCGTATTCCGACGCCGCATCGACGATCACCGGTACGTTGCGCGCATGGGCCACTTCGGCGAAAATCTTCAAGGGGATTTGCGCGTAGCCCACCACGTGGTGTGACACGACGTAGACGGCTGCCGCAGTGTTTTCGGTAAGAGCGCCGGCGAGTTGATAGGCCGCGGCACTTGTCGCCTGCCCGACCGGCACGACCTTGGCTCCGGCAATGCGGATCGCCTGCTCGATGGGCGCGCCGTAGCTCACCATATGGCCGGACTGGATGACCACCTCGTCCTTCAGCCCGGCCGTGTCGGGCAGTCGTTCGATCGCGACCAGATCAGGTCCGGTCATGCAGGCTGCCACCGCCAGGCTGATCGCCGCCGAGCAGGACGCCGTGACAAAGCCGGCTTCGGCGCCGGTCAGATCGGCGATAACGGTGCTGGCGCAACGTTGTAAGTCACCCATTTCGACGAATTCGGTCAGGATCGCCGCCACTGCTTCGACGGCATCCGGCACCACGATGGAGGCGCCGAGCCCAGTCATCGTGCCGGAAACATTGATGACCGGTCTCAAGCCAAGGCGGCGACGAATTTCCTCAATCGGCATGGCGGTGGTGCTCCTTAGTGGGAAGTCAATCGATGGCGATGATGGCCTCGATCTCGACGGTGATTTGGCCAGGCAGCGAACCGTGCCCGACGGCCGAGCGTGCGTGAATTCCGGCCGGACCGAAGACGTCGATGAACAGATCCGAGCAGCCATTGATGACGGCAGGATGGTCGGCGAAATCGGGCACGGCATTGACCATGCCGAGCAGTTTCACCACACGCCGCACACGGCTCAAGTCGTGAAGCGCGGATCGCATCACGGCAAGCAGGTTAATGCCGGTCAGCCGTGCATGTGCATAGGCCTGCTCCACCGTCACGTTGCCGCCGACCTTGCCGGTGTGCTGCATGCCGTCAGCCTCGATCGGCCCCTGACCGGACAGGAATAGAAGCTTGCCTTCCTGAACGTGGGTGACAAAATTGGCGATTGGAGGTGGTGCCTGGGGCAGGGTGATGCCCAGCGCCTTCAGTCGGTCATTGGGCGAGTTTTCCGATCGCTTCATCGGCTCGGAAAAAGTCATGTAAGCGAGCTCCAGTCAGTCATTTCTTTGGTCGTGGCGAATGCAGGCCACATGATGTCCGCCGCCGATAGGCGAAACCGGCGGGATGACCGCGGCGCAGGCTTCGATCGCTTCCGGACAGCGAGTGCGAAAGACACAGCCTGATGGCGGATCAATCGGGCTGGGAATATCGCCCAAGAGCGGGACCCGAACGCGCATGCGCGTTGGATCCGGCACCGGTGCGGTTGCCAGTAACGCCCTGGTGTAGGGATGCCGTGGCGCCGCATAGACCAGCCTGCTTGGCCCACGCTCCATCACCCGGCCGAGATACATGACGACGACTTCGTCGCACAAATATTCAACCACCGACAGGTCATGCGCGATGAACAGCAGCGTCAGGCCAAGCCGCTTTTGCAGATCGCCAATCAGGTTGAGCACTTGCGCCTGCACTGAGACGTCAAGCGCCGAAACCGGCTCGTCGGCAACAATGAATTCTGGTTCCACCGCAAGTGCCCGGGCAATGCCGATCCGTTGACGCTGGCCACCTGAAAATTCATGCGGGTAGCGAGAGGCATGATCGGATGAGAGGCCGACAAGGGCAAGAAGCTCGGCAATGCGGTCCTGCCGCGCCTTGCCACGCAAATAGCCGCGTGCGTCGAGAGCTTCGCCGAGTATCGCGCTGACACGCAGGCGCGGATTGAGGCTGGAGAAAGGGTCTTGAAAGACGATCTGCAGCTTTTGCCGATAAGCGCGCATCTCGCGTGCCGACAGCGAGAAGAGATCGACGCCATTGAACAGGGCTTTGCCGCTGGTCGGCTCGATCAGACGCAAAATGGCGCGACCGGCCGTGGTCTTGCCGGATCCGGATTCACCGACCAGACCGACCGTCGAGCCGCGCTTGACCTCGAAACTGACGTCCTCCACGGCGTGCACCACACGGCCGTTGCGCGCGGGAAACCGCTTCGTCAGTGCCTGGACGCTGAGCAGGGGGGCTGCTTGTGTCGTGTCGTTGGTTTCAGCGTCGGCAATCATAGTTCGGCGCTCCGGATGCAGCGGGAGAACCCTGCCGAGCCCGCCGGCATCAACGGTGGCGGGGCGGCCCGGCACGGGGCGATTGCGTAGTCGCAGCGCGGCTCGAAGGCGCAGCCGGGCGGCAGGGCGGTGATCGCCGGCACGCTGCCGGGGATGGAGTAGAGTATTTTGCGCTCGCCGGCCGCATCGACGTCGCGCGCTGCATTGGGAGTGCAGGCAAGCAGGCCGCGCGTATAGGGATGGCGCTGATGCGCGAACAGATCGTTGACGGGCGCCTGCTCGACGACGCGGCCGGCATACATGACCACGACATTGTGCGCGATCTCGGCGACCACACCGAGATTGTGAGTGATGAACAGGATCGACATCCCGATCTGCTGCTGCAGCCGTCGCAAGAGATCAAGAATTTGAGCCTGGATCGTCACGTCGAGCGCCGTCGTCGGCTCATCGGCGATCAGCAGCGAAGGATTGCAGGCAAGCGCCATCGCGATCATCACGCGCTGGCGCATGCCTCCTGACATCTGGTGCGGATAATCATCGAGACGCGATGCGGCATCGGGAATTTCCACATGCCGCAGCATCTCCAGCGCCCGCTTGCGCGCTTCCTGCCGGCCGACCGGTTCATGCAGCGCGATCATCTCGCCGATCTGGTCGCCGACGCTATAGAGCGGGTTGAGGCTGGTCATCGGCTCCTGGAAGATCATCGCGACCTCCTTGCCGCGGATGCGGCGGAAATCCTTCGCCGTGAAGCCTGCGAGATCGTCGACTTTGCCGGCCCGGTTGCGAAACAGGATTTTGCCGCCGGCAATACGGCCCGGCTTCGACAGCAGCCCCATGATCGACAGGCTGGTGACCGATTTTCCCGAACCGGATTCGCCGACCACGGCCAGCGTCTCGCCGCGCTTCAGGTCGAAGGTGACGCCGTCGACCGCCTTGGCGGTGACGCGCCGGGTCACGAACCAGGCCTTGAGGTCCTGGACCGACAGGATCGTGTTCTGGGCCAGCGCCTCGCTCAAGCTTTCCATCCGCAATGAGGACAAGCGCCGTCGCCGGCATGCGCCGATGGCACGTGCCGGTGGGCTTCTATCGCATTCGCTCCCAGGATCGCGTAGCGCGGTTCGAACAACTGGTTGAGCACGCTCGTCGCACCCTGGGAGTCTTTCACCGTCAGTTCGGCATCGACCAGTTCGAACAATGTGAATTCCGCCGGCTTGCCCTTTTCCAGCAAGCTGTCGGCTGGCAGTCGGATGGCCCGGCGTGGTGCCACAGTCGATGCCGTCACTACGTCCTCGAACGCCATGCCCAGCGACAGCAGTTTCGACATGGTCGTCGCCATGTCCCAGACGGAACCGTCGAGCGAGCGGTTGTGCAGATCGGTGGAAATTGTCTTCGGCGGCAGGCCGCGTTCCAGCGCCGCCTTGGCGACATCGAAGGAGAAGGATGCGCCGCCATGGCCGACGTCGAGCACGACGCCGCGAGCGGCCGCGTCCTCGGCCAGGCGGTAGAGATCGTCATCTTCGAGGATCGAACCGCCGGCCTTGCCGTTGAAGCAATGGGTGACGATGTCGCCCTCGGTCAGCAGCCCGAGAATGTCGTCATAGAGCGGCGGCGGCTCGCCGACATGCACCATGACAGGCAGCTTGACGATGCGGCCCAGCTTCTTGGCCAGCCTGACCGGCGTCAGGTCCCAACCGCCGGTGATGACGTGGCTTGCCCGCACCTTCAAGCCCACGATGACGTCGCGATTGGCCTCGATGGTGGCGATGGTGCGATCGATGTCGATCGAACGCATGTCGATCAGCTCGCTCACCCGGTTGCAGGCGACGAGGCCGATCGAGCCGATGTTGAGGAAGGCATAGACGTTCTCCTGTGCGGGCTCGATGACGAACTCGCGAAAGCCGTGGAAATTGGCCTCCCCGGCGGAACCGGCATCGACCATGGAGGTGACGCCGCGCGCCGCCCCGCATTGTTGCGGCCGGATCGAAATGTCGGTGCCGCCATACCAGACATGGACATGCAGGTCCGTCCAGCCCGGCGACAGGAAGGCGCCGTTCGCCTCCACCACCTTGACGTCGTCGCCGACGGCGATCCTCGAGCCGATCTCCGCGATGCGACCATCCTTGTCGACAAGCGCGTCGATGGCGGGACCGAAACGATCGCCGAAGGCGACCGGCCTGGCGCCCTTAATCAGCAATGGCTGTTTGGCCGCGTGAAAATTGTTGCCGAACATCAGATGTCCTTTGCCAGACGGGGATCGAGAAGGTCGCGCAGGCCGTCGCCGACCAGTTGCAGCGCCAGCACGGTGATGACGATGGCAGCGCCCGGGAACATCATGATCCAGCCGGCCTGGTCCATGTACTGGCGGCCGACCGCAATCATGGTGCCCCAGGTCGGGATATCGGGAGAGATGCCGACGCCGAGGAACGACAGGCCGGCTTCGGCCAGGATGGTGTTGGCGAAGATGAAGGTGCCCTGCACCAGGATGGGCGAGGTGACGTTGCGCAGCACGTGACGCACTAGGATGACCGGCGTCGGCACGCCGAGCGCGCGTGCCGCCTCGACATAGGGCAGTTCGCGGATCACCAGCGTCGAGGCCCGCACGACGCGGGCCAGCCTCGGTGCATAGACGATGCCAAGCGCCACGACGACGTTGATTGGCGTGGCGCCGAGTGCCGCCACCAGGGCAATGGCGAGCAGGATGTCGGGAAAAGCCATCATGGCGTCGATCAGCCGCGAGACCGGCGTGTCGAGTTTGCGGAAGAAGCCGGCCGTCAAGCCGAGCACAATGCCGACCACACCGGAGAAGACGACCACTGCGAAGCCGACCGAGAGCGAGGTGCGGGCGGCATAGAGCATGCGCGTGAACACGTCGCGGCCGAGATCGTCGGTGCCGAACAGATGCTGGAGATCAGGCGCATGCAGCCGCGCGGCGATCGAAAGTTTTGTCGGCGAATAGGGTGCGATCACGGGCGCCAGGATCGCCATCACGGCGATGATGACCAGAACAGCCAGCCCGGCCGCCGCCGTCGGGCGGCCGAGCAGCTGCGAGAAAAGGTTCGGCTCCTGCTGCAGCGGGGTGGCGATCGCGGCCATCAGTAGCGCACCCGCGGATCGATGAGGATATAGAGCATGTCAATGACGAAATTGACCAGCACATAGAGCCCGGCGATGACCAGCAGCGCGCCCTGGATGACCGGATAGTCGCGCCGCAGCACCGCCGAGACGACCAGGCTGCCGACCCCCGGCAGGCCGAACACGGTCTCGGTGACGACGGCGCCGGAAATCAGCAGCGCCGCCGTCAAGCCGATCACCGTGAGGATGGGGATCAGCGCGTTCTTCAGCGCGTGTTTCAGCACCACGCGCCATTCGCGCATGCCCTTGGAGCGGGCGGTGCGCACATAGTCGTCACTGAGGACGTCCAGCATCGAGGCGCGGGTGAAACGCGTGATCAGGGCCGAGCTGACCAGCCCCAGCGCCAGCGCCGGCAGCACCAGATGAGCGATGCGGTCACCAAAGGAGGCGCCGGGACCGCCATAGCCCGACGTGTCGAACCAGCCGAGCCTGACGGCGAAGAACTGGATGAACAGCAGGCCGAGCCAGAAGCTCGGCACGCTGGCCGCGAACATGGCGATGGTCGTTGCCGCCTGGTCGAACAGCGAGCCGCGCCTATAGGCAGAAAGGATGCCGACGGGCAGCGCGATCACGGTGGCGATCAGCAGCGAGAAGACGGTGAGAAAGAAGGTCGGTTCGGCGCGCTGCGCAAGTGCCGCGGTGACCGGTTCGTTGAGGAAGATCGACTGGCCGAAATCGCCCTGCACGACACCGACGACGTAGCGCCAGAACTGCTCGGGGATCGAGCCGTCGAGCCCGAGTCTGGAACGAAGTGCCGCGATGTCGGCGGCGGTGGCGTCGGGGCCGAGCATGACAGCGGCCGGGTCGCCCGGCGTCACCCGCACGATGACGAAGACGATGGTGGCGACCAGGGCCATCACCACGATCATGCCGAGAAGCCTGTTGAGAACCGAGCGCAGCATATGTGTTGATATCTCCTGTCCTGGCGGGCGGCCTGATCGCGGCCCCGCCCGGATCATGCCAGGTTGCCTTTCCCGCAAGCATAGCGGGAAAGGCAGGGGTTGGGCCTATTTGCCGTCGAGGTAGGCGTTCCAGAAATAGGGCCAGGGTGCCGGCGTGACGCCCTTGAGGTTCGGCGCTTCGGCGGCGAGCGCGTTGAAGTCGCCGACCTTGTAGATCGGCGCTTCGTCGTAGATCACCTTCTGCACATCCTCATAGAGCTTGGCGCGCTTGGCCGGGTCGCTCTCGGAGTTGAAGGCGTCGAGCACCTTGTGCTTGGCTTCGCTCGACCACCAGCCCGGCGTGTTATCCGACATGAAGCCGTTGAGCGACGGCTCGGCCAGGAACGGGCTGTGGGTGATGTAAATGTCCCATAGCGCCGGATCCGTGCGGTTCTTCGTCAGCGTCGCCCATTCGACGACGTCGAGTTCGACCTTGAAGCCGGCCTGTTCCAGATAGGCCTGAGCCACCTGCGCCATCTTGTAGTGGAATTCATACTGGCGGCTGGTCAGGATGCGCAGTGGCTTGCCGTCGTAACCGGCGTCCTTGAGCAGTGCGGCGGCTTTCTCGGTGTCGCCGTCGGGCTTGTAGGCCTCGGTGCCGACGTCCGAGTGCCAGATGAAGCCCTCCGGGTACATGGCGCCGTCGACGGCAAAGAAGTCTTTGGAACCGAAGGCAGCAAGCAGCATATCGCTTGGGGCCAGCGCGGCCTGGATCGCCCTGCGGATACGGATGTCGGAATTCAGCCCCTGTTTGGTGTTCATCACGAACACCGGCCAGCCGAACGGCTTCAGGATAAGCGGCTTGGTCTTGCCGGCGGAAACCTTGTCGTAGGATTCAACCGGAAGTGAATCGACATAGGCGAACTGGCCGGCGACGGCGCCCTCGACGCGCGTGTTGGCATCGGGCACCGGCACGAAGCGGATCTCGTCCAGATATTGCTTCCTTGCCCCGCCATAGCCGTTCGGTTCCCCGCCGCGCGACTTGTAGCCGTCGAAGCGGGTGAGCTGGATGAACTGGTCGGGCTTGCGCTCCTTGAGCATATAAGGCCCGGTTCCGATGAACTTGGTCAGCGGATCCTCGCCGGCGTTTTCGGAGGGGATGATGATCGCGGCGGCGTTGTTCAGCGAGAGCAGCGACAGCAGCGGCGCATAGGGTTTCTTCAGCGTGATCTTGACCGTGTCGTCGTCGACCGCGTCGATGGCGCTGATGACTTCCGCCGCCTGCTTGCCGCGTGTCGCCACCTTCATCCATCGGTTCAACGAGGCCAGGACGTCGGCCGAATTCATGTCGGAACCGTCGTGAAACTTCACGCCGGTTCTGAGCGCGATCGTGTAGGTCAGGCCATCAGGCGAAATCTTTGGCATGTCGGCGGCCAGAAGGGGCGTGATGCCCCATTTGCTGTCGAAAGTGTAGAGCGTCTCGTAGATGTGCTGGGTGATGATGCCGACCAGATCGGCGGTCGATGCCATCGGATCGAGCGTCGGCGGTTCGCCGATCGTGGCAACGTCGATCACGCCTCCCTTCTGCGGTTCAGCCCAGGCCAGCGCCGGCAACAATGCGGCGAGCGAGGCGACGACTTGCAATAAGCGCTTCATCCGTTCTCCTCCGGGTTCCATTTTTATGGAATATATAGCTTAGTTACGAACTAAGCTTACGCTGATGACTCGACGCGTCAAGCGGCGAAGCCCGACTTTGAAGGCGGCGACGGCTGGCGATCCGCTGAATATCGAAGCCGTGGACGCTATGGCGGACGAGCCTTCCGCAGCGGACCAAGTATCCTTGGTCGATGCAAATGCGGCCTCTGCCGAAGGCGGCGGTGCGAGCGAGGCAGCTGGGGGCTTCGACGTCGGCGCCGAATGAATGGCAGAACCCGGAGCCGCAAGGCGGCTCCGGGTTCTGCTCAATTTTCCGGCCACGCTGTTCAGCGTGGCCTGGGACCTCGACTGCACGACATAGGGGACAGAGCAAGGTATGGCAGCTCCTCTCATGGCGATGCCTCGTCCACCACATGTCTGTGTCTGCTTGAGGCGAATGGCACGACAGTCCATCGGTTCAGCTTGACGCGTATTCGCCGTGTTGCTGATCTCGACTATGCCCGCATTGCGAAATTCGGATGAGTCCCTTGGGTTGTTGAGAGGTTCGAAGCTGGGATCGTCTGACCCTCAGGGATGCCGTGTCTGCTCTTCATGCCGTGACTGACGGAGGAACCGCCAAGGCTGGTGTCTAGCCTTGGTTTTCATCCTCCAGGGGCGAGGGCAATCGCCGTCTTGCCGGCAAAGACGAGGTAGGTTCAGATCGGCCAAGGAGCGTGTGCGGTCCGGATGAGAAGCGCGACACGTGCCCATTGCGGCGCTTCCTCCTCATATGCGGCGGCCACGCCCACTGCGTCCTCGAATGGATTGGGTCTGACCGAAGACCGGCTTCGCCTCGATCGTCTTCCTGCAACGTCCAGCGCTAACTTTTTTCCGCCGCCGGCCCAAAGGCCGGCTTTGCATCGCGAAACAAAAAAGCCATCGCTTCCCGCCTTCCACTTCGTTCCAGCCCGGTGGGTGCAGGCCGATCGTCTCCGGTCTCAAGACCTCCATCGAGGTCGCGATGGGCGCGGCCCGATCAAATGGAAGGAACCCCCACAATGGCTACGATCGGCATGTTCACCAGCACCGCCAAGGGCTTCAAGGGCTCGGTCAAGACCCTCAACCTCAACGTCAAGGCGGTCGATTTCGTCCCCGCCGAAGGCGACAACGAAAAGGGTCCAGACTACCGCATCTTCGCCGACGCCACCGAGTTCGGCGCGGCTTGGAAGAAGACTTCGCGAGAGGGCCGCGACTACCACTCCGTCAAGCTCGATGATCCGAGCTTCCCCGCTCCGATCTATGCGAGCCTGGTCGAGACGGAAACCGAGGGCGAGTTCTCCCTCATCTGGTCCCGCCGCGCCGCCGAGTGAAATCGGCTCGAAGCAAAGAGAAGCCCCGTCTGCTGGACGGGGCTTCGCCATGTTCAGATCCGCCACCGTCCGAGAGATAGGCGATGCGACGAGGCCGACTAGCCCTTGGCAGAACTTTTGCGCGGTTTCTTTACGGGCGACTTCGCAGCCACCGGCGTGATCGCCGCGGCGGCCGCGCGAGGTGCACGTTTTGCTTTGGGCGCCGGTGCAGGCTCTGCAGGCTTGCGGCCGAGCCCAGCTGCCTTCGCCATAGCCGAGCGCGCAGCAGCATAGTTGGGCGCCACCATCGGATAATCGGAAGGCAGGCCCCACTTTACCCGGTATTCCTCAGGGCTGAGATTGTAGTGGGTGCTGAGGTGTCGCTTCAGCGATTTGAATTTTTTCCCATCCTCCAGGCAGATGATGTAGTCCGGCGTCACCGACTTGCGGATCGATACCGCTGGCTCCAGTTTCACCACAGGCTCGGCCGCAGGCGTTCCGATCCCCCGCAGCGCAGCATGAATGTCGCCGATCAGCTTGGGCAGTTCCGCGACCGGCACCGGGTTGTTCGCCACGTAAGCGGCGACGATATCAGCAGCGATGGAGACGAAATCAGCTTTGTCCTGCTGCTCGTTTGAAATGGTCATGGATCTCTTTCCTCTTGGTCATCCGATAGGCAAACGTGTTGGCGAAAAGGTCTATTCGTCAAACAAGAAAACAATTCGTTAGTCTCCCAACACTGCCCGTCACATTGTGAGATTTCAAGGCGGCAAGCTTCGCTTCCTTTGTTGGGATCGGCAACGGACGAACCTCACCCACAGCCTTCCGGGAAGCGAGGGGACTTTCCCTCGCTTCCCCGCCATTGCCGTCTGTTGCAGAGCAGGGCCGCCGGCTCGCAAAGCGGCTGACGGATCACACAACTCTCAATCAATTCCATCCGCTTCGCTCGACGGCGCAGCCCGGCTCCGCGCGACCGCACTGGCCCCCATCACTCCCGCGCGCTCACGCGCCCCCGGAAGGCATGCCGGGGGACATGCCTTCGGCTTTGACGGAAAGGAATGAGAGCAATGAACATGATCTCGAATACCAATGGCACCAACAACGGCCAGCAGCAGCCTGTTACCGGCG
The DNA here is from genome assembly GCF_006442215.1 of Mesorhizobium sp. B2-3-11. Taxonomy (NCBI): domain Bacteria; kingdom Pseudomonadati; phylum Pseudomonadota; class Alphaproteobacteria; order Hyphomicrobiales; family Phyllobacteriaceae; genus Mesorhizobium; species Mesorhizobium sp. B2-3-11. The sequence continues at coordinate 43,935 of NZ_VFVS01000023.1, read as the reverse complement.
GCTTTCGCGTGGACATCTCGCGCGGCGAGCGCGTCGGGCGCGTGTCGTCGGAATGGTTTTCGCGCCCCGACGACGAACGCTATCTTTCGCTGACCGAGCTCTACGACAGCGTGCGCGCCCGTGCGGATCGCGCCACGGCCCGCACTGTGGAGAGCCGCGCGGTGAAGGTTGAGGCCAGCCGGGAAAATGCGGAAAGGCTTTCGCTCATTGTGCCCGGACAGGATCAGCCGATCGCACCCACACATTGGAGTTTTGGCCAATTGTGCAGCCTTGTCGGCGCACCGGCAACCTACATGCGCCAGCTTCCGGCGCCGCTCGCTGGCATCAACCTGCAGCACGGCCTGCTTTCCCATCGCGCCGAGCTTGTGAAAACCTTGGAGGCGGAAGACGGACGCATCGAGCTTCGCGCCGTCACCGGGCCGGACTATGGCCGTATTTGGGACCACGAGCTTGTCGCAGCCGTCATGAAGATTGCGGGCAACGGCACCGGTGACACAATGTGGAAAGTGCCGGGCGTGCTGGATTGGGCGACCATGAGGCACAATCCCTTCGTCGACATCACCAAGGACACCACCACGCTTTACGCCAGCGACCGAGACGTGTTCCTGTTTCTGGTGGACGATACGCACCCCATCGAGGCGGGACGGTTGCCTAACGGAGAGCCGGATTTGTATTTCCGTGGCTTCTATTGCTGGAATTCGGAAGTCGGATCGAAGACCCTCGGCATCGCGTCTTTCTACCTTCGCGCGGTCTGCATGAACCGCAACCTTTGGGGTGTCGAAGGTTTTGAAGAAATCAGCATCCGGCATTCGAAGTTTGCAGCGCAGCGTTTTGCGCATGAGGCAGCACCTGCGTTGACGAGTTTCGCCAATTCATCGCCCACGCCGTTCATCTCCGGCATCAGGGCGGCTCGCGAGAAGATCGTTGCCCGCAGCGATGACGACCGCGAAAGCTTTCTGCGCAAGCGCGGTTTCTCCAAGGCTGAAACCGGCAAGATCATCGAAGCAGTCTTGCAGGAGGAAGGCAGGCCGCCCGAAAGCATCTTCGATTTCGTGCAGGGGATGACCGCGTACGCCCGGACCAAATCCCATCAGGACAGCCGTCTTGACCTTGAAGGAAAGGCGAAGGCGTTGCTCGAAAAGGTAGCCTGACCGATCCGATGCTGCGCGGTCGGACAACCGGCCGCGCGGTTGAGTTGCCAATCGGCCAAACTCGGCGACCGACGCGGCCAAAGCATGGCCGCCGCTCGCCGGGCTCTGCCCGGCTCGCAATGCGACAGTTGTCATATCAGCTAGGAACACATTTTGGGCGTGGGCATCGTCCGGCCGATCACCGGCAATCCATCACGAGCTACCCGGCGCCGACTTACCTTTTTGAGATTCTGATGAGTTCGCACGGGTCCACGTGAAGCGCATCTGCGATTCTACCAAGAACAGTGACGCTAGCCGAAACGCGAGCACGCTCGATCGAACCGACGTAACGCATGCTGAGCCCAGAGCGGGCTGCCAGTTCCTCCTGCGTCACATCCTGATCATGGCGCAAACGACGCAAATTGATCGCCATGACCTCCTTGAGATCCATGACTGACTACGGACCAGAAGAGGAACTATCGTTCTAGGAATGATCGTTCCTATTCGCTATAGTCGGAACTCGATTTGAAAAATGGTTGGGAAGCGGATAGTTCGCACTTGCTTAAACCTCTGCTCGATCCCGATGTCGCCGACGTTGCGCCAGATGCCTCCATCCTGACCGGCTACGACGAGGAGCGGTTGCTCACCTACATCCGGCTTCTTGATGCGGCAGCCGAGGATGCCGACTGGCGGGAGGTGGCCAGGATTGTTTTGCACATCGATCCCGAGAAGGAGCCGGAGCGGGCATTCCGGGCATGGGAGACACACCTCGCGCGAGCACGATGGATGACCACCAACGGCTATCGCTATCTCCTGGCTGGCGGAGCACCACACTAAGCCTGTCGAAGCTGGAGCTGTGCTGATTCAGCAAACCGGTTTGCCGACTCTCCGACTACCCAAACGAACTGCCGACTCGGAAGCTGATCGCGACGCTTGCGATCGAACGCGAGCCTCTGATGAGGAGCGTTGCCATGTCGCGAAGCGATTGGACCGATCCGGCGGCATACGAGCACATGCGCGGCTACGAAGCCGACGAATTCGCCGCCGAGTATCTGATCCGGAACGATGACTTCGCCGTCGAATGCGACCGGCTGGCTTCGGCTGCACCGGAACGCGGAGAACTCATCGGCTCGCTGGACTTCGCCACTCGTTGGGGCGCGCGATTTCGCGATCGTTGGTGACCAGTCTCTATCACCAGAACAGATCGTCTGGACGGAAGAGGCCTCACCACGAGTTCTTCGCGCAACGCGGTTGAGAGCTGGCGCTGAATCCTCGCAGCCGGCTATTCGACTTACCCAACTCAGCACGGCAGACAGTTGGACCGAGGCCGAGCAAGTTCATGTAATCTGGCAATCGGCATGGGCAGTGCATCATATCTTGTCGGGGGACGCAGGTGGACTGCCCGACATCAACGCCCTGGTCCTGCCGCTCGACGATAACTTCGAAATACGGCTCGACGCCGCCCGTCAATTCTGGCGCGTGTTGAAAGGTCGACCGCCCGGCTTCCGCTACGGTTCCCTGCCTCAGCAAACCAGGCTGAGGCATATTATCAATCTCCGCGCCTTTGATGGAAAAAGCGCGGGGGCTCCGTACCGCCGGCTCGCCGAGGAACTGCTCTCGCGCGAGCCCATCCCTCCGCGCGACTGGCGCGATCATCACCTTCGCCACAAGGTGCGGGCGATCCTGCGGCGGACCAACCGCCTGGTCGCCGGTGGCTATCGCGACCTTCTCCTCTATCCCCAGAGCCGCAGCCGAAAATCCGACCGCTGAGATCTTTTTGGCAGGGGTGCAAAAACATGTCCCCCGATCTTTGCCCTCCCTCCCTTTTTCTCAATTCGGCCATCGTCCGTTTCGCGCGTCCCGGCAGGCCAGGGCGACAGCAGAACCGAATGGAGATCGAGCGATGTCGAAGGGTCCCGCGGACGCGCCCCAAAAATATCTTCGGACCAAGGAGGCCGCACCTATCGTTGGCCTCTGCGCCCGGACACTGGAAAAACACCGGACCTACGGCACCGGTCCCAAATACCGCAAGGTCGGCGGGCGCGTGCTCTACGACATCGACGACCTGCGAGCCTGGATCGAACTTGGCGCACGGACCTCCACCAGCGATACCAACGCCACCTATGTTCCGCCCGCCAAGCCGCATGCAGCCCGAGCGCCCGCCTATGCCGGCAAGTCGCGCTGAGACACCTGGTGAGGGATACGGGCATGCGGCCACCACCGACAGACCTGGAGCCGATTGGGCTGTTTCATGCTCGGCCCGGCAAGATGGCGTTACGCGACGCACAGGACCTGATGGCCTGGCCATTCTTCTCGCTGGCCAAATCGCGCCGCATCAGACCGATCGATTTCCGCATGGGTGAAATTGCCATTCGTGTCGAGGCGACCGTCGAGCATGGTATGGCGACGATCTGGGATGCCGACATCCTGATCTGGGCCGCCTCGCAGATCGTCGATGCCCGTGACAACGGGCTCCGAACCTCGCGTATGATGGCGGCAACGCCACACGAGATCCTGACCTTTGTCGGTCGCGGCACGTCAGCCCGGGAATATCTGCTGCTCAAGGCGGCGCTCGACCGGCTTCAGTCGACCACGGTAGCCACCTCGATCCGCCAGGCGACCGAGCGGTGGATGCACCGTTTCTCCTGGATCAACGAGTGGAAGGAGCGGACCGACCATCGCGGCAAGCCGCTTGGCATCGAGCTTGTTCTGCCCGACTGGTTCTATGCCGGCATCATGGTCATGTATGCCGGCAAAGTCGTCGAGCAGCTCAAGGCGTCGGAATTGAGCCAGGCCCAGCATCCCTACACGCGCGGGCTGCTCAACTGCATGCCAAAAATCGGCGCCGACCGTCACCCGCTGCCGGTGCTCGACCGTAAGCCGGAGTGGGCGCAATGACCGCAGCCATCACCATTTCCGACCTGGAGGTCACCTTCAACAGGTTTCGCGCGTTAAAAGGCGTGAGCCTTGTCGTGCAGCCCGGCGGATCATTCGGGCTTGTCGGCGAATCTGGCTCTGGCAAGTCGACGCTGCTGAGGGCTATCGCTGGGCTGGCGCCGATCACATCCGGAACTGCGCTGGTCCAAGGCCGGCCGCTTGGCCATCACCGCGACATAGCATTTTACCGGCAGGTGCAGATGGTCTTCCAGGATCCGTACGGTTCGCTGCATCCGCGCCAGACAGTCGATCGGCTGCTGCAGGAGCCTCTCGCGATCCATGGCATCGGCGATGGCGAGAAGCGGATCCGGCGAGCGCTCGACGAGGTCGGACTGGGCTCTGGCTTTCGCTTCCGCTACGCGCATCAGCTGTCCGGCGGCCAGCGCCAGCGCTTGGCGATAGCGCGCGCCCTTATCCTCGAGCCCTCGATCCTGCTGCTCGACGAGCCGACCTCGGCACTCGACGCCTCCGTCCAGGCCGAAGTGCTGAATCTCCTGCAGGACGTGCGGCAGCAGCGCAAGCTCACTTTCCTGATGGTCAGCCACGATCTCGGTGTGATCCACCACATGTGTGAACGGCTGATGGTGATGCGGAACGGCGAGAGCGTCGAAGAAGTCGCAGCTGAAGACCTCGTGGCCGGCCACGTACGCCAAGAATACACCCTCAATCTGCTTCGGGCCAGCAAAGGCTTCGAGCGCAGCCCGAAAGGCCTTTTGGACTGAGGCGCTTCGAGCCGAAATAGATCAATTCCATAACTAATAAGGTGGGAGATGATGAGACAGGGCCAGATCCTTGAAGGCCAAATTCTTGGCTGGATGAGTGCTTTACTGTTCGAAGTGCCGCTCGTTCACGCGACGGACGCCGTATCTCTCAGGGATTACGATCCCTCTCGAAATGTAAGTATTTGTGCTGCAATGGGGGAGGGGTTTGTCCAGCTCCCGCAAAGCCCCACCTGCGTTAGGATCGGCGGATCCGTCGAGTACGAAATCACAGCCGGCGCCGACCCTTCCTCTGGTGAGCGCCGAAAAACCTGGGGCCAATCTACCAGCGCAACCCTGTACGGTGATGTCCGGACCCAAACTGAACAGGGGATGCTGCGCGCATATTTCGAATTGGAATCCAACATCGTTGACGGCGTCAATGAAGGCGTCACCTTTTCTGAGGGGGTGATTGGCCTGGGTGGTATCCAAGTCGGCGCCTCCAGCTCGCAATTCGATAGCTGGCTGGATTCGGCCGGCAATGTTCTAGACGACGATGTCATCCCCTACGCCAGCGGCAAGACAAATCAGCTGAATTACACGGCCAGCCTCGGGGGTGGGATTTCAGCGATGCTTGGCGCCGAGCAAGGGGACGAAGGCGACGATGAAAAGGGCGATCAAGGGCATGCAATCGACAGCTATATGCCTCACCTCGTAGGCGGGCTGAAACTCGAACGGAACTGGGGGGCGATTGGCACGGTCATCGGCTACGACTCCGTGGCTGAGGAAGTCGCGGCAAAGGCGCGGCTGGACCTCAAGCTTGGCGACACCTTCTCAGTCTTCGCCATGGGTGGGTATCAATCGAACCCTGGAATCCCGAATTACTTTGGAGCGTGGAACGGGAGTTACGCGGCCTGGGGCGGCCTTTCCGTGTTCCTGTTGCCAAAGCTCACTCTCAATGGCCAAGCGGGCTATGAAGATGCCGGCACCTACGCCTTGGCGTTCAACTTTGACTACGAGATCGCTCCAAGGTTCACCGTAACGCCCGAACTCGATTACACCGTCTTCGGCAGCGACCCCTCCAAACCCAGCGACGCGCTGGGCGGCATGATCAGCATTCAGCGTGATTTCTGACGGGAACATGTCGCCAAGCGATTGCTCCAGTGACGCCATTGATGCGCGGACCGGCCATCAGAAAAATCAATCTGCCAGACACTTCAAGACAAGGAGAATGATCATGACCTCAACCCGGCGTTCGCTGCTTAAGATGGGACTGGCCGGCTTGCTTGTACCACAGGCGACGGTTGTTCTGGCGGATCAAAAGCCGAACCAGACCTTCGAGACCTGGCGCCGCAACTTCGAAGCCGGAGTTCCGGCACGCATTTCGGCGGCCAAGGTTCCAGGAGCCGCCGTGGGCATAATTTCGAAAAACGGCTCAACCAGCTATTCGGCCGGCTTCGGTTTTGCCGACATTCACCAACAACGGAAGTTCACTGCAGACACCCCAACGCATCTGGCATCGGTCAGTAAGTTGTTTACGGCCTCCGCCCTAGTCCAGCTGTTTGAGCGCAAGGATCTCGACCTGCATCAAGACGTGAACGAGTTCATCGACTTTTCCGTTACAAACCCCCACCATCCCAAGATACCGATCACGCCGCATCAACTCATCACCCACACGTCCAGCATCTCGGATGACGGATATGGGGACTACTCCGTCGTGGGAGATCCAACGCAAAGTCTGTCCAGCTTCCTTCGCGACTATCTTGTGAAAGGCGGGCACACCTACTCGCCGGGGAAATCGTACTACAAGGCAAAACCTGGCAAGAGGTGGTCCTATTCCAACGTCGCCGTTGCCCTCGCAGGTTATGTCGTTGAGTGTCTCAGCAAACAGGGCTTCTCCTCTTATGTCGAGAAGCAAATATTCGAGCCGCTCGGCATTCGAAACGCGCATTGGTATCTGAAGCAATTTGCCCCGGACGTGATCTCGCAGCCCTACAGGTTTGAAAAGGGCGCGTTCGTTCAACTGCCTCAGGAAGGATATCCAGATGTCCCTGCAGGCATGTTGCGCTGCTCGGTCAACGATCTTGCAAAGATGCTGCGTGCGATGCTCGGGGGTGAAACGGGCAGTCACGAAATCCTGTCACCAGCCGGCGTAGCCGCCATGCTGCGCGACCAGATCGACCCAGCGATCGTTCATTACCAGGGGCTTGGCTGGATCGAGGAGGAAATCAACGGGACACCCTTTGTTGGTCACTCCGGCAGCGATTTCGGCGCTTCCAATATGGTTATCCTGACGAAGGACCATGGCCACGCAGTCGCTGTGCTGATGAACATCGACGGGACGGAAAAGACCGACACATTCAGGAGTTCGATGATTGAAGATCTCCTAGTCGGCGCAAAACTTTCGGCGTGAAGCAATCCGGAAGCGAAGCCGACTCCGAATATGTAGCGGATTCTTTCCGCGATTGCTCCTTAAGAGGACGAGCAAATGACGCATTGTGTTTTGACCGCCGAATTCACCCACGAAACGAACACCTTCAACGTGATCAAGACGGACTATGAAGCCTTTCGGAGCAGCCGTATCCAGGAAGGCGAGGAGGCCATTTCGGCTCGCGGCGATGCCAATACCGAATTAGCCGGATTTCTGGATGTTGCGGCCAAATACCAGTGGGATCTGGTGCATGCGATCAGTGCCGATGCCGAACCTGCTGGTCCGGTAACGCGTGACGCGTTTGACCGCATCACCGGTAAGATACTGGCTAAGGCGGCGGCTTTGGGCGACAAGCTTGATGGCATTTTGCTTGGCTTGCATGGCGCCATGGTGACCGATTTTTCTTCAGATGGCGAAGGTGAATTGCTTGAGCGTTTACGTCGAGTGCTGAAGCGCCGCATACCGATCGCCGTCACGTTGGACCCGCATGCCAATGTTACCGCCAGCATGTGTGAGAACGCGGACGTCCTGATTTCTTTCAAAACGTATCCACATGTCGATATGCGCGAAACCGCTCGCCATGCCGCCGAGTTGCTGCACCAGGCAGTTCAAGGTTCCATCAGACCCAAGACTCTATTGGTGCGAAGGCCAATGCTGGAGGAGGCAAATGCCGGCCGCACGGATATCGGGCTCATGGTTGATTGGATAGAAGAAGCAAGGGAGCATGAAAGGAGTGCCGGTGCACTCGCGGTCAGCATTAATGGGGCCTTTCCAGGTGCCGATGTGAAGGAAGTCGGCCCCACTGTGGTGGTGAGCTATGACGGCGATCCCGACAGACACATAGCTTTTGCGGAGCGCATCGCCGACAAAATCTGGAACAATCGCGAGAATGTCCTCAACAAGTTCTACACGCCTAAAGAGTCGGCCGAGATTGCTCGCTGCTACAGGGGTGAACGGCCGCTAATCATCGCTGACTACGCCGATAATCCGGGAGCCGGCGCGTATGGCGACGCCACCGCACTTCTCGATGCGCTCCTGAAGGCGCGCGTTCAGAATGCGTGTTTTGGCCCTGTGGTTGATGCCGGGGCAGTTAAACAGCTATCCAATGCGAAGATCGGAGATACCGTTTCCGTTTCCTTGGGCGGCAAGATGGACCCGCGCTTTGGCGGAGCACCATTGCAGGTTGAGGCTAAGCTTTTGCGTCTAAGCGACGGAAAGCTTGTAGGCACCGGGCCGCAGTTGGGCGGGCTCCAATTCAGTTTCGGTCCCACGGCCGTCATCTCAGTCGGTGGAGTGAAGGTGCTCGTCGTCACTGAGCGCTCGCAGTTGCTGGATCAGGAGCAATTCCGAGCCTTTGGCATAGAGCCGACGGCACACGACGTCATCGTTGTGAAATCCCAACAGCATTTCCGCGCGGACTTTGAATCTATCGCTGGAGAGATCATCGTCTGCGATTGCGGTGCCCTGTCGACGATGGACTACGCCAAAATGCCGTTCAGGAACGTGCCGCGGCCGATTTACCCGCTCGATAAATTCTAGCGAGAGGGACGATCCCGAGCGCCGCTGCTACGTTAGGCGTGCTCGCGTGGTGCGCGGCGTAGAGCAGAAGGCTGGTTTCGCTCCCTGGCCTGCTGCCGGTTTTTCGGACACGAGGTTAAACTAGCATAGCTTGTTCCTCGAACTCGACGGGGCTCAGATAGCCGAGCGCCGAGTGCCTTTGCCGAGGGTTACAGAAGCGCTCGATGTAGTCGAACACATCCGCCCTCGCGTCATCCCTCGTCTGTAGACCTTGCGGGCTGTCCGCTCGATTTGAGCGACGAGAAGAAGCTTTCCATCGCAGCATTGTCCCAGACGTGGCCCGACCGGGTCATTGAGCAGGTGATGTGGTCGGCCATCAGTCGCTGGAACTGCTCGCTCGTATATTGCGGTCCCTGGTCGGAGTGGTGCAGCAGGCTATCGGGCCTGCCTCGGCGCCAGATCGCCATGATGAGGGCGTCGGTGACGAACCGGGCCGTCATCTCTGGCTTCATCGCCCACCCGACAACACGACGGGAGAACAGATCAACGACGGCGGCAACGTAGAGCCATCCTTCGGCGGTCCAGACGTAGGTAAAGTCCGCGATCCACTTCTGGTTCGGTGCAGCGGCCTAGAAGCTGCGATCGAGGAGGTTGGCCGACATGGCGGCTCGCTCTCCGGTGTCCTTCGGCAGTCCGCGGCACCGAGGCCGGGCCCGCAGCCCCGTTCTCCCGCATCAGCCGTTCGATGCGATGCAGGCCGCAGGAAAGCCCTCTGCCAGAACGTCATGCCAGACCCGACGCGCGCCGTAGGAGCGGTCGCTGCTCTTGAAGCTTCGGTCGATCCTGGAAACGAGGGTCTCGCCGGGAGCGAACGCTGGGGCTGCGGTCGAGCCAGGCATGGAAGTCCGAGCGGGACACATCCAGCGCACTGCACAGCCATGCCACCGGCCAGATGCCCCGGTGCCTCGCGATGAAAGCAAACCTCAGGTCGCTTCCCTCGCGAAGTAGGCTGCGGCCTTTTTTAGGATGTCGCGCTCCGCCTTCAACTTCGCCACTTCCTTGCGCAGCCGGTCAATCTCCAACTGCTCCGGCTTCATCTGTCCATGGCTGGGAAAGGCATGCTGCGGATCGGCCCATAGATCGCGCACCCATTTGCGCAGCACATTCTCGAGGAGATCGAGGTCGCGGGTCGCCTGGGTCACCGCGACGACGCTAAATTGCCGCCTCCTGCTCCAATTCCTTCATGTCCTGAAAACGGTCCGCAATCCGGGGATGAACCCGGCCGCCATCGGCCGCGCCGATAGCCACGACGATCTCGTCGGCGGCCGGGCCGTCAGCGATCTGGAAGTTGGCGGTGATGAAATGCGAGCGGCGGCCGTTCTCGCTCTTGTGCATCATCGGCAATGACAGAAGCGCGCCCGGCGCGCTGCGTGTGTTGCAAAATTCCAGATAGGTCGTGCCGCCGACGGCGTCGCGGAACACGTTGCCGAAGCGAAGCGTGTGGATCATTGCCGAGGCGTGTTCGATCTCGCCTGCGACCCCGACAGCAGCGGCCTTGCCGTAGCTCTCGATGCGCTCCGCAGGCATAAGCCCGAGCAGGCGGTGCGTGAGTTCATGCCCCAGCCGGGGCGCGATGGCCACGATCTCGGGTCGCAGGTTCTCGACGAAGCCGCGCCCGGCCCATGGGTTGCGCAGCACGGCGGCGACGACGATCGATGTTACTGGCCTGGCCGCCGCCTTACCGCCTTCTATGAGCACTTCCTCGATGAAGGTGCAGACTTTTCGCAATTCCATGATTTTGGGCCCTGTTGGTGGAAGCCCAGCCTAGTAAGGCCCAATGGACAGGTATTCCTCCGGTTCGTAGGAAGAATCGGCGTGCACCTCGCTTGGAAGCGGTGTAGCGTTCGTATATCTGCGACGGCTTAAATTGGCCCTTCGCGAGGCGGAAGACCGGGCGTGGATCACGAGTCGCAGATTCTCTCTTTGCGGGACGCCGCCAGCCTCATCAATTCGGGTGGCGATCTCCAGTCCGTGCTGCGCGACCTCGTGCTGGCAGCCTGCCGTCATGCCAAATGGACCCTGGGCTCGATCATGAGCATCGATGCGCCGCACGGCCACGCTTATGTCATCGTGCGCCATGACCCGACGCTCATCCAACGCACGCTGCCGGACCGTTGGGAACTCGCAACCAGCCCTTCGATCGTCGCGCTCAACCGCAACGAACCCGTCTACATCAGGGACGCGCGGGTGTCCGAGGAGTTTCCGGGCTATCGCCGCGAGGCGTTCGAGCGCGACTACCGCAGCGTCCTGGTGATGCCGATGAACTGCGTCGATGAAGACAGCCGGCCAATGGTGTTGACCGTCGTCTCGCGCGAGATCACCGAAGTGAGCGCCGAGGATATCGCCTTCATCGGCATGATCGTGCATCTGGGCGAGATCGCGGTGGAGAAGCAGCATCGCCTGCGCCAGGAGAAGCAAGCCGGCGAGCGCCTGCAGCGCGCTTTGCTGGCGCATACCACGCTTCTTCAGCAGGCCCTGTCGGAAGGATCGGTGGTCTCGCTAGCCGAGAAAGTCGGCGAGCTGTTGCCCAATCCGGTCGTGGTCATTGATTTCCACGCCAACCTGGTCGTGGCTGGCCGCTCGCCGAGCGAAGCGCATTTTGATGCAGTGACCTGGCAACAAGCCGTCAGCGGCGTGCTCAACCGGCAGATATTCAAGGTCGCGCGCGGCGCGTCCGAGGCGCGCCAGAGCGAGACGCTGTTCGTCGACGGCGGCAGGCACCGGCTAAAGCTTTCGGTGCGTTTAGAGCCGCTTACCATCGATGACGAAGTGGTTGGCGCGCTGATGATTTTTCCGACGCCGCAGCAGTCAGGCCAGCTCGATCAGATGCTGCTCGACAGCGCCAAGTTCGCGCTCAGCGTGCAGATGATGCGCAGCTTCGTCCGCTTCCGCTTCGAGACCAGATCGCTGACCGAGCTTTTCCTGGAGGTCGTCGAGCGCCGCTGGCGCGACGAGGCCGATATCGTCAATCGTGCCCGCCGCTTAGGGGTCAACCTGACGACGCCGCAAAGAATGATTGTGGTCGACTACGCCGACGAGGCCGGGAACGGCGGCAGCGGTCTTGCTGATCCGCATCATGGCCTTGTTCGGCTTCTGGAACAGGCAGGCATGGTGGGCACCGTTATCGCCATCGAAGGCGGCCTTGTCTGTCTAATTGCCGGCGATGCCGGGCAGGACATCCGCCTGGCGAAACTGCCGAACAGAATCGCCGCGGAGCTTGGGCGCTATTTCGAACGTGAGCCGGCAGTCCTCGTTTCCGAAATCTGCGCTGCGCTGGCCGATTACCCGATGGCGTGGGAGCGTTGCCGCCGCATGCTCCGCATCGGCCGCTCCTTCGGGCGCACCGGCGTCTTCGCCGGCCAGGATTTTGGCCCGCTGCCGATGCTGGTCGCCGCCGCCGATGTGCCCGACGTGCGCAACTTCGTTGACAAAAGCGTCGGCGCGCTGGCAGCGCATGACCGCGAGCACGGCACGCCCTATCTGGACACCCTATTTGCCTATCTGCGCGAAAGCTGCCGCAGCCAGGCCTGCGCCGACGCCCTCGGCCTGCATGTCACCACCTTGCGCTATCGCTTGTCGCGCGTGGAGGAGTTGTTCGGCATCCGGCTCGACACGCCCGAACAGCGCTTCGCGGTCGAGCTGGCGATCCGACTCAGCGGCATCATCGACAGCCGCGTGCCGACGGTCCGCTAGAACCGGTCCATCCCAACACTCCGCCGACATATGGTGCGTCGCGCTCGCGCTTGCTCGGGATGGCAGCAGACTGTCGCGAAGTCTTTCCTACAGATCGGAGGAAGAAGCCGTGGCGGCTCCTGCCTAGGTTCCATCCCGCAATGTGGAGGAAAGCGATGGCGTACGCGGTGGCACAAAGGATGATCGACCCGATCGCTTTGCGTCGCGCCTTCGGCACCTTCGTCACGGGGGTCACGGTGATCACCACGCGTGACAGCGACGGCAATCCACGCGGCATGACGGCCAATTCCTTTACTTCCGTCTCGCTCGATCCGCCGCTGCTACTGGTCTGTGTTGGCAAATCGGCGGCGAGCTTTCCGGCCTTCAGTGAAAGCCAATCCTTTGCGGTCAATTTCCTACATGAGGGGCAGGCCGATGTCTCATCGGTGTTCGCATCGAAGACTGCGGACAAGTTCCAGTCAGTGAACCATGATCGCGCCCACACCGGCGCGCCGATCCTCACCGACAGCCTGACCTGGTTCGACTGCACCGTTCACAATCGCGTCGAGGCCGGCGACCACGTCATTCTGATCGGTCAGGTGCAGGCCTTCGGAACCAGCCCGTCAGCGCCGCTCGGGTTTTGCCGCGGCCGCTACGCCAGCGTGAAGGATCCGCTGCCGGCCGGTTGGCTGGCCTCGCAAGACATGATCATCGGCTATCTGGTCGAGACTGGCGATCGCATCCTCTTGCGCAACGACGGTAAAGGCGGCTGGATGTTGCCGACGGCACGGCGCCGCAAGGCGGATAGCAACCTGATCCTAGATGGCGGCGAGGCGCTGAGCCTCGTTCCCGAAAACACCTTCCTCTATTCGGTTTTCGATGTCGCCGACAGCGATCCCGGCTACCTGATCTACCGTGCCGAGCTGAGCCGCGAGGGTGCTGAAGCCGCCCTGCCGGATGGCCACGCCTTCTTTCCAGTCAACATGCTGCCTTACGCGCAGATCGCTACGCACGAGCTGCGCGCCATGCTGCGTCGCTATGCGCGCGAGCGGCAGGACAAGCGCTTCGGCATCTACATGGACACCGGCGACGGCGGCCGCGTCGCCATGATCGACGGCCAGTCGCAATCGTGGACGCAGGCCGCGTCCAAATGACGAGACACGCAGGACAGACAGCATGAAAACGACGGCCGGATCGCTCGAAGGCTCGCGCCAGAACCTGTTCATCAACGGTGCGTTCGTGGCGCCGAGGAGCGGGCAGTATATCGACAGTTTCGACCCGACCACGGGCAGGCCCTGGTACCAGTTCGCCGAGGCCGACGCCGAGGATGTAGGCGCGGCTGTCGAGGTCGCGCGTGCGGCCTTCGCCAATCCGGCCTGGCGGCGTATGACCCAAACCGACCGCGGCAGGCTGGTGCGCCGCCTGGCGGAACTGGTCCTCGACAACGCCGACGAGCTGGCGCTGATCGAGACGCGCGACAATGGCAAGCTGCTCAAGGAAATGCGGGCGCAGATGCGCGCCATGCCCGACAGCTACACCTACTTCGCCGGCATGGCCGACAAGCTGCTCGGTGACACGATTCCCGTCAACAAGCTCGACATGCTCAACTTCAATCTGCGCGAGCCGATCGGCGTCGTCGGCATGATCACGCCGTGGAATTCGCCGCTGATGCTGCTCACCGGCACGCTGGCGCCCTGCCTTGCACTCGGCAACACAGTGGTCGTCAAGCCGTCCGAGCATGCTTCGGCCTCGACGCTCGCTCTGGCGGAGTTGATCATGGAAGCCGGTTTTCCCGCCGGGGTCGTCAACGTCGTGACCGGCACCGGCGCTGTCGCCGGCGACGCGCTGACCAGGCATCCAGGCATAGCCAAATTCGTCTTTACCGGTTCGACCGCAACCGGGCGGCGCATTGCCGCCAATGCGGCGCAGAACCTCATTCCCTGCTCGATGGAGCTTGGCGGCAAATCCCCTCACGTCGTCTTCGGCGACGTCGACATCGATCATGCCGTGAACGGCGTTGTGTCCGGTGTCTTCGCGGCCGCGGGCCAGACCTGCGTCGCCGGCTCGCGCTGTTTCGTAGAGGCGAGCGTCTATGACCGCTTCGTCGAGGCGCTGGTCGAACGCACGAGGGGGGTGCGGGTCGGGCTGCCGATGCTGGAGGACACCGATATCGGCCCCCTGGCGCTGTCGGCGCAGCTTGCCAAGGTGGAAGGCTATGTCGCTTCCGGTGTGCGCCAAGGCGCGCGGATCGCGGCCGGCGGCAAGCGTCCGCAGGCGGACGAGCTTGCCGGCGGCTGGTATTTCGAGCCGACGGTGATGACTGCGGCCGAGAACGGCATGGAGTTCATGCAGGAGGAGCTGTTCGGCCCCGTCGTCGGCGTCATCCCGTTCTCGTCGGAAGACGAGATGATCCGGCTCGCCAACGACACGCGCTACGGGCTCGCCTCCGGCATCTGGACACGCGACATCAACCGCGCACTGCGCTTCGCCCGTGATGTCGAGGCGGGCACGGTCTGGATCAACACCTATCGCGCCTCCTCCTTCATGTCCGCCAATGGCGGCTTCAAGGAGAGCGGCTACGGGCGGCGGGGCGGCTTCGACGCCATGGAGGAGTTCTCGCGCCTGAAGAACGTCGTCATCGACTATTCGGGCGCCATGCAGGACCCGTTCGTCATCCGCCTTCGCTGACCAAGACCCGACGCAACGACCGGGAGACCGACATGAAATTCGCCGTATCGCTGACCATGGAGCGCTTCTCGCCCGATATCCCGATGGAGCGGGTGAAGAGCAATCTCTTGGATCTCGCGCGCATGGCTGACGAGGGCGGTTTCGAAACGCTATGGACGGCGGAGCATCATACGATCGAATGCACGATCTCGCCCAACCCGCTGATGACGCTGACCTGGCTTGCCCAGCACACCGAACAGATCCGGCTCGGCACCTCGACGCTGGTCGCGCCCTACTGGAGCCCGATCCGGCTGGCGGGGGAGGCCGCGCTTTGCGACCACCTGACCGGCGGGCGGCTGGAATTCGGCATCGCGCGCGGCTCCTATCAGTATGAATTCGACCGCATGGCCGGCGGCATGCCGCAGCAGGAAGGCGTCGCCTATCTCAAGGAGTTGGTGCCGGCGGTGAAGAGGCTGTGGGCCGATGACTATGCCCATGATGGTCACTACTGGAAGTTTCCTGCGGCCGCCGGCGTGCCGAAGCCGCTGCAGAAGCCGCACCCGCCGATCTGGGTGGCCGCTCGAGACCCGGGCACATTCGACTGGGCGGTCGGCATCGGCGCCTCGATCCTGTCGACGCCGCTCTCGCAGCCGGCGGCGGAGATCGCCGTGCTCGGCGAGAAATTCCGCAAGGCCGTCGCCGATCATCCGGAGGTGGACCGGCCGCGCCTGATGATGCAGCGTCGCACCTGCGTCTACGAACGGGCGCAGGACTGGGAGATCGCGGTCGGGCATGCCATCGACTATGGCCGCGCTTTCGAGAACCTATTCCAGAACATCGGCACGGTGCGCAGCGGCTTTCCCGAAGCCGTGCCCTACGACAGCGTCAAGGGCAAGGACAACTACAATCCCGAAAACATCCGCCGCAACCTCATGTTTGGCACGCCGGACGAGGTAGTCGAGAAGCTGCTCGACTATGAGGCGGCGGGCGTCGACCAATATTGCCTCGGCCTGACGTTCAACCTGCCGTTCGAGCTGCAGAAGAAGACGATCAAGCTCTGGGTCGACGAGGTGATGCCGGTCTTTGCCGTGCGCGAGCGCGACAAGACGCGCCAGGCGGCGAGGGCCTGATATGGCGCGCTCCGGCCAACTCGACGTCGAAGGCGTGCTGCTCAACTGGCGCCTCGAAGGCGAAGGCGGCGTGCCGCTGGTCTGCATCCATGGCGTCGGCTCCTACCTTGAAGCCTGGAATGGCGTGGCCGAGCGGCTGAAAGATCGCTTCGCGGTCCTTACCTTCGATTTGCGCGGCCACGGCCGCTCAAGCCGGGTCAAGGGCCGCTACGAGATCGATGCTTTCGTCGGCGAGACGCTGGCGTTGGCCGATCATCTGGGGTTTTCCACCTTCAATCTGGCAGGGTTTTCCTTGGGCGGTTTGATCGCGCAGCGCCTCGCGCTGTCGCATGCCGAACGCCTGCAAAAATTGATGCTGCTGTCGACGGTCGCAGGCCGGACGCCAGAGGAGCGAAACGCCGTGCGCGGCCGGCTGGCGGCGCTGATGGCGAGCGACGCCTCGGCGCATCACACCGCCTCGCTGTCGCGTTGGCTGACGGAGGATTTTCAGAACAGGAACCCTGAGATCATCGCGGAACTGCGCCGGCGCGACGCCGAGAACGACCGTGAGTGCTATGCCGCTGCCTACCGGGTTCTCGCCGAAACCGATTTCGGTGGCATCCTCGACCGCATTACCTGCCAAACCCTGATCGTGACAGGCGCCGACGACCAGGGGTCAAGTCCGCGCATGGCGCGGCTGATGCACGAACAGGTCCAAGGTTCGCAAATCGCCATTCTGCCCAGGCTTCGCCACTCGATCCTGATCGAGGCGCCGGCCCTCGTCGCGGAAACGATGGCCGACTTCCTGCTGGGCGTCGATCGCGCGAGAGGAGCTGTTGCGCATGGTTAGCGGTCTTCGCGGAGCTGGTGAGGGTGTTTTGTTCAAAGCGCCGGGCGGCACTTCGCTAGCAAGAGGCCAAAGCTTTCCCCGTGAGCGAGGGAATGACGGCTGCAGACATCCTCCGCGGCAGCGGAAGACCGGACCGGCGCTGGCATCACTAAATCCGAGAGCCATCCGGAGGATGCCGATCTCGTCGGCAAGGGATTGCGAAGTCATGACCGTCTGAACGGCCATGAGCGCATGGACTGAACAACAACAAGGGAACACGCAAATGACATTCTGGAACAGACGACAAATGGCGATGGCCACGCTGGCGCTTGCGTTCAGCGCATATCCTGCCCACGCCGGCGCGGTGCTTGACCGCGTGACCGCGGCAGGCACGCTCAAGGTTGCGACGGACGCCAACTGGGCGCCACAATCCTTCGTGAACGCCAACAATGAACTCGACGGCTTCGACGTCGACGTGGCCAAGGCGATCGGCAAGCATCTCGGCGTCAAGGTGGAATTCGTCACGCCTGGCTGGGACATCATCACCGCCGGCAACTGGGCGGGGCGCTGGGACATGCATGTCGGCTCGATGACGCCAACCAAGAAGCGCGCCGAAATCTTCGATTTCCCGGCGGTGTACTACTACACGCCGGCCGCGGTCGCCGTGCACAAGGACAGCAAGGCCAAGACCCTGGCCGACCTCGACGGCAAGGTGGTTGGCGCCACCAGCACGTCCACCTTCGAAGCCTATGCGAAGAAGGATCTGACGCTCGACGCCGCCGGCGCGCCGGCCTTCGAGTACAAGCTCAACCCGAAGGAGGTCCACTCGTACGAGAACTCGACGACGGCCTTCGACGACCTTCGCCTCGGGGACGGCGTGCGCCTGGACGCGGTGGTTTCGTCGCTGCCATCCATCCTCGACGCGGTGAAGGCCGGCTATCCGATCAAGCAGATCGGCGATCCGGTGTTCTACGAGCCACTGGCGATCGCCATTGAGCATGGCGATCCGGAACTGTCGGCCAAGATTGCCGACGCCGTGAAAGCGATGAAGGAGGACGGCACGCTGAGCAAGCTCTCGGAAAAATGGTACGGCCAGGATTATTCGAAGACGAACTAGCCCTTCAAAGGCGGCCATCCGTGGCAGGCCGCCGAACCGCCGGTGCTCAAAGATGCTCTATCCGGATACCGTCGAGGCCGAAGTCCTCGTTCACAAGCCCTGGTTCGTGGCGACGATCTTCGGCATCGTTCTGCTCGTCTTCATGGCTTTCAACATGTCGGGCACCAGCTTTGCCGAACTCATGCGTCCGGTAATCGGCGAACCGTCGACGAGCGGCCTCTACGGGCGCTTTGCCATTGGCTTCGCCATAGCGGTGATCTTCACGTTGAACGTCGTGCTAATCGGCTTCGCGCCGCTCAAGCTGCAGATCGGCATCGTCTGGCTGGAGCTGCTGCTGCTGTTCATCGGCTTCTTCGAAACGTTCCATCTCAGCCTGCCTTTCATCCGCGAGAAACTGCCGTTCCTGATCAGCCAGGGCGTCGTCACCACGCTCTATGTCTCGGCGATTTCCATCGTCATCGCTTCGGTCATCGCGGTGGGGGGCGCCGTCGCCAAGCTCTCGAACAATGGCTTTGCCTACGCCATCGCCAGCTTCTACACCTCCTTCTTCCGCGGCCTGCCGCTGCTGATGCAGGTCTACCTGATCTATCTTGGACTGCCGCAGCTTGGCTTCGTGATCAATGCGGTTCCTGCCGGCATCCTGGCGCTGTCGCTCTGCTACGGCGCCTACATGACCGAGATCTTCCGCTCCGGTATCCAGAGTATCGATCGCGGCCAGTGGGAGGCTTCGCGCTCCATGGGGTTCGGTTTCGCCTTGACCATGCGCCGCATCATTCTGCCGCAGGCATTGCCGGTCATCATTCCGCCGACGGGCAACCAGTTCATCTCGATGCTGAAGGATTCCTCGCTGGTATCCGTCATCGGCGTTTGGGAATTGATGTTCTTGGCACGCACGCTCGGCCAGAAGACCTTCCAGCACATGGAAATGCTGATCTCGGCCGCCATGATTTATTGGATGCTGTCTATCTGCCTCGAACTCATCCAGTCCCGGATCGAGCGTCACTATGCCAGGAGCAAGGTGCGATGACCGCCCAAGCCATCATTGAAGCCAGGGCCGTGTCCAAATGGTACGGCCAGTTCCACGCGCTGAAGGAGATCAACCTGACCGTCCACAAAGGCGAACGCATTGTCATCTGCGGACCATCCGGTTCGGGCAAGTCGACACTGATCCGCTGCTTCAACCGCCTCGAGGCGCATCAGGCCGGCCATATCGTCGTCAACGGCGTTGCCCTGCATGGCAAGATGGGCAACGTCGCGGCCGTGCGCTCGAACGTCGGCATGGTCTTCCAGCACTTTAATCTGTTTCCGCATATGACGGTTCTGATGAACTGCATGGCCGCGCCAATGTGGGTCAAAGGCGTTTCGGCCGCGGAAGCGCGCAAGACCGCTCTCCAGTTCCTGGAACGGGTCCGCATTCCAGAACAGGCGAACAAGTTCCCCGTCCAGCTCTCCGGCGGCCAGCAGCAGCGGGTAGCGATCGCCCGCAGCCTGTGCATGAAACCCGATGTCATGCTGTTTGACGAGCCGACCTCCGCTCTCGACCCGGAAATGGTCTCGGAGGTGCTTGAGACGATGACCGGGCTGGCCCGCGATGGCATGACCATGGTTTGCGTGACCCATGAGATGGGCTTTGCTCGCGCCGTGGCCGACCGCGTCATCTTCATGGATGCTGGGCAAATTGTTGAACAGGGCACGCCTGACGAGTTTTTCGCCCGACCGCGCCACGATCGAACGAAGTTGTTCCTAAGCCAGATCCTGAAGCATTAGCCCTCTAGGAGAAGTCTGCTTTCGGAAAACTGATAGTCCGCTTGCGGCTCCATCGCAGTCGTTTCCTTGCCCATATGAACTCAATGCGATCGGTAGGACCTCAGTATCCGCCACGCGGCTAAATGCCTGAAAAAAGTTTGAGTAGTCGAGATCTTCCGTTAGATTCTTTGATTCTTTCACGAAGCCGCACTACGCCAAGATACCCAAACTGCTCGACAAAAGGGAGAGACGTGGTCGCTCGCTTTGCGTCGGATGTCGCATATCGATAATTCATGATCTTGTCCCAATAATATTCCAACGATGCGACATGTGCTGCCTTAAACAGCCCCTTTTCAATCATTGCGTCGATTTGGTCGAGGTGATCGAAGAAACGATCGAATGAGTATCGGTATATAAGCCCATCAGGATTATTTAAGGTCTCAAGGTTTAGTGCTGGCTCAAGTGCTTCTCTAAAACCCCCGGGCCATGTCTGATAGTTCTTGAATTACAAATGACTGTGAAGCGATTAGGGACAGTTAGCGGTCCGACGCTGCAGTCCAAAGCATGACAGGCGAAGGACAATTCCGTATTTTTGAGCGGCCACGGGATAAAGCCGATCTCGCGCCGGCCGCGATCCTCAAGGTCGTGGATGTCGAAGGCCCAGTGCGCAAAGATGCGGTCGGCGGCCGCACTCGATCGCTCCCAGGCAACAAAAAAGCGGTTTTCGCGCGGCACGAAATCGAACCCCTCGGGATTGGCGTCGAAAAACACGGTGTCGCGCGTGCCGTCTGCCCCGACCTGGCGGAAGACACGGTTTTCCAGCTCGGCCGCTGCGCCTCGCGCAGCTCGCGCTCGATGCGCGTCCGGCGCGACAGGAAACTGCGCATGTGGACGATGCCGCCGCCGGAGCGGCCGCGCACCCGTAGACTGGCCCTGCGAGCTGTTGTGTCTCGACCGCGGAACCGCGCAAAACCCAGGTCGGCTCGAACAGATCGTCGACTTTGCCGGGACGATAGTCGGGATCGACCACCGCGCCGGCCAGAAACTCGATCTCGCGGCCGAGCCAGATCTGCACGAAGTCGGCGACTCCGGGACCGGTCGGGCCAAAGGCGGAGGCGGTGATGCCCCGTCACTCTCGGGCTCCGGTCGGTGGGAAATCCGCGCTTTTTTTCGTCAAGGGAACGCCGTGCGTCGTCGTCGGAGATCTTGGAGGCGATTTTGGCTGATTTCGCTCACGAGAACAACGCTGACGTCGCAGACCGCCGGTGGGTGCGGAAGAGGGTGGCAACTTGCGACAAGGCTGAAACGACTATATCTTGCACGCATCATGAGCAAGCATCTAGGTTCAGTCCTGACGACGGTGAACGCGCCCTACAGTGATCAACTGGACGACGTGGCGCTGGCGCATTGCCTTGCTGATATCGATCTGGCCAAGCAGCATCCCGGCCATATTAGCGCCTTTCTCGGCGAGGTCCCTCTTGCCCAGCAAGTCGAGTTCGCAACCGCGCACCACATCGCGGTCGACGACCTGAAGGCGTTTGCCGCCAAGTTCTCTGCCTGGTCCGGCGAGAGCTATCCGCTCGCCGCGTAATGGCTGGACGCGACAGCCGGCGCCCTTCCGAATGGCGGCGGCTTTTTAGCATCGCCGTAGATCTGATTGACCAGCTTCGGGAGAATGCCCGCGGTTACGACTTCGAATGGTCGTTTGGCGGTGGGACGGCTATGATGATCCAGATCAGCCATCGCGAAAGCCACGACATCGATATCTTCCTCGACGATCCTCAATTGCTCGGATTCGTTGACCCTTCCAGGAGCCGTCTGCGCTTTGACCTGATGCCATCGGACTATCAGGGTGACGGGCTGCGATATCAAAAGTTCGCCTTCGAAGGAATCGGCGAAATCGACTTCATCGTTGCCGGCGCGCTGACAAAGGCCCCATTCGATACGCGCGACGTTGAAAGCAGGACGGTGCGGCTCGAGACCATTCCCGAAATCATTGCCAAGAAGGTCTACTATCGTGGATCCGAAGCCAGGCCCCGCGACATCTTCGACATTGCAGCAGCAGCCCGGTCGCAACGAGGCGCAGTCGTCGATGCCTTGCGCGTGTTTCCGCAACAGGTCGCGCGCACCAGGGAACGGTTGGAAAGGCTTAATCCGGAATTCGTTAGCCGGGCCATCGCGCAGTTGATGATCATGCCAGACTACGAAGCGTCGGCCGCCGACAGTCTGGACGCCGCGATCGCTGTGCTTGACGACGCGTCGATCTGATCGCCTCCCCTACGGGTCGCTGCGGGGAGGGTGGGGCTTTTCTAGAGTCCCGACGCCTTGGTGAGGTTTACCCGAAAGCGGTCGCGGCGCCGCTGATACTTGCGCGTCATCTCGGCGGAGGCATGGCCGAGTTGCTTTTGAACGTAGCGTTCATCCACCTCTGCCGAGGAGGCAAGCCCGGCGCGCAGCGAATGGCCGGCGAATTTTCGCCCGCGCTCGCCCTCCGACAGATCGCCACGCACACCGGCGGCCAAAGCCGTGCGCTTGACCAATCGTGCAACTTCCTGGTCGTTGAGCCGCTCGGCGCCAACCGACTTGCCCTGGCCGGTGACCCGACGAAACAGCGGCCCATGGCCGATGCGGGCCAGCTTCAGCCAGGTCGACGGCTGGCGCTTAGCTGCGCCGCCGCCAGCATGCGGCTCGCTGGCCGGGCCGAGGATGCGGCCGCCTTGCGCGATGCCTGGCATTTGCGTCCCCCAGGTGCTGATCCCGGTCCCGCCGGCGCCGTCTTTGGCGCCTGGCGGCAGTTGGCCAGGCAGCCGCCCGCCGCTACGCCCGGCCGGCTCGGGAAGATATTCGACCAGCTTGGCCTCCATTGGGACGGCGACGCGCTCGCCGACCTCTGCACGCAGATCGAAAAACTCGCGGTATCCCAGCGGTCGGCGCCGTTCGACGCCGCGGCGATCGCCGCTGAGGTCGTCGCCATACGTCCCGATGCCGAGCTCTTTGGCTGGTGGCTCGCCGACCTGGTACTGGCGCAACGCCTAGGCTGGCCGCGCCCGCTGCCGCTCCTGATGGGGCAGGTTTTTGAGCCGGCCTTCCGTGGCGGGGCCGGTGGTGGCCGGCGCATCCGGCCCGGAGACAAGAATTTTGAGCGAGCGGTTTGCATCGCGCTCGTTGCGGCCGCCGCGGACGCTTGTCGGTTGGCCGCCGAGTTGTCGCATCGTGCCGAAAGGCTCATCGCCATCGCACCGAGGCTCAGGGCAAAGGGGGCGGGCGATGTGATCCAAAGACTGCTCGACGACGACGCCGTCTCCGGATCGCTGACGACCAAAAACCTGTCCCGCTTTGCGGCGCGCCGTCTGTTCGATCGGCTGCAACAACTCGAGGCAGTGCGCGAGCTCTCCGGCCGCACCAGCTTTCGGCTGTTTGGGTTGTAGGGATGAGCGAAGCGTCTGCCCACCGGAAGCCAAACGTTCAGCCGGCACTGCTTGACACCGAGCTCGAGCACCTGCCGTCGGAACTGCACTGGCGCGAATGGATGGGTCGGGTCGAAGCGGTGATTTTTTCCGCCAGCGAACCGGTGACACGTAATGTCCTCGCGCGGGTGGTGGGAAGAAACTGCAATATCGAGCTGATCATCGAGGACATTCGCGCCGAGCTCGCCGGCCGCCCCTATGAGCTGGTCGCGGTCGCCGGCGGCTGGCAGCACCGGACCAGAAAGGTTTTTGGCGACGCCATCCATGCAGCCTTCGGCACGGCGGGGCAGGGGACAAAAGAACTGTCGCAGTCGGAGGTACTCGTGCTGATGTGCATTGCCTATTTCCAGCCGATCACCCGTGGCGAGCTGTCTTCCTTCTTCGGCAAGGAGGTGTCGCGCGATCTGATCGGCGTGCTGCGCGCGCAGGACCTCATCGCTTCGGGGCCGCGCAGCCCGCAGCCGGGCGCTATACCTATGTGACGACGAAAACCTTCCTGTCCCATTTTGGCCTCGACACGCTGCGCCAGCTGCCGGATTTCGAGGCGCTCGAGGACGCAGGACTGCTGTCGAAGGAGAAGCTGCTCGCCGGCGGTATTCCAGCCGGGTTGGCGAATCGGGAGGGCGAGGACGATATCGTTGAGGACCAGGTGCC
Source organism: Mesorhizobium sp. B2-3-11 (assembly GCF_006442215.1). Lineage (NCBI taxonomy): Bacteria > Pseudomonadati > Pseudomonadota > Alphaproteobacteria > Hyphomicrobiales > Phyllobacteriaceae > Mesorhizobium > Mesorhizobium sp. B2-3-11. Next base: position 19,900 of record NZ_VFVS01000023.1, on the reverse strand, counting down.
ATGAGCGGGGCGTTGTCGCGATGCGACCACAGAGACAGTCGATGACTCAGGACCAGGACGACTGGTCATGCGGCAGCCGGTGATCGGGATCGTGAACCGCGACATGATCGCCGTCGACAAGATTGGCCGGAAAGATCACCAGATTGGTGCCGCCGGCGTGACGCAGCGATGGGAACAGGATGCCGCGAAGCCCGGCCGTGACGACCAGGTCCGCGAGCTTCCACGATGGCGGGATCTTCTTGTCGATGCGAGCGGCCTGGCGCCAGGCACAATCCCACTCCTTCCACGAGCCATCCCAAGTATCCGGGTCGAACCCCTGTGAAAGGTCGACCACCTCGGCGAGCGTGATCTTGTACGCCGCAAGGGTGGCTGGCGGCGTGATGCTGGCGCCCTGCTTGTATTCCTCCAGCGCTGTCTGCGTCGAACGGGACAGGTAAAGTGCTTCGATGCCGGGTCGGTTGAAACGACCGCCGTCCATCGCCGCGCCTGCACCGCTCGTGGGCAGGAAAGCCCATTTGGGTGTCAGATAGCGATGGAAGATCTCGGCGGGGCCGACGCGGGTAACTTTCACCCGCGCGCCCCATTCTCGAGATCCCGGATGAAGGCCAGAACCGCTTCGACCTCACCGTGAGCGACGAGTTCGGCCGCCGTGCGATGGCCATAGTCGGCGATCGGTTCGTTGCGATACCAGTAGATCGCCTTGTCGACGTCGCCAGTGAGTTCCGTCGCAGCCGAGATCACCTTGACCATTTCGCGCATCCGACCCTGCAAGCGCTCCGATGACGGATTACGAAGCGTGTTGCGGTGGACGCCCGTCAACTGGGCCAAATTGGCGACCTTCACGCCCAGCGCCTCCGACAGGCGCTTCGGCGAGATATAGGGTGTGCGCGGCTCCTGCAAGCTATCGACAAAGCCCGAGATCACCGTGGAATGTGCTAGCTGTGCGTGGGCCATGACAATTCTCCGACCGCTCATACGCACAATATATGCACATTTCAACGCATAGCAAGTGAACGGAAGCCTGGCCCCTTCCAGCGCACTGCCGTCCTTCCTCATTCTCGAAGCGGTTGCTAACGGCAGTGACGCGCATCTCGGTCACTTCACTGGCGTTTTCCGCCTACCAGACGCGGACATAGCTGCCTCAACACCTAGGCGCCGCGCGACATGCTATGCTCATAGCGCCGATGATTCTGCACAGGAGGCAACGCTGCGATCAGGGACGAGACGCGACCGCGCACACGGCGCGGAAGGCTCACTAACCGAGCGCAAGTCGAAGCGCTTCAGCCTCTTGGCTATCAGATTGTCGAGCCGATACCGTCGCCCGTCCTTATCAACGTGTACAAACTTGGTCGCGATGTAAGCAGGGTTATTGGGGCGGTATTGCCTGTGAAACGGCGTCTGGCGAGACCGCGCGTAGAACAGCAGTACGTCATGGCTGACCCCGAACCGGATTGCAGCGTTGTTGGTTTCGCCGCGTCCGGCTTTGCACTTCCATACGATTTCGTTCCGGTAGCACTCGTGCCCAAATATGGAATCGAGCAGAAGCTTTAGGTAGTGGCTCGCGGTTGGATCGCAGTGAAGGTAGAGCGACCCGCTTGGTTTTAAGACCCGACGTAATTCGACCAACCGGACGGCCATCATTGCCAGATCATTGCGTTGTCGCCGAGCCATGCGCGAAACGATCTAATTAGCAGCCCGGTATCCCCGCCGCCGCGCACAACTTCATCATATGCAACAGCGGCTGTCGGACCCCAACCCCAAGTATCTCTGAATGCCTCCGCTTGGGCTTCCGATGGTATGCCCTCGCGCTCTTTGAACAGCACGTTGTAGGTGGCATTCGAATTAAATGGCGGATCCATGTAGACAAGATCAACGCTCTCATCTTTGATTTGACCACGCAAAACGTCAAGGTTATCGCCGAAGAATAACTTGTTCATAGCAATACTCCCCGGCAATAGAGTTGCAGGCTGTGGTTAAATGTTTGAGAAGGTTGATTTATTAACGGAAGCTTACGCGGTGGAACACTCGGCAGTGCCGGCATTCACCCTTCCTTCATCATATCAGCACATGCTCATAAGCGGACATGCTGATGTATCTCGTACATGCCTAAAGGCCCCGGTGCAGACCCAAGTGCCGGGGCTTTCCTTTCTGGGCCTACGGGACGATAGCGCCTGACTTGGCGGCAAGCCTGTCTAGCAGCTTGCGGGATTCCTCGATTATGCGGCGCGTCTCTTCGATGTCTGAGCGAAGATTGTCAATATGTACCACCGCCCGTTCCTGATATAGGCGCGCGCTTATGTTGAAGTAGTCGTCAGGTTCCCACGGTTCCATGGTCTGGCGAGGGTGGTGGCGCCGACAGACGCCCCGTTTCAACCTCAAAAAGGATGCTGGCTCGAAAAACCAAATCACCGCCGCCATCTTTGACTACGATCACCAGCTTGTGGTCATCGCCATCCGGAAGCGCGTTTCTCGTCATCTCTGCTAGTAAATTGATTGCTTCATCCCTGACAACGGCAACGTCCTGGCACTCTGTGCCCCCATCGTCAGGGAAGCTCGTTCCGTTGTTGTCGAGGTGGAAATAATAGAGCGCCATTCCGCCCCACCTAGAGCGGCGTCATGGATTTCCTAGAGGATAACGCGGGCTTGGTATAATGCGTACAAAATTGCCGGCCTGGCAGGATCATATTCCTATCTCACTTTGGGTTTTTCAACCAGATAATCGCCATTTTGGCTGACATAGGCAGAGACAATGTCTGCCGTCAGCGCGACCAGATCGGCCGTCACGCCTTCGTTTTGATCACTCAATTATTCGCTCCCTGGTATTGGGTCAAATTGTCAAATCCGCTTCGCCCATTGTATATCGCAATTGTGAGCGATGCCGGGATAAATACTATTGCGGAAGCTGTGAGATTGGGCTCTGGCGAGCGGCCAACCCCAGAGGGCATCTAATCCGCCTGGGCCGCCGAGCTGGTGATAGTTGGCGAACGGCGGTCACGCGGCCGGTTGAACAGGCCGCGCGGAGAGGTGGATTTGGTTACATGCGTCAGACAACGCCTCGCAGAAGTTAAAGCTGGTCCTGCTCTTCGCAGCCGCCCAGCGTTGGGATTGGCATTCGCGAAGACAGCTGTCCGTTGCCCCGAAGCTATTTGCAGCAATGAGTTTCAGCAAGCGGTTGCTGGTCCTCGTTCATCTAGACTAATGGAAGGTGAGAGAACCGTGTCGGACCGTGAGTGTGTTGGTGTCGACTGCGACGCCCGCCGATAGGCAAGGCACGCCAATGGACCTACATCAGCGATGCTGTAGCCATGCGGTTTTTCGCGGTGTTCGGCTTCTTGTCGCCGACATAGTCCACATTCGTGTCGATCAGCCGATCGCTCTCGATGCCGGCAGCGGTCAGGATGTCCATGATTGCCTTGACCCGTTGCTTGGCCAGCCCCTTGTTCGTCTTGGCGGCATCGGTGCCGGCGATTTCCTTAGCGGCCATTGCCGTCAGTTCCACATTGCAGCGCGTATCCCTGATGCTGGCAGCGAATTTATTGAGGGCGCGTTTGACCTTTGATGAAATCACCGACGATTTGCTGTTGAAGAAGAGCGCGATCTGGACAGGGCTGCGTTTTTCATACTGCCGGCACGAAATCCCTTGCTTCGGCAGAGTATACAGGATGGCGCTCCGCGCCTGGTTCGTATCGGCGACACTGTCGTCGACCCAATGCGAAAGCGCCAGCACCATCTCAGGCTTAACGCCCTGGTCTTTGAGGAAGTCGCGGGTCGCACTAAGCCTGCGACCGGCGATGCCGTCAGCCTTGTCGTAGCCCCCTTCCTTGCTCGCGGTCGCATAGAGTCTGTAGCCGCAATCATGCCCCGTCTCCTTGACGAAGGCCGCCAGGCCCTTTGCGGTTTCGTCGGAGATCTTGCCATCATCCTTCTTGAACAGGACGCGGTACGAGTTCCACTCGGTGCATTTGGGTCCGAGATCACGCTCCTGCGCCGCCGCCGTGAAGAATGAACCGCTGATCGCGACAAAGAGCAGACCAAGGGAAATACAGATAACGGCTCTCATTCGTCTCCACCCTCCACGCTTGCGCGCTCTGTTATTCTTCAAGCCCCGGTCACGGTCGCGCGATTGACGACCGCTCGTCAATCCCAGATCAGCAGCAGTTTGCGCCAGAACGCATTGGACGGCATCGGTTTCGAACCACGCGGCAGCCGGACGGCCAGATAGATCGTCAGCCATTTGCGATCGATCTCGCGGACTGAAACCTTCAGATCATGCAACTCGAACGGTCTCGAAACGCGCGTCCATCCGGAAAACGCCAAGGCGCCGACCGGGGCGTCATGTTTCCAGACCAGTTTTTCTTCCTGTTTGCCAAGCGCCATGGCGAACTCGAAAGGCGACGCATCCTCGTGAGCGATTTCCACCGTTGCGATGACACTCCTGGCAAAAGCCGGAAACGTGGAATTTAGCGCGGCCACCACGGGACCATGCGTGCTTGGCCGCAGGAAGATGCCGCCATCCGATACGAGCAGCACCGGCAACTCCGTAGGATAGTTGGTCACAAGCGTACAACGCTTCAACTCGTCACCGATCAGCCGGCGCGCGCGTTGCCGCTGCTGCGGCGCGTTGAGGCGCGGGTGCTTCGCGCCGGTCGAGACGACATTGCGGAAGTGGATGGCCGAAAAGCCTCCAAGCACCTTTGCGTCCGGCCGATTGCCGACGCATCTGACGGCAAGCAGCAGGTCGCGTCTGCTGGCTGCGGGAGAATTGAGGACCGCCGCGATCTCGCGGGCTTCGTGCGGGCGGCTGATGTCGGCCCAACCGTTCCCGCCACCATCGTCGAGGAGGCGGGCGAGTTGGTCGAAAGTCTCGTTTTCAGCGTCCACGATTGCGATCTGAAACTGCGCGGGTCCTGTCAGCGCCTCGTCGAGATAGATCCAACAGTTCGCACTGATCGTGCCGGCCGGACATACGCCCTTCAGCAGCGCCATTGAGACGGTGTTCCCTGTGGCCTGAACGAACAGCTGGTCCGGCGATTGTTCGACATAGCTCAGCAGATCCGCATCGGTATGTGGATGCGAGCCGACATGGGCGCGGCGCAGCGCTTCGGCCGACAGGTAGCGCTCGCTGTAAAGCGAGGAATGGAGTTCCGGCACTGTCTCCTCGGCGGCGGCATTGAGCAGGTCGACGACGCCCAGCGTGAAATCGGAGCGCCCAGCGCGGGCGAGCAGCGAAATCGCCGTATCGGTCCTGCCTTCCCGCGCCGCTATCTCCGCCAGCAGTTGCATCGCGTCCGCCGAGTTGGCGGAAGCGGCGCTCAGCCGCAGATACCGGTCGTCGTTGACCCGCAGTTCGAGGTTCCAGAGGTTGAGATCTTTTTCGTGATTTGCGGTGTTCGAGCTGATGCCGAGTTGAACGAACAATTCGGTATGCGCGAAATTATGCTTTCTGAACACATTGATGATCGGCCGGCGGTTCCTCAGCCACCCGGCATTGCGGTTCATGCCCGTCGGCGATGACCGGTACCAATAGAGTGGCTCCGGGACCGTGACGATCTCGAGGCCCGCCAGATCGGCGCGCAGGAAGAATTCCCAATCACTCGCCGAAAAGCCGCGCTCCTCGTTGAGGTACCCGATCTTGTCAAATACCTCGCGCCGGAACATCGCGTTGGCGTCGCCATATGGATTGGTGATCAGTGCGATGTCCGGCGGGCCGCCGACCGGGAAGTAGAGCATATAGCCGCTCTGGGTGTCCGGCGGCACGAAGGGCTCGTTGAGCCATTTGGCAAATGTCGTGCAGATATCTGCACCGGACTTTAGCATGCCGGCCACCAACGTACTGACCGCCTCCGGGAACAGCGCGTTGTCGTCGTCAAGAAACAGCACCAAGGAGCCCTTGGCGGCGCGAATGCCGGTGTTGCGGGCCTTGCCGAGGAAGCCGTTCTTCTGCCGGATGATGCGCCAGCCGCGCTGCTCGAACTCGGGTTCGACTTCCGCGAGCAGGCGGATTGCTTCCGGATCGGTGCTGCCGTCGTCGACGACGATCAATTCGATATTGGGGTAGTCCTGACGTCGGACCGATGCGATCGCCTGCGGCAAAAGCCGCGCCCGATTGTAGTGCGCCGTGATGATCGAGACGAGCGGCAGGCGGCTCCGGCCGCGGCCGGCCGCTTTGGCGGGCTGCCGGCTAATCATGACGTGAAGTTTGCTCCACGCCTTCTCGCGCGCGTCCCTGTCATGCAAGGGCTTCGCCGGACCGAACGCGCCGCCCTCCAGCACTGACGCGATCTTGGCCGCGATCGCTGACGGCGACGCCTGCATCATGACGGCGTCGGCGGATTTCGGCTGAAGCAGCCCCCTTATGCTGCCGACATCCGTCGCGATGAAGGGGATTTCCTCGTCGAGGCACGTCACCACGTCCAGCGGAAGCTGCGCGGCCGAGTGCGTGATAGCCACGAGCGCATGGCTTTGCCGTAGATAGCGGAAGATCTCGGACTCGTCACGAATTGGCAAGAGATTCAACTTGAACGGCCATTGCCGGGCGCGACGCACGATCATGCCGCCAGAATGTTCGCCGAGCACATGACCGAACGCGCCGACGATCGTCACGGTCAGGTCGGTCACGCCGCTGTCGGCCAGCCGGTCGACCGCGTCGCAGAACAGCGTCAATCCACCCCGCGCCTCGGTTCCCGAGAAATGGATCACTTCGGCGGCGGGCCGTTGCCGTGGCCTGTATTGATCGGTGAAGTTCGAACGCCACTCCTCCGGTTCCAGCGGCGTCGCGAGGTGATGACTGGCCGGCAGTTCCCATCCCGCCTTGGTCATCCAGTCCAGCAAGGACTGGCCGGTGACGACGAGATGGTCGCAGGTCTCGGCGGAAGTCCTTTCCATATGCGCGACGGTCATTTGCTCCTTGCGTTCGACCGCCTTGACATTCGCCTCCAGATTCCACATCAGCGGCTCGTGCGCGAGCACCACCAGAGTGGGAGGATCGGGAAAGACACCCGTGCGCTTGGCAACTGTCGGGAAATGCGCCAATCCACCTTCAAGCGCGAAATAGACGACGTCGAAAGGGTTCTGCTTGAGGTAGTGATACACGGCTACCGAATTCTTGTCGCTGGACTCCAGCCCGCGCAGCAATTCGGGGGAGGGCGGCAGCAGTTCGAGCCGTACTAGGAAATTATTAAAACACCATTTGGCAATCCTTGCGATTTCCTGGTCGTCAGGCTGGCCGCCAAACGGGGTCGGCACCCACAACAATGTGACGGTGTCGCCCATTCTCGCCAGATGCTGCGCCAGCGCATATGTCGCCGACGCTGGATCTGCGGTCACAGTCGAGCCGAACTCGACTTCGGAAACGACACACACCCTGCGGGGTTTCTGGCTTGACTTCCGCTTCGGCGCGGACGTCGCGCCTGCCTTTGAATCAACGCTCAATCAGTCCCCCTTGATCATTCGCCGCAAGTCGGCAGTCTTGCCAACAGGAGGATAACACTTTGATAATTGTCTATCGGGGATAATTGCCGGCGTTCGCTTGCCTCCTCGCAATCCGGATTGACGACGTTCCATGCTTGCCAATCGATCTCCAAAACACCTTGAACGGCTGGACGATCGTCCCATTGACATGCGGAAGGAGGAGATCCTGTGCTTCGTTGCGCTACGCAACGAATCGATATTGCTGCCACATCTTCTCGCGCACTATCGCGGCCTCGGAGTCGATCGGTTCTTCTTTCTCGACAACGGCTCCATTGATGGCACGCGAGAGCTGATACTCGAGCAGCCGGACAGCCACTGCTTCCATACTGGAGGCTCGCATTTCGCCGAGAACATCACCCCGCCGCATTGGATCAACACCCTGATGCGCGTCTATGGTTCCGGCCACTGGTGCCTGTCGGTCGATGCCGACGAACTTCTCGTCTATCCTGATTTCGAACGCGTCGACCTGCGCCGGTTTCTCAGCTACCTCGATTCGACCGGCGCCGAGGCGGTGATCGGGTCTATGATCGACATGTATGCCGACGGCCCGCTGGCCGATTGCAGGTACGATGGCAAGATCCCTCTTGTAGATGCTTCCCCTTTTTTCGATCCGGAGCCGGGATGGCTGCGCGCGCGAGACGGCCTGTATCCCCCGGAACAGATGTTCGGCGGGGTCCGCGAGCGCGCTTTCTGGCAGGGCCGCTTCAAGCAGACTTTTCCGCCGTGCCTGACCAAGGTCTCGATCGTCCGGTGGAGTAGGAGCACTTATTACCAAGCGGCCCAGCACACCATTACCAAGGTACGGTTCAGCGAACTGCGTGTCGCTCTCTTGCACTTCAAGTTCGTCTGGGGTTTCCACCAGAAATCGGCGTCCTCGCTGACTGAGAACGTGCAACTGAAGGAAAAAACGCTCGAAGAGCGCGCTGCCTATATGGAAGCTCTAGAGCGCGATCCGAAACTCTCGCTTCGAAACAGCCGGTCCGTCCGCTACCGAGGCGACGCCGCGCAACTTGTTGAACTCGGCTGGATGAGAACTTCGGACCGATACGCCCACTACGTCGCGCAAATGGCTGAGCCGCGGTCACGCGGCACCGCGTCCACCTAAACGTGACGATTTGTTGAGCCGCAAGCTGCGGACGACGCTCAACCGCCGTAGCGGTGTCCGCCGTCCCCGCCACCGTTGTGGCCGCCACCCGCCGCAAATTGCGACAGGCTGTTGAGAGCCAGCGCTTTGCAAGCCGTCGGTGCGTTCGGATAACGGTGCAAATAGTCTTCGAGCGCCTCGATGGTTCCGATTTTTAGAGCTTGCTCGCAAGCGAGTTCTGCTTCCTTGACCGGAGCAACTTCAATTTGTGCCTGCGCCGCGTTGGAAAAAGCGACACTAATCCCGAGAATACTTAGGCCGCCCAACAACAGCGATTGGATTTTACGCATGACATACGCCTTTCGCCACATACCCCAGCCGATGAGTATATTAGCTGTTAGTAATTTGTCAACCTTACCGGGAGGTTACCGAGGTGCATCTGGGGAGTTACATGCCGTTAAGCTTAACAACGGCAATGTCGGCCTGGCGGCGCGTTCAGTTGCTGAAAAGCGTCAGTTGTCGAAAAAAGGCATTGGTCGGTCCCTTGGGAATACCCGCGAACCGAACCGCCACGATGATCGACAGCTGCATCTTGCGCCGCACGCGAAGCGCTGCGGTCAGACTGTGGCGCGCGAACTTATCCTCAACGGTCGTCCACCCGGAAAAAGCGATCGTTTGGGCTGCGATGTCTCGGCTGCAGTCGATGATCAGATCGGGCCGGGCGAGGGCCAAGCCAAAGTCGATCGCCGGAGCATCGGCATGCGCGACTTCCACAATCGCTTCCAGCCTGCGGAAGAAGGATGGGAACCGAAGATCGAGCGATGCGGCGACCGGCCCATCCTGATGTGGGCGCAGGAATATGCCGCCGTCCCCCGGCGCCACGAGCAGCAGCGGAAGTTCCGAAATACGGGGCGTGAGCAATCTGGCGCTCGACAGCGCCTGATGGGCGAGGCTGAACGAGCCGACCCCCTCGGTCTCTTCGATAATGTCTTCACCTGCCTTGGCCGGGGCTTCTCCCAGCAAGGCCTCCACAGTGCGGGATCGGCCTGTAGACGCGGCAATGGCGGCGAGTTTGCGGATCGCCGCGTCGCTGTTGGGTTCGAGATCGCAGAGCGCGAGATAGTGTCGATTGGCAGGGTTGTATTTGAGGTTTTCTCGCGCGCTTTCGATTTCGGAGGATGCCGTGTTCTGGGCGACGGCCAACTGATAAAGCTGCCCGGCGTCAGCAAACCGGCTTGCCACGAACGCTTCGATGATGGGACGGCGATTGTCCTGCCAGTTCGAGGTTCGGAACATTCCGTCCGGCTTCGAGCGGTACCAGTAGAGCGGTTTTGGAATCGGCCTGATCTTCAAACCGGCAAGTGATGCTCGCGCGAAGAACTCCCAGTCGTGCATGGCATAACCGGGCTCTTCTCTTAGGAAACCGATCTGCGAGAAAACGGATCGCCGCACCATCGCATTGGCATCGCCGTACACATTCTCGATCAGGCCGAGCGCGTCGGGACCGCCGAGCGGCAGGTATTGGATCAGCCCATCGGCCCGATCGTCGGGCACGAAATCTTCGTAGAAGATCAGCTGGAATGCGGTGCAGATATCCGCGCCCGACTTCGCCATGGCGCCTACGAAATGGTCGACGGCTTCCGGAAACAGCGCGTTGTCATCGTCGACGAATAAGATGAGTTCCCCACGCGCAGCGCGGACGCCTGCATTTCGCGCGGCGCCCAGATGTTTGTGGGGCCGGCGCAGGATCTTCCATCCGCGCTGGCAGAATATCGGCTCGAGTGCGTCCAGCAATTCCCTCGCCTGGTCGAGATCGCTTCCGTCATCGACAAGCACCAGCTCCAGCCTGTCGTAGGTCTGTGCTTCGACGGCCGCGATTGCCTGTTTCAAGTAGAGCGGCCGGTTGCGATGAGCAATCACGACCGAGACCAGCGGTGACGTCGCCGGCTGTCTGCGTGTTTTCCGCGACAGCGAAATATTGCGTGTATCCAGCCAAGCTTGCCGGCGGTGGCCGAGCGTACCAATCCGCCGCGGGCGCGGCGGCTTGTCGAGCGCGTCCCGGATCGCCCCCGCCAGGTGGACGGCGTCAGGGTCGACCGGTTGCGGTTGTCTTGCCTCCGCGCTCCACGCCTCGGAATTGGCGCCGACGTTGGTCGCGACAAACGGCACTCCTGCCGCGATGCATGCGGTAACGATCTCGCCGGTCGGTGCGGCCAACGCAGGTATGACGGCCAGGGCGCCGCACCGCAGCGCGTAATCGAGCTTCGCCTCCAGGGCCGCGGCAGGCAGAAGCCGAAGCTTGAATGGCCATCGTTCGGCGCGGCGCAGCAGCAGCCCGCCGCTGTGCTCGCCCATGATCTTGCCGAACGAACCGAACGCCGTGACCGTGAGGCCTTCAGGCGCCGACGGTGCGAGGATGTCCATCGCGTCGCAAAACAGCGTCGGGCCATCGCGGAGCCGCTGGGCGGAAAAAACGACGAGTTCTCGCCCGTTCTCGCCTTCGGAGGCCGGCCGCGAGCTTTGAGCGATGCCGGGCCCAGTCGGCAGCATCGGCATCACGGTCGACTTCCTGACCTTCCAGCCCTTTGCCAGCATCCATTTGCGCAGCGCGGCCGAGGCACAGAGCGTCCTATCGGCCATCTCGGCGCAGTATTTCTCCATGTAGGCAATGGCGAGCGCCTCGGTGCTGCCCATGAATGTTTTGTCGGCCTCATGCGCCCATTCTTCCGGGGTGCGAGCGATGACGACGACCGGGGGCGCCGCGAATGCGCCGGTCTCGGCCGCCAGCAGGGTGAAATAGGCCAGCCCGCCCTCGAGAGGCGCATAAACCAGATCATGACTGGACTGCTCGAGATAGTGCAGCAATGCCGCCGAGCGGCTCTCGGGCGTCGCCAGCGAGGGCAGCAACTGGTCAGACCGGTCGAGGACCTCGAGCTCCACGGAGGCGGCGTCGAGATCTTTCCGGTGCGCCGCTAGCTCGCCCAGGGATAGCTTTTGCCGGCCGGCAACCCACAGCAGAGTAACGTCGTTTCCGTCTTTGGCGAAGAGCGCAGCCAGATCGCGAAGTGCTGTGGTGTCTTCGGCGTCGCGGCGGCCGATCGCCTGCGTCACCATGCAGATGCGCCGACGTGCTGCTCCCGGCATCAGCAGCGTCCTCGGTTTGCTTTCCACCGCCATTGAAGCTTCCCTTAACCAAGTCCCGATAGCAACGCCGTCACGCTCACCTTATTCTATTCTCGCGCGGATTTACTTTTCAGTGATCATCCTTTTGCATCTTTGGTAAACCAAGGCCGTCAACCAGTCTTCAAACCGCTGCGCAATCAATCGACTGTTACAAATTTATCGACACGGCATAACCAATCTTTACCCCTCCCGGCTAACCGTTCCCGCCATAGCAGGAGGCACAAATGAAAACGATAACGAAGTTTCTCGCTGCACTCGCTTTGATGGGCGCGTTGATTCCAGCGAGCTCGGCGCAAGAGTTGCTGCGTCCGCGCATCCACCCCGGCGCGGCCAATGTCAAGACGATCAGCGGTGATCGCGGCGGCTATGTGATAGAATACGCCATCCGCGTGCTGAAGATGCGCCGCAGCGGCGGCTTTGTTCGCTTCAGTGGTGCGTGTGACTCCGCCTGCACGCTTTATTTGTCGATGCCCATGAGCAAGGTCTGCGTCACGCAGGGAGCTTCGTTCGGCTTCCACCTGCCATATGGCGCCGACGCGCGCGGCAATCAGGTGGCCGCGAACTTCATGATGAAGAACTATCCTGCCTGGGTTCGCGGATGGATCGCTAAGCGCGGTGGGCTGAAGAATTCCATCGCCACTATGACATACGCCGACGCCAGCCGCTTCCTCCCGACCTGCCCGTCCGAGCAGCGTTTGAGCGTCGCGAGCCTCAGCCCGACGCGCCTGCGCGGCGGCTGATCCTCGTCACCAGTGCTGGAATAAGCAATGGCGGGCGTTTCACTGCGCCCGCCATTGCCGTTTAAGACGGTCGCCTGTCCGGCAAATTCTGTGGCTTCCAATCGTTCTGAGTTAACCAGTTCTGAAGAGATATAGTTAACTCACAGTTGATTTCGTTGACTCTTTCTTGGCTGGGGTCGATTTATGAGCGCGGGTTTGAAAGCGCAGGCCGGTTTCTGGCTGGTGTGCGTGCGCGATGTCTTCCAGCAGGTCGTCGGCGGTGGCGGGTAAATTCCATGAGTATCGGTAGCAGCAAGGTGGCGAGCCGGGCTGAACGCGGCCCGATGGAAGCAAAGACAAAAGCGGCTTTGACGCGGGATGTGCGTTTCCGGCGCATGTCGCTGCGCATCCTTTGCACGAGCCTGTTTTCATGGCTGCTTCTCGGAGCCTACCGAGGTGTCATCCTCGATCGGCAAACGACGTTTCAGGGTGTTCTGAGCTCCATTCCTGTTGGATTGGCGGCCAGCTACTATGACCTGGTCCTCATCGCATCGCTGACAACAGTAACGCTAATCCTGCTTTTCCTTGCCAAGGCGGGTCGGCTCGCGTCAACGGCGATCGTCTTGCTTTTCTATCTTGTGGTGGTGGTGGCGCTGGCTTGGGGGTTTGCCAACATCAATCTCGTCAAGATGCTCGGTGAGCCATTTACGTTCCAATGGCTGGTCTACGGCGACTTCCTGCAGAATGAAGACGCCAAGAACGCCATGGGCGATGCCCTCAATGCGACGGACGCGGCTATTCTTTGCGGGTCAATCGTGGTGGTACTGCTTCTTGGCTATCTCGGAGGCAGGCTTTCCCAGCGGCTCGGCTCGGTGGGTCACAAAGCTATGCTGGGCCTGCTCGTCGCTGTTGTAGGCGTGGCCTTGGTCGGCACGGGCTATCACGTGAGTGAGGAAGGGCTACCGGCGTCCAAGATCCAAAATCCAATCGTCTATTTTGCCCGCTCGGCCTGGTTCAGCGCGACGCCGGTTTCGTTTGCCGTGAGTGCTGGCACCGATGATCCTGATGTCGCCAGCGTCGGCGAGCGCCCTCCGGAGACGTCAAGCTTCAAGGCGCCTGCGCCGAACCCGATCAAGAACGTGCTGATTTTCATGATGGAGTCAGTGCCGTCGAAATACATCGAGACCTTTGGCGGGCGGTATCCGGTGACGCCGAATATCAACAGCTACGCCGCGGATTCCATTCGGTTCGACAAGATCTACGCGCATGCGCCTTCCACGCATTACTCGATCTTCTCGCTGCTGACCTCGATGTACAACGACATCTCGTTCTACGGGATGACAGCCAAATATCCGTATCTGCCGCTGGATACGATTTCCAACACGCTGTCCAAGCACAATTTTCGAACCGGCTTTTTTTGGAGCGCGGATTCTCGCTTTCAGCGGGTGAACGAGTTTCTACTGAACAAAGGTCTGGATGTCATCCAGGACTTCCGTGGGCAGAAATGCACCACCCCGACCTTCAAGCTCAGCTCCGACCAATTGACGAATATGGATTACAACAGTGATCTGTGCACCGCACAGTCGATCATCGACTGGATGAACAAGGATTCGGAGAAGCCCTTCTTCGGCATCATGTTCACGGCGATGACGCATTATCCGTACATCACCGACAGCCCGATGTTCTCGAAGAAGATGACCCCGCCCTCGCACGACCAGGAGCTGGTGCACTATTCGGATGACGAGAAGTTCAACGCCTATCTCAATGCGCTCAGAGTTGGCGACGCCGCGCTCGGCGAAATTCTTGCATCGCTCAAGCAGTCCGGCAACCTGGATTCCACCCTCGTTGTAGTGCTCGGCGACCATGGCGAGGCGTTCGGGGAGCATGGCGACTATATCCATGCGACCGCGATCTACGACGAGAACGTCCACATCCCGCTGATCATGATCAACAAGCACATCTTCCATGATCAGGTCGCGCATCCGGTCGGCGGCATCATCGATATAGCCCCGACGATCTTGGACATACTCGGACGTCCTCTGCCCAAGCAGTGGCAGGGACGCAGCCTTTTCAGCGAGCAGCGGCCGAACAAGACCTTTTTCTTCAACCCCTGGGCCGGGTCCTTGCTCGGCTACCGCCAGGACGATCGAAAGGTAATTTTCAACGCGACCACCGGCAAGGTCGAAGAATACGACCTCAAGACCGATCCCGGTGAGAAGACGAACCTCTTCAAGGAGGATGCAAGCGACCGGAGGGCGCTGCTGCAGCCCATCGCGGGATGGGTCAAGTCGCAGAAGCGGCGCGTGGCCAACCTAGTCGCGGCCACACAAAGCGATGCGGGGCATTGCAACGCCGCAAGCCTGGAGATCAATGCGGCCGGCACCGAGTACCAGGGACCGCCCCACTTCGACGTCTTCGTTGACGGCAAGCGGCTGGCCGAAATCTCGGTCCAGGGGAAGGAAAGCAAGGCGTCGACTGGTGAGGAGCGCGTTGCGGAGCTGAAGGAGGCGGCCACCAACGCGCAACCGTTTCGTGTCGACCTCAGCGGCACGCCCAATCCAAAGTCGATCGAAATTCGCTATGTAAACGACCAGTGGGCCGGAGATGGATTGTCCGGCGATCGCAACCTGTTGATCAAGAGCATTAAGGTGAACGGGCAGCTTGTGCCTGACAGCAAGCTGCATGTCGACCAGCAATCCCATGGCTTTACCGATGACAGCGGGACCGCCATGTACACTAATGGCTCGCTGTGGGTCAGCGGCCCATTCATCGAAGGATGCATGTAGAGCAGAGGATCGCTAGCCGAGCGCTATTGGATATCGCCTAATGCGCGGCGGCTTTTGGCAACGACGTGTATCATTGGTCGCGTAATAATCCGCCGGCTCGCTGACCGACTCGCCGACATAGGCGAGGGCGCGAAATGGACGATCGCCTGCGGCCGGTGAGTGCCGATCGCCTCCTGCAGCCCGTCGCGGTCGCGCATCGCCGACGACCAGCGGACCCCAGGCCACGCCCCTTTCATTACCGCAACTCAGATTGTCATGGGTTACCGGCCAGGTAGCCCGCGGCAGAAAGCTGCTCGCAGGTGTGGCTGCTGATGAGGCCGGCGCCATCCGTCACGAGGACGGGTAGGCGCGTCATAACGCCACTACCTCTCTTACGGACGCGGTCCGAGCGCGCTGCGAGGTGGCGAACTTGCGGCCGCCCAGCAATGCGTCGAAATAGGCCGTGGTGTGCGCAAGTCCCTCGGCGAGCGCGACCTTTGGCTCCCAGCCGAGGTGTTCTCTGGCGAAGGAGATGTCGGGCTTGCGCTGCTTGGGGTCGTCGACCGGCAGTGGCCGGTGCACGATCCGTGAGCGGGAATTCGTATAGTCGATGACAAGCTCGGCAAGTTCCATGATGGTGAACTCGACGGGGTTGCCGATATTGACCGGATGCTGCGGCGCCTCCGGCGCATTCACCAGCCGGATGAAGCCCTCGATCAGGTCGTCGACGAAGCAGAAGGATCGCGTCTGCGAGCCGCTGCCATAGACGGTGATGTCGTCGCCCCGCAACGCCTGGACGATGAAGTTCGACACCACGCGACCGTCGTCGGGCTGCATCCGCGGACCGTAGGTGTTGAAGATGCGCGCGACGCGGACATCGATGCCGTATGTCCTCGAATAGTCGTAGAACAATGTCTCAGCCGAGCGCTTCCCTTCGTCGTAGCAGGAGCGCGGGCCATGCGTGTTGACGTTGCCGAAATAGCCTTCGGGCTGCGGATGCACCAGCGGATCGCCATAGACTTCCGAGGTCGAGGCCTGGAAGATCTTCGCCTCGTGGCGTCGGGCGAGTTCCAGAAGATTGATCGATCCGAACACGTTGGTCTTAAATGTGTGGATGGGATCAGCCTGGTAGTGCGGTGGAGACGCCGGGCAGGCGAGATTGTAGATTTCGTCCACGACGAGGTCCTGCGGCAATGCGTCGACGACGTCGTGTTTGATGCAGCTGAATGCGGCGTCGCGCTCTATTCCGGCGAGGTTGTATTTTTTGCCGGTGTGGAAATTGTCCAATGCGATCACCTCGTATCCATTGCCAAGCAGTCTTTCGCACAGATGCGAGCCTAGAAATCCCGCTCCGCCAGTGACCAGGGCGCGGCCCCGGTCGGCGCGCCTCCGTCCCGACTTGGTGTCGAGCCTCAGAACCTTGATCACCCTACCCATGATTGCCCCTTACGCTCATGCGTTGCCCCTCTGGTCGAACGCGTGTTCAACCAGATCCAAAACACAGCGATCCCCCTTTAGGCGGGATCAGTCATAACCGATGTGCGTCGTAAAGAGTTCGCGGAGTTGTTGCCGTACGGCTATTTGCTGCCATTCAGCGTTGCTTCGCCCCTACTCTCGATCCGCGAAGATGATTGCCACCGTCGCGGACTGCTCGCCCAAATTGCACGCCCAACGCATATAAAATATACCTGCACGAAAAGCAGTCAACTAAATTAGCCCATTCTTAACCTCACTCGTTTGCGATTGGTTAATCATCGGCCGTGCGGGGCGATGAACCACAGCCGTAAGGGTCCCAGATGACGACGATATCCACATCGCGGGCACAGAGAGTGGCAAATGGACGAGCTTTGCCGACCGAGCCGCCCAGCCCCGGCTAACAGCAACGGTGTCGCAGCGCTGTTACTATTCGCCTTTTGGAAGGTGACGCATGACGCCGTTCGACTTCAAGATCACCGGCAATGCTACGGTCGAGCGGTGGGCGGATGAAGCCGCCATGGTCGTCTATCTCGGCGACAAACGCTACAGGTCGCCTGGTCTCCAAACCTCGACTCAAAGGCGCGATCGTCGTGGCGCAGACCTGCCGTGACAACGCTGCCAATTGGTACGAACTAGTGAAGGACATGGATCTAGATGAATGACAGCTCTGCCATCCAAAGGTGTATGTTGCCAATCTATTTTAGATAGAGCTTAATGAAGGTCTGCACCGGGGTGGACTGGTCCCCTCCAAGTACCCCCGCGAAGATGGAGGTCGATTGGGCTCCTGGCCTAGTCGGCCTTCTTCGCATGGTCAATCGCATAGGGCCGAAAGTCCAACTTCAATTTCGATTCAATTTCGGAACGATTCGCCGGCTCAGGTGAAGGGCGGAGATACTGCGGGACAAATCCGACATGAGCTATCGTGACAGTGCGAACGAGCAGACGACTCTAGCTGCGTCTGTCAACGGTCAGATCAGCTCAAAGGCATTGAAGCACTATACGGCGATTTTGCCCATCTTCCAAGTTGACGAAACCATCCCGGATCGGTTCAAAGAACTCCTTGAACGGCTGGACCAAGCAGAAGCCAGCCTCCACGAGGAACCTCCCCGATGGCACTTCGATGGTTTAGTCCTGCAGTCCCTGTGACCACGGGTGAGATGGGCTTCACATATCACTGCTCCAACGTCGAGGGCGCTGCTGCCGAGTTAATGAAATGGAGCATACGCGGCCCGCATTGGGAGCGAGCAGTCCGCGTCTGCATGGCCTGGAATAGCAGCAGCCATTTGTCTACCCGCCTCGACCGGGCAAACTCGATCGCGAACGTGCATAACAAGTGTTGGTACCTTGACCTTCGGAAGAGTTCGCGAACATCGAGATCACCGACGACTTCAAAATACTGTGCTGCGCACTCAGGCGAGATCGTCCGTCGTTGCAACTCATTGAAGGCTTCGATCTGCTCTTTGGTGCCTTCAGGGAGAAACTGTGACGAAAACAATTGACGAAGCGTCGGTTCGTCCGATCCCCATCCTAGACGCATCAAGGTCGTCATAGCATCGCGTTTCTGGCGCTCCTCGGGCGAGCGCTTCCGTCCGCCCAATGCAAAGCCGCCGTAGAGGATGAGATGTGACACCTTTTTGGGGTGGCGCACAGCGTAGGCAATCGAAACGGCACATCCCTGCGATGCGCCGAATAACGGGAAGCGCGTGAGACGTGCCGCATTAGCAACGGCTTCCAAATCGCTCACCCAGTTTTGAAGTGAAAGCTCGTCCACATTCCTATCCGACATTCCATTCCCTCGCGCGTCATAGCGGATAAGGGTGTGTTCGCTTGCAAGCCCCTCTAGTAAATGATGCCAGACAGGACTCTCCCAATCATACTCCAAGTGGTTCAGCCAATTGGCGGCCTTCATGAGAGGTGGTCCGCTCCCAACCTTAGCCCACGCAAGCTGAACACCGTCTTTCGCGTGGCAGGGGCGGTTCTCACGAAGGGTGCGATGAAACGCAGCGCAGCAAGCTTGCCCGCCCGTCGGTGGTATTGAGCGACCCCAGTCGGTGGTCAACTCGCCTTTTTATACGCGATGGCGTATATCACTACTTTATACGCTACCGCGTATCACTGCTGAAGGCTTACCATGATGGATGTTATCGCGCGCAACGAAAAACAGCTTGGCGCCATACTACGCCGAGCCCGCCGGAAGGCTGGCCTTACGCAAGGTGCGCTTGGAGATCGAACCCACCTTCGCCAAGGCACTATATCGCACCTCGAAGCGGGCAAGCCTGCAGTGCAGTTGCGTACATTGATGGCGGCACTCTCCTCCCTCGATCTTGAACTCGTCGTCCGTCAGCGCAGCAAAAGCAGCGCCGCTGACATCGAGGATTTGTTCTGACGAGACCGTACGCGGTCCCAATATGCCTGTATCGTCAATTCTGGATAACGTATATTAATCGAAACCATTATGTTTCGACATATCTCGGACTGTAGCCTGCTGAGGGGTCACTATAGTGACTGAGCTCACAACTGATCTCCGAATTCCTGCAGCTCAGTACATTCGCATGTCGACCGAGCATCAGCGGTATTCATTGGACAATCAAATCGCGGCCATTGCTGAGTATGCTGAAGACAGAGGCTTTGCGGTTGTCGAAACCTATGCCGACGCAGGTAAGAGCGGGTTGAGCTTGAAAGGAAGAGATGGCCTGAAGAAGTTGCTCACCGACGTCGTGACGGGCCAACGGGCCTACGCCGCGATACTGGTATTGGACGTAAGCCGGTGGGGCCGATTTCAGGACTATTTGTGAGGCGCCCAGCGCCACTTGCAGGCGACGCTCGCTTTCCGACAGCGCTGCCTCAGCGCGTTTTCTGCGGTCGATATCCACCGCCTGCACAGAGAGGTAACGAACCTGGTCCTCGTCGCCATCCATCAGGGTCACGGAAGTCAGCGCCCAAATGGTCTCGCCGTCCTTGCGGATGTAGCGTCGCTCTGCCTGATAACCCTGGATCTTTCCGGTAATCAAATCTTCGGTCTGCGTGCGCGCCGTCGCCAAGTTGTCGGATGAATTATTGTCGTGAAATGGATGCCGACACACTCGCCGGCCGTGTACCCAAGCACATGGCTTCCGGCCCGATTGGGATCGTGTCCCGCGGCGTGGTGTAGCTGGCGGCATTGGTCGCCGTGCTCTCCGGCATGGGCCGGGCTGATCAGCGCG
>NZ_VFVS01000022.1:0-108310 GCF_006442215.1 Mesorhizobium sp. B2-3-11 | reverse complement strand
AGACGATATCGGATGCCGCCGCCACGTCGCGGGAGGTCGATGCCTCGTGGGCGCCTCGGCCGAGAAGATCTTCCGCCGGTTTGCGGTTTTTCCGGCCGAGGAAGGTCAGGGAGTACCCCTTGTCGACGATGTTCTTGGCGATGCCGTGACCCATCAGGCCAAGGCCGACAAAGCCGATCTTCTCGCTGGTGGCGGTGGTGTTCATGCTAGCTGTCCTGTTGCAATTATCGATAATGTTGCCGCTGTTTTAGCCATAGACGGTTGCGGAAAGCAATATTGTCTGACAATACACGTCAATCCTAGGACTTTCGTGGAGACCAGAAATGACGAAGCGGATCATGTTCACCGGCGGCAGCGGCAAGGCTGGGCGCCATGTCGTGCAATATCTGGTGGAGCAGGGCTGCCAAGTGCTCAACATCGACACCAGGCCGCTCGACAATCCCAAGGTGCGCACGCTGATCACCGACATCACCGACAGCGGCCAGGTGTTCAACGCGCTGTCGAGCTATATGGGGCTGCACGAATTCGATCCGTCGCTACGGCCGCAGCCGGTCGACGCCGTGGTGCATTTCGCCGCGATCCCACGCATCATGATCACGCCCGACAATGAGGTGTTCCGCATCAACGCGATGGGCACCTACAATGTGATCGAAGCTGCGGTGAAGCTCGGCATCCGCAAGGTGATCATCGCTTCCAGCGAGACGACATACGGCCTGGTGTTCGCCAACGAACCACGCGACCCCACGCATTTCCCGCTCGACGAAGATTACGATGTCGATCCAATGGACAGCTATGCGCTGTCCAAGATCGTCAACGAGAAGACGGCGCGCGCCTTCGCGCAGCGCAATGGCACAGACATCTATGCCTTGCGCATCGGCAACGTCATCGAGCCGCATGAGTACTCGCTGTTTCCGAAATGGTTCGCCGATCCGGGCTTTCGCAAACGTATTGCCTGGAGCTACATCGACGCGCGCGACCTTGGCCAGATCACGCTGCGCGCCATCGAGAAGGACGGGCTGGGCTACCAGGTGTTCAATG
Source organism: Mesorhizobium sp. B2-3-11 (assembly GCF_006442215.1). Classification (NCBI taxonomy): domain Bacteria; kingdom Pseudomonadati; phylum Pseudomonadota; class Alphaproteobacteria; order Hyphomicrobiales; family Phyllobacteriaceae; genus Mesorhizobium; species Mesorhizobium sp. B2-3-11. The sequence continues at coordinate 107,272 of NZ_VFVS01000022.1, read as the reverse complement.
CCGCCAATGACGACACCTCGTCCGATTTGCCGACCGCCCAACTCCTGAAGCGGTTCTATCCCGGCGTGCCGGTCAAGAGCGAACTCGGTGAATATGAGACGCTGCTGTCGAACCGCAAGGCGCGTGACATGCTCGGCTTCCGGCCCGAGCATAGCTGGCGCAAATACGTCAAGACAGCCTGAGCGTGGTCGAATCACGGCTGGGTTGTGCATAGAAGCCGGCTTTGCCGCCCCACGGCCGCACCGCGCTTGACAGCTTCCCCAAACCGGCCTTTCTGGAACTCATGCGGGACGCGAGGCCGAACAAGGAAAAATCGCCCAAAAAGGCTGTAGCCGCCGAGCGCCCGACCGGCGCTCGCCGGCCCGACGCGGCGCGTATCCCGGGCTCCAGTGTGCATGCGTCGCTGGCGAGCGAGATTGGGCTGCGGATCGTGCGCGGCGACTATCCGCCCGGCACCATCCTGCCCAATGAAGCCAAATGGTCGGAGACCTTCAGCGTCAGCCGGTCGGCGGTGCGCGAGGCGATCAAGATGCTGATGGCCAAGAGCCTGTTGGCATCGCGCCCCAAGATCGGCAGTTGGGTCGAACCGAAGGAACGCTGGAACCTGCTCGACCGCGATGTGCTTGCCTGGTACGCGACGTCGCCGGACCGCGAGGTGTTCTTGAGGACGGTGCAGGAATTCCGCCACATTATCGAGCCGGAAGCGACCGCCTTTGCCGCCATGCGGCGGACCGACGAGCAGATGGCCGAGATCAGCCAGGCCTGCCGGGAGATGGGCGAGGCGAAAAGTTTGCAGGAACGGACCCGCGCCGACACCCGCTTCCACCTCGCCATCCTGCGCGCCTCGGGCAATGATCTGCTGGTGCCGCTCGGCGTGCTGATCGAATCCGCCTTCGATCACCTGTTCACCTACACGACCCGGGAACTCGACGATTTGCAGCTCGCCCAGAAGATGCACGAGGCAATCGAAAAGAATATCCGCCTGCAGCGGCCGGATGCGGCGCGCAATGCCGTGCGCAAGCTGCTGGCCAATACCGACAACGTCATACGTTCGCGGTAGAATTCACCGACATAGCCATTCGGCACTCAGGCGTTTCCGCCTTGCAGGCCGTCGAAGCAATTCAGGCCGGCACCGCCAAAAAATTCGAGAGCCTGTGTCGGATGGGCTTTGTGGTCCCCGTCCTTGGGGTATTGAACAGGAAACCAGGAAGGAGAATTTGACATGCCCAGCACCGTTCGTCTGCATCGCGTTCTGACCACCAGCCCGGAGAAGGTCTACCGCGCGTTCCTCGAAGCGGATGCGCTTGCCAAATGGCTTCCGCCGAACGGCTTCACCTGCACGGTCCATCACTTCGAGGGCAAGGTCGGCGGCACGTTCAAGATGTCGTTCCGCAACTTCACCACTGGCGACAGCCACTCGTTTGGCGGTGAGTATGTCGAACTCGTCGCGGGCGAACTCCTGCGCTACACAGACAGGTTCGACGATCCCAACCTGCCCGGCGAGATCGAGGTGACCGTGACGCTGAAGAAAGTGTCCGTGGGCACCGAAGTGAACATCACCCAGGCCGGCATCCCTGATGTCATTCCCGCGGAAGCTTGCTATCTCGGTTGGCAGGAGTCGCTACGGAACCTGGCCAAGCTCGTCGAACCCGAGATCAAACAATAGGGCGCCCCCATTTAGTCAGGTGCCATTGGCGGGCGAGGGCGGCTAATCCTCCTTTGGACGCCCGAATGCGGCGCGCAGTTCGTCCTTGGCGTCCTCAAGGACCTTCTTGCGCGCCGCGGGCAGGTTTTTGCCGGCCCGGTTGATGTAGAAATTCAGCATCGACATGGCGGACTGGAAGGGCTCGGCCTTGCGGCGGTGGCTGTGTTCGGCCGACCGCTTGAGCGAGGCGGCGATCTTCTTGGCGTCGTTGGATTCGAAGACATGCTCCTCGAGATCCATCGCATTGCTGTGCTCGGTCACCTCGGCCGACCATTTCTGCTTGGTGGCGGTCATGGCTGGGACTCCTTTGCAAGGTTGCTGATCGGAAACTCCAGATGTTGGCGTCGGTTCCCGCATTCGTACCGGCCTGGAGCCACGGATTTGCCCGCTGTGGCGCTGCTGTGCGCCGAGAATGCGTCGATAGTGGCCAAAACAGCAACGATTGAGACCGCCGACAGGAAACGCCTTTGACGCGAACCGACGTGAGCCGGCCCAGCCCCGGCATCGACAGTTCCTACGCCTGGATGCGGCTGGCCATCTCGATGCTGCTGGCGACGATCGGTGCGGTCGGCATGTGGGCCGTTGTCGTCGTGCTGCCAGCAGTACAGGCCGAGTTCGGCGTCGACCGCGCCGCGGCATCCATGCCCTACACCGCGACCATGGTGGGCTTCGCCGCCGGCAATGTGCTGGTCGGCCGCGCCATTGACCGCATGGGCTACTGGATACCGGCGCTGTTTTCCTCGATCGCGCTCTCCGCCGGTCTCCTGCTCGCGGCTGTGTCGACCTCGATCCTGCAATTCACCCTTGCCCAAGGGGTACTGATCGGTGTCGGCACATCGGTGATCTTCGGGCCGCTGATTGCCGATATCTCGCACTGGTTCAACCGCCGGCGCGGGGTCGCCGTTACGGCGGCGGCGGCCGGCAATTACCTCGCTGGAGCGATATGGCCCACCGTCATGCCGACGTTGATCAAGGCGGAAGGCTGGCGCTTCACCTATGCCGCCATCGGCGTCTTCTGCCTAGTCACCATGGTGCCGCTGGTGTTGTTGCTGCGGCGCGGCGCTCCGGAAGCGACGGCCGCCGGCTCGCCCGGAAGTCGGCCGGTGCAGCCGATTTCATTGTCGCCGGCGATGCTGCAGATATTGCTGGTCGTCGCGGGACTGGGCTGCTGCGTGGCGATGTCGATGCCGCAGGTGCATATCGTTGCCTATTGCATGGACCTCGGCTACGGCATGGCGCATGGCGCCGACATGCTGTCGATCATGATGGCCGCGGGCGTCGTCAGCCGGCTTGCCTCGGGCTTTGTCGCCGACCGAATCGGCGGCGTCAAAACGTTGCTTATCGGGTCTGTGCTGCAATGCCTGTCATTGCTGTTCTATATCCCGTTCGACGGGCTCGCCTCGCTGTATGTCGTGTCGCTGGTCTTCGGCCTGTCGCAGGGCGGCATCGTGCCTTGCTACGCGATCATCGTGCGCGAATACCTGCCGGCCAAGGAGGCCGGCCAGCGCATCGGTATCGTCATGATGGCGACGATTTTCGGCATGGCGATCGGCGGCTGGATGTCGGGCTGGATCTACGACCTGACGGGCTCCTACGCCGCCGCGTTCCTGAACGGCATTGCCTGGAACCTGCTGAACATACTGGCGATCGGGCTGTTCATGTGGAAGGCGAGGCACAGGGCGGCCGTAGCGGCCTGAGGAAGGCCAAGCACAGCCACTCAATGGCTCAGCTTGACAACAGGTAGTCACTGCGCGACGCCAGGGGCCGATGGGTGCTGAAACAGGCCGGTGAGATGGTGACAGCTGGAAAGATCGCATTGCGGGCGTGCTTGAATGGCCAGGGGCATGGGCCAAGGCCTTGATCAAGCCGCGCTCGCGCCGGGGCGGTGGCCGCCCGACCATATCTGACGTGGCACGCAAGGCCGGCGTCGGCGCCATCACCGTTTCACGCGCGCTGCGCGAGCCGGAGCGCGTTTCCGAGGAACTGCGCCGCCAGATCCTGGCCGCCATCGAAGAGCTCGGCTATGTGCCGGATCCCAACGCGCGGGCATTGGCCTCGGCGCGGGCCGAGGTGTTCGGCGTGCTGGTGCCTTCGCTGACCAACAACGTCTTCGCGGAGGTGGTGCGCGGCATCTATGACAGCCTGTCGGACAGCCCGTTCCGCATCCAACTCGGCAACACGCACTATTCCGGACTGGAGGAAGAGCGGCTGCTGCAGGTGTTTGGCTCCCAGCGGCCGACAGCGCTGATCGTTGCCGGCATCGACCAGACATCTACCTCGCGAAAGCTGTTGGAAAATGCCGGTTGCCCGGTGGTTCAGGTGATGGAGACCGGACCCGATCCCGTGGACATGATGGTCGGTTTCTCGCATCTCGAAGGCGGCAGGACGGCGACCCAGCACCTGATCGAGGCGGGGTATCGCAGGATCGGTTTCATCGGTGCGCGCATGGACCCGCGCTCGCAGCGGCGCCTGGCTGGTTACCGGCTGGCGATGGAGAAGGCCGGCCTGCTGGACCCGCGCCTGATCACCACCACGCCGGTGCCTTCCAGCGTGCCGCTTGGCCGCGAGCTATTCCGCGATGCGCTTGCCAAAATGCCGACGCTCGACGGCGTGTTCTGCAACAATGACGACATCGCGCTCGGCGTGCTGTTCGAATGCCATCGCGCCTCGATCGACGTGCCGAAGACCATCGGCATTGTCGGCTTCAACGATCTCGACATGATGCAGGTAGCCTTTCCCTCGATCACCAGCATCCGCACCCACCGCTACGAAATCGGCAGGCGCGCGGTCGCCATGGCGCTGGCGGCGATATCGGGTGACAGGCCGGAACGGCGGGTCGTCGACCTTGGCTTCGAGCTCAAGTGCCGCGAGAGCACGGCACGGTGAAGCAGTTTAGAACCTGCTGAAATCAGCCTTTACAGGCATTCTTGGTAGCGCTACCATGCCAGCCAGTGTGAAGTCCGGCTGCTGTTTATTATACATAAGCGACAGAATGTTCCTTGTTTATTATTGATAATATGATACTTTCGTTGCAGCTTAAGGAAGCAACGAGGAGGAACAGGTCGGCCGGGGCCACCTGACGTGCGTGACGGGCCAGGGCGGGAGGTGCTGGGGCGAACACGTCATTGTACTGCAGCTAAACAAACAAGTCAGAACTGCAACTGGGAGGAATATCGATGATCAAGTCACTCGTTGGTGGCATCGTTGCCGCCACTGCATTCGTCATGTTGAGCTCAGCGGCGATGGCCGCAGGCCCAGAAGTCGTCAAGGGACCAGCAGCCGAGCCGGACTGCTTTGCCCCCTGGGCAGCCGATACGCAATTCTTCAAGTTCCCCAAGAAGGCCGGCCCATACCGGATCGCGCTCGCCAACGGCTATATCGCCAATACCTGGCGTATCCAGATGGTGCAGACCGCCAAGGCATATGCGGCACAGCCGGATGTCGCCAAAAAGCTGAAGGAATTCAAGGTTGTGTCGACCGGAGAGGACGTCCCGGCGCAGATCTCCGCGATCAACAATTTCATCGATTCCGGCTTTGACGCGATCGTCGTCAACGCGCAGAACCCGACCGCCTTCGGGCCAGTCATCAAGCGCGCCAAGGAGGCCGGGGTCGTGCTGGTCGCCTTCGACAACATCCTCGACACCAAGGATGCCATCAACGTCAATGTCGACCAGAAGGGCCTTGGCGCATTGTGGGGCAAGTGGTTGGTCTCACATGTCCCGAACGGCGGAAAGGTGCTCGAAGTGCGCGGCGTCGCCGGCACTTCCGTTGACACGGACCGTCATGCCGGCATCCACGAGGTGCTCGACGGCTCGGGCAAGAAATGGGAAGTCACCGAAGTGGTTGGCAAGTGGGACGATGGCGTTGCCCAGAAAGCTACGGCGGACGCGATTGCCACCAACGGACCCTTCGACGGCATCACCGGGCAAGGCGGCGACACCGGCATCGTGCAGGCGATGATGGATGCCAAGCATCCATTCGTTCCGTTCGGCGGCGAGACGGAGAACGGGTTTCGCAAATTCTGCGCCGCGCATGCTGGCGACGGCTTGAAATGCTCCTCCGCTGGCACCGGCCCCGCCCAGGTGGCCGTGGCAATCAAGACGGCAATCGCGGCCCTCGAAGGCAATGTCGTGCCGCAATCGGTGAAGCTGCCGCTGGCCATTGTGGAGGATCCGAACTTCAAGGCAGGCCAGGATTTCTTCCCCGACCAGTCCGACAATTTCTTCGTCGGCAACTCCTTCCCGACCTGCGGCATCAATTTCAGTGCCCAGGAAATCATGGGGCAGAGCAAGGAAAACCAGTAGTCACTTTCTATCATCTGGCGCCGCGGATGATCCCGCGGCGCCAGCCTGCAATCCCACAATCGCCCTGGGGAGGGTTGATGGACGGTGCGGCTCCACTCTTTCGCATGGAAGGCATTTCCAAGCGCTATGGCGGCGTACGGGCGCTGGAAAAGGCCGAGCTGACGGTTTCCACCGGCAGCATCCACGCCATTCTCGGTGAAAACGGGGCCGGCAAATCGACGCTGATCAAGGTCATGGCCGGTGTCGTGGCGCCCGACGAGGGCCACATGATGCTGGACGGGCGCGAGGTGACCTTCGCGTCGCCGGGTGCGGCAAACAAGGCCGGCATCGTCTGCATCTTCCAGGAATTGTCGCTGATCCCCGAACTCAGCGTCGCCGACAACATCGTCATTTCCGATCCGCCCAAACGCTTCGGCATGATCGACCGCAAGGCGCAGCGGCGCATCGCCGAGGACGCGCTGGCGCGCGCGGGTGCCGGCGATATCCATCCGCTGGCCCTGGTCAAGGACCTGCCGCTGTCACGGCGCCAGATGGTGGAGATCGCCAAGGCGCTGGCCAGGAAACCGCGCATCCTCATCCTCGACGAAGCGACCTCGGCGCTGACGGCGGCGGATGTCGCGAAGATCTTTGGCGTCTTGAAACGACTGCGCTCGGAAGGGCTGGCGCTGCTCTACATCTCGCACCGCATGAACGAGATCGCCGAACTGGCCGACCACTGCACGGTGTTCCGCAACGGCCGTAATGTCGCCAGCTACAAGGCCGGCTCGAAGAGCGACAACGAGGTGGTCGAGCTGATGATCGGCCGTGAATACAGCCATATTTTTCCGCCCAAGCCGGCGGCGGCACCCGCTGGTGCCGCCCCCCGGCTCGAGGCGCGCAAACTGTCCTGGGCCGACCGGCTGCACGATATCTCGCTGAGGGTCAGGGCAGGCGAGGTGGTCGGCCTCGGCGGGCTCGATGGCCAGGGCCAGCGCGAATTGCTGCTCGCCTTCTTCGGTGTGTTGCGCGGCCTCTCGGGCGAGGTGCTGATCGACGGCAAGCCGGTGACGATCACCAGTCCAGCGGTGGCCCGCGAGGATGGCATCGGCATGGCGCTCATCCCGGAAGACCGCAAGACCGAAGGACTGATGCTGCCGATGACGGTGCGCGAGAACCTGTCCTTCGCCGCGCTCGACCGGCTGTCGAAAGGCGGCATCATCGACCGTGCCGCCGAACAGCGGCTGATCGACGACATGGTCGGCCTGCTGGCGATCAAGACGGCGGGCCTCGACATTCCGGTCGGCGCGCTGTCGGGCGGCAACCAGCAGAAGGTGGTCATCGCCAAATGGCTGATGCGCCAGCCGCGCATCATCCTGCTCAACGATCCGACGCGCGGCATCGATGTCGGCACCAAGCAGGAGATCTATCAGCTGATGCGCAAGCTGGCGGATGCGGGCGCGGCGATCCTGTTCTATTCGACCGATTATGACGAGCTGATCGGCTGTTGCGACCGGGTGCTGGTGCTCTATGACGGCGCCGTCAAGCGCGAGCTGGTCGGCGGCGAGATCACCGAGCGGGCGCTGATAGCGAGCGCGCTCAACATTCATGGCGAGGAGAGCCCGGTGGGCCTGGGAGCAAGCGTGTGAAAGATTGGCGCTACTGGCTGGCCGAGCAGCGCGGAACGTTGCTGGCGCTCGGCATCTTCATTGTCATGTTCGTCATCTATACCTCGAACCATCCGGCGGGCTTCACCGCCAATGTCGTGCAGACGGCGGCGAACAAGGGCGTGCTGCTTGCCTTCGTCGCCATGGCGCAGACGCTGGTCGTCATCACCTCCGGCATCGACCTGTCCGTGGGCATGATCTTCCTGCTCACCAACTGCCTGGCCTCCTGGCTGGTGGTGGGCACGCCGATGCAGACCACGCTCGGCGTCATCGCCGTGCTGGTGGCGGGCCTTCTGTGCGGCGCCATCAACGGCGCCATCGTTATCTATGGAAGGCTGCAGCCGATCGTCGCGACCATCGCAACCGGGGCGGTCTACTACGGCATCGGCCTTTTGCTGCGGCCCTTTCCGGGCGGCTCGGTCAACGAGGATCTGGCCGACGCCATGACAGGACGTTTGTTCGATCTGGTGCCGGCAAGCCTGGTCGCGCTGCTGGCGGTCGTGCTGTTGATTTGGGTGCCGTTCAGCCGCTCGGTACTCGGCCGTGCCGCCTACGCGGCCGGCTCTTCGGAAACGGCTGCCTATATGTCGGGCGTGCCGATAAGGCGCGGCAAGTTCGCCGCTTACACGCTTGCGGGGCTGCTGGCCGCGATCGGCGGGCTGTTCCTGACCTTTTTCACCTATACGGGCGAGGCCGCCTATGCCAGCGGCAACGCCTATACGCTGTTCTCGATCGCGGCCGTGGTGCTGGGCGGTGTGTCGCTGTTCGGCGGCAAGGGAAGCGCCATCGGCGCCATCTTCGGCGCGCTGGCCTTCCGCACCATTGGCGACCTTCTGTTCGTGTTCGATTTCGATCCGCTCTGGCAGCCGCTGTTCCAGGGCGTTATCCTGCTGGTCGCCGTCAGCCTCGGCGCCTTTGCCCTGTTTCGGGTCCGCAACCGGCTGGAGTGGTTCCTGTGAGCGATACGACCTTGGGCGGCATTGCCGGCCGCATGCCGAAATTCATCCGCCGCGCCGATCCGGCGGTGCTGACCGCCTTTGCCTGTATCGTGGTGCTGCTGTTGGTGGGCAGCCTCTATTCGCGCAGCTTCCTGTCGCCTGAATATCTCTTGCAGCAGCTCAAGGTCGCCTCGTTCCTCGGCGTCATCGCCACCGGCATGATGCTGGTCATCCTGCTCGGCCAGATCGACCTGTCCGTGCCGTGGTCGGTGGCGGCGGGCGCGATGATGGCCTGCGCGGCGGCCGCCTACGGTCCGGCCGGGGTGGCGCTGGCGATCCCGTTCGGCATCTTCTGCGGCGTGCTGATCGGCATCGTCAACGGCATCGGCGTCGCCTATCTGCGCATCCCCTCGATGATCATCACGCTCGCCACCAACGCCGTCGCGCAAGGGCTGATGGTGGTCTACACCGGCGGTTTCTCGCCGCAGGATTCGGCCACCGGCGCCATGCGCTACCTGGCCACCGGCTTCACCATTCCGGGCGTCCCCAACGCGGTCATCATCTGGGCGCTGATCGGGGCCGCAATGGTGTTCGTGCTGACCCGTAGCGGCTTTGGCCGCGCGGTCTATGGCATCGGCAACCGCGAGCGCGCCGCCTATCTCTCCGGCATCGACACAAGACGCGTGGTGATGATCGCCTTCGCCGTCTCCGGCGGACTCTCCGCCTTTGGCGGCGTGCTGCTGGCCGGCTACGCCTCCAAGGCGGCGCAATCGATGGGTGACGCCTATCTGCTGCCGTCGATCGCGGCCGTGGTGCTCGGCGGCACCTCGATCCTCGGCGGGCGCGGCTCCTATCTCGGCACGGTCGCCGGCGTGATCCTGATCACGCTGCTGCAATCCATCCTGTCGGTCATGCAGATGCCGGAAGCGGGACGGCAGATCATCTATGGCGTCGTTATCGTCGCCATGCTCCTGCTCTATGGCCGCGCCCCGGCGAGCCGCTGACGGTGGACGAAAACGCAGTGCAGGCGCCGACGGGCGCTTCCGGTTTGGCGCCTTCGGCCATCGTGGTGATGGGCGTCGCCGGCTGCGGCAAGTCAGCCGTCGGTATCGCGCTGGCCGACGCGCTGGGTGCCGTCTTCATCGAGGGCGACAGGCTGCATCCGCCCGAAAACGTTGCCCGCATGGCGCGGGGCGAACCGCTCACCGACCAGCTGCGCGAAGGCTGGCTCGACGCGATCGGCGAGCGCATCGCGGCGTCGATCGCCAAGGGACAGGGCGTGGTTGCAGCCTGCTCAGCGCTGAAGCGCGGCTATCGCGAGCGTCTGCGCGGTTTTTGCCAGGACATCACTTTCCTTTACCTGGAGATCGACCAGGCGACGGCAAGGCAGCGGGTCGCCGGCCGCAAGGGCCATTTCATGCCGGCAAGCCTGGTCGACAGCCAGTTCGCAATTCTCGAGCCGCCAGGTGCCGATGAGCGGGCATTGACGCTCGACGCGACGCGGCCGGTCGACGAACTCGTCGGCCAGGCAATGCGCTCGATGCGCCGGTCATGAGCCTTCTTCTTCGCTGAAGCCGATCCTGTCCTGAGCTTCTGTCAACCGTTCATGGCGCGACCAGGACATCACCTGCTCGGGGCACTGCTTCAGTGCCTGCAGCAGGCAGTCGCGTTTCAGCAGGATATAGTGTGCCTGCAGGGCCATGTTCTTGGCTCCGTCCCTGGTGGTGTCTACTGCCGGGAGCGCCGATGCCGCCGGCATCAGTTCCGGGCTCAAAACGGCCCGGTATTCCCGGAAGGGCACCACCTCGAAAGTCGACATGGCAAACAGGGCCGTGTTGCCTCGCGCGGCGAAATTCGCCGGCGCCGAGGCAAGGTGTGTCCAGCCGCTTTCGCCCAGGGCGGTTTCGGTGAAGGTCGAGCCGGCGTGGATGGTGTTGGTCATCAGCACGACGCCGTTCCGTTTCAGCATCTTTTGAATGTGGATGGTGACCTGATAGGCGTCGTCGCGGTCGAAGACGATCCGGCTTTTCAGGAACCGGTTCTCGACATGAACCATTGGCGGGTTGAGGAAGCGCTGGCCGAATGCCGTCTCGGAAACGCCATGCGTGTTGACGCTGACCTGATGCGCTTCGATGCCGGCCTCATATATGGCGCGCTTGCCGATTATCGTTTGGGCGGTGAATTGATCGCACCAGAGGATCGCGCCGTGGCCGCGTTGCAAGGCTGCCTGCAAGCCCTCGAGCCCTTCCAGCCGGATCGTCGGCGTCCAGCGACCGGCGACCAGATGCGCGGCGAGTTGCATGCGGCGGCGATGGCGTGCCGCGAGCAATGCCTCGAACAGCTTGCGTGCATCGATGCCGTCGCCGAGCACCGCGCACGTTGCGGCGGCATAGAAGCGGAAATCCTTGCGCATATGGCGCTTCAGGCGAAATCTCGACGCCCAATCGCAGATCGGCGACCACCAACGAACCGGCAGTGCTGCCGCGACGGCGAGATAGAAGAGAGCAATCAGGCTCTCGCGAAGATCCCTGGTGGAGATGCGGCGGAGCCTGCCGGGATTAACCACCTTGCGGCTGAAAAAGCGCACGTCCTCGGCATATTCGGGGACAAAGACGTCGGCGATGATCTCGGTGCGAAAGCTGGCTATCGATGGCTGCTTGCGTGCGGCTTTTCGGGATCTCGTAAACCTCGACAGCCTCATCCACCGGCTCTAGATCTGCGATGTCAACTCGACTGGGAAATCGTCATTGTCGGCATCGCGCATGGCGGCGAGGCTACGGTTGTCCAGCACCTCGGCAATCGCCTGGCGCACTTCCAGCATCATGTGCCGGACCTGGCAGATCGCTTCGTCGCAATCCTCGCAGCGCTGGTACTGCGTGCGGCTGGCGCAAGGTATCGGCGCCAGCGGCCCGTCGAGCACGCGCACGACGTGGCCGATCTTGATCTCGGAAGCGGGGCGCGCGAGACGGTAACCGCCTTCCTTGCCCTTGCGGCTCTGGACGAAGCCGGCGTTGCGCAATTCGCCCAGGATGGCATCGAGGAATTTCTTCGGGATGTTGTTGGCGACAGCGACGTCGTTGACGAAGGCCAGTTGGCCAACCGGAAGATTGGAAAGATGCACGAGGGCCTTGAGGCCGTATTTGCCTTTTTTCGTCAGCATGCCCGAGTCAACCCGTTGAAGCCCCAACCACCCCGCATCTGGCGGCTGTTTGTGTGCAAATGATGACGGCGTTGCTTCCGCACGCCGCCGTTTCGCGAAACAAAGCCATTGGAAGGCATGTTAGGCACAAACGCGTTGATTCTTTGTAACGTTTTGCACGAAGGGCGCCGGCTTTACCCTATCGGCTGAATAACGAGGAAAGCCGGCCCGGGGCCGGCTTTCCTCGATCTTTCCATCGGGCAGCGGAGACTTTACCGGCTGCCATAAGCCTGATCGAGCAGACCGCCGGCGGCGAAATGCTCTTTTTGGACCTTGTCCCAGCCGCCGAAGACGTCTTCCACCGTCAGCAGGCGCACATCTGGAAAATCGGCCTTGTATTTGGCCGCGACAGCCGCGTCGCGTGCGCGCAAGCCATTGTCGGCGGCGATACCCTGGCCCTCGGGTGTATAGAGGAAGTCGAGGTAGCTCTTGGCCAGATCGCGCGTGCCGTGCTCGTCGGCGACCTTGTCGACGATCGCCACCGGGAATTCCGCCAGAAGGCTGACCGAAGGCGTGACCTGCTCGAATTTGTCGTCGCCGTATTCCTTGCGGATGCCGCGTGTCTCGGATTCGAAGGTGATCAGCACGTCGCCGATCTCGCGCTGCACGAAGGTGGTGGTCGCTGCGCGCCCGCCAGTGTCGAAGATCGGCACGTTGTTGAACAGCTTGGTGATGAATTCCTTCACCTTCGCGTCGTCGCCCTTGAAGGCTTCCTTGGCGTAGGCGGTGGCCGCCAGATAGGTGTAGCGGGCATTGCCAGACGTTTTCGGGTTGGGGAAGATCACCTGCACGTCGTCGCGCACGAGATCGTTCCAGTCCTTGATGTGCTTGGGGTTGCCCGCGCGAACGAGAAACGAAGGCAGCGAATAGAAGGGCGAAGCGTTGTCGGGAAAATCCTTCTGCCAGTCGGCCGAGACGAGGCCCTTCTTGACCAGGAAGTCGACGTCGGTGACCTGGTTGAAGGTGACGACATCGGCCCCGAGGCCTTCGGCGATGGCGCGCGCCTGCGCGGAAGTGCCGGCATGCGACTGGTCGATGCTCACACCCGGGTGCTTGGCGATAAAGGCCTTGTTGACCTGCACGAAGAGTTCGCGGCCGACGTCATAGGAGGCGTTCAGCAGTTTGTCGGCCGACCAGGCTTGGGGGGATGCGAGGAGGAGGCCGGCGGCGGCGGCAACGCCGATGAAAAATCGCTTCATGAAATGGCTCCGGTGCAATGCGTCCATGGGTGGATGATAGCGGCGATGTCTTATGTGCCACGAGGCATGCATGGCGGGCATGTGGACTTGCTTTGAGAAAAAGTGTCGCACAAACCGGAAATCGTTAGGATATCTTTCCGAGTAAGATCTTTTCGGGTGTCTCGACAGCACGATCGTTCCCGAGACGACCTATGCACGAATCTGGAGAGTTGCATCATGTTGCGGTTTGGCAGATACAAACGGCATAAACAAAAGAGCTTCGACAATGCCCCGATCCCGCCATTCAACCGTGCCGCCGAAGGAGGCCAGGCTGTTCCGAAACAATCGGACCCAGGTGGTCTGTATTCCTGTCGAATTCGAGCTTCCCGGCGATAAGGTGTTGATCAGTCGAGAAGGCGACCGCTTGATCATCCAACCCGTTCGCAAGACCGGTCTCACCGCGTTGCTTACCCAATGGGCAAAGGAGCCACTGCTTGGTCCGGAGGATGATTCCGAGATCGACGATACGGCTGTTAAATCCGAAAATGCCAAAAGTTATCGGCATTATCTCGACATCCTCGATAAGCCGCCGAGCGGTGAAGGTTTCGCACGTCTTATGAACGCACCCAAGCCGTGGCAGAGCTGATGCTGTCGGCGCCCACGCCTCTAAAAGGCGTGTTGAAAGAGTAATCGATATCGCTCGGTAGAAACTAAGCAGCCGGGAACAGTTTCCAGCGCCCCGGCCGGAAGGCCACCCGGCTCTTTTGTGCCGCCGGATGATCGACCGGCAGTTCGATCTCGACCCGCTGGCGTTCGCCACCGATTTCGAGCTCGACGCGCCGCGTGCCGGCAACGCGGCGGCTGGCGGCCACGGTGCCGGCGATGCAGCCGCTGCAGCCGTCCAGCAGTTCGACATCATGCGGGCGAAAATACAGCATCGCATCGCCCTGGGGCGCGTGCGGCGCCGACAATCCGATCGGACGGTCGGCGAGCCAGATCTCGCCATTCTCGATCTTGACCGGAAGCGAGCTCGATTCACCAATGAAGCCGTAGACGAAGGGCGAGTTCGGCGTGTCGTAGATGTCGTCGGCGGTGCCGACCTGCTCGACGCGGCCCTGGCTCATCACCACGACGCGGTCGGCAAGCTCCAGCGCCTCTTCCTGATCGTGGGTGACGAAGACGGTGGTGTGGCCGGTAGCGTCATGGATTTCGCGCAGCCAGCGGCGCAGTTCCCGGCGCACCTGCGCGTCGAGCGCGCCGAACGGCTCGTCGAGCAGCAGCACCTTGGGTTCGATGGCCATGGCACGGGCGAGCGCCACGCGCTGGCGCTGGCCGCCCGAAAGTTGCGCCGGATAGCGTTTTTCCAGACCCGACAGCTGGACGAGATCGAGAAGCTCGGAGGCGCGGCGGCGGATTTCGGCCGCGGGCGGCCGCGTCGGCCCGTGCCGCACCTTGAGGCCGAAGCCGATATTGTCGGCCACCGTCATGTGCCGGAACAGCGCGTAGTGCTGGAAGACGAAGCCAACATTGCGTTCCTGGATCGACTTTTGCGAAGCGTCCTCGTCGCCAAAGAAAATTTTTCCACGCGTCGGGCGCTCCAACCCGGCGATCAGCCTGAGCAAGGTCGTCTTGCCGGAGCCGGACGGTCCGAGCAACGCAATCAGTTCGCCCGACTTGATGTCGAGCGACACGTCGTGGAGCGCTGGAAACCGCTCGAATTCCTTGCGCACGTTGGCAACGCGAACTTCCATGCAATGAACCTTCTAATGTCCGCGCGTCGCGGCGAGTTCGGCGCCGTAGCGCATCTCGAGCAGAGTTTTCAAGATCAGCGTGACGAGCGCCAGCCCGGCAAGCAATGAGGCGACGGCGAAGGCGCCGACGGCATTGTACTCGTTGTAGAGGATTTCGACATGCAGCGGCATGGTGTTGGTCAGGCCGCGTATGTGGCCCGACACCACCGAAACCGCGCCGAACTCGCCCATGGCGCGCGCGTTGCACAGAAGCACGCCGTAGAGCAGGCCCCATTTGACATTGGGCAAGGTCACATACCAGAACGTCTGCCAGCCATTGGCCCCTAGCGAAAGAGCCGCTTCCTCGTCGCCATTGCCCTGTTCCTGCATCAGCGGGATCAGTTCGCGGGCGACGAAGGGGAAGGTGACGAAGACGGTGGCCAGCACAATGCCCGGCACGGCGAACAAGATCTGGATGCCATGTGCCTTCAACCACTCGCCGAGCAGCCCCTGGGCGCCGAACAGAAGCACGTAGACCAGACCCGAAATGACGGGGGAGACCGAGAAGGGCAGATCGATCAACGTGGTCAGGAAGGCCTTGCCCTTGAACTCGAACTTGGCGATCGCCCAGGCGGCCGAGATACCGAAGACGATGTTGAGCGGTACCGAGATCGCCGCCACCAGCAAGGTCAGGCGGATCGCCGAACGTGTGTCCGCATCGCTCAGCGATTCCAGGTAGGTGCCAACGCCCTTGGCGAAGGCTTCCTTGAAAACGATGATCAGCGGCAGCAACAGGAAGACGGCGAGAAAGACGAAGACGATGGTCATCAGCACGGCCCGTGCCGGCCGGCTTTCGGTCACTGCCGCCGAGCGGCTTTCATGGAACGGTTGGTAGGATTTGATCTCGGGTTCAGCCATAGCGCTTGCGGCTCCATGTCTGCACCAGATTGACGATCAACAGCATGATGAACGACAACGCCAGCATGATTGCCGCGATCGCGGTCGCCGCCGGGTAATTGTATTCCTCGAGCCGGATGACGATCAAAAGCGGCGCGATCTCGGATTTGTAGGGCAAATTGCCGGCGATGAAGATGACCGAGCCGTATTCGCCGACGCCGCGCGCGAAGGCCAGCGAGAAGCCGGTGATGATGGCCGGCGCCAGGCCCGGAAAGAGCACGCGGGTGATGATCTGAAAGCGGCTGGCGCCGAGCGTGGCGGCGGCTTCCTCCACTTCCTTGTCGATCTCTTCCATGATCGGCTGCACGGTGCGCACGACGAAGGGCAGGCCGATGAAGATCAACGCGATGACGATGCCCAGCGGCGTGTAGGCGACCTTGATGCCGAGCGGCATCAGCAGCTTGCCGATCCAGCCATTCGGCGCGTAGAGCGTGGTCAGCGCGATGCCAGCCACCGCCGTCGGCAGCGCGAATGGCAGGTCGACCATGGCATCGACGATGCGGCGGCCGGGAAAACGGTAGCGCACCAGCACCCAGGCGACGAGCGTGCCGAAAACGACATTGACGACAGCCGCGATGAAGGCGGTGCCGAAGCTGATTTCAAGTGCGTTGAGCGTGCGGCGATCGGTGGCGATGGCCCAGAAATCGGCCCAGCCGAGAGCGGCCGAACGCCAGATCAGCGCGGACAGCGGGATGAGGATGATGAGGGTGAGGTAGGCAAGCGAGAAGCCGAGCGTCAATCCGAAACCCGGAATGACGCTCGGCTGTCTGAACCGCCACCCCGCCTGCGCGGGTGCTGTGGTCATGTCGTCCCGATCTAGGTTTAGCTCACTGGGCCGGTTTGTAGATCTGGTCGAATATACCACCGTCGCCGAAATGATAAGGCTGTGCCTTCTTCCAGCCACCGAAAAGCGGGTCGTCGATGGTGATCAGCTTGATAGGCGGCAGCTTGGCGAGATCCTCGGGCGGAACCAGATCGGGCTTGGACGGCCGGTAGTGGTTCTTGGCGATGATGGTCTGGCCTTCCTTGGAATAGAGGTAGCTCAGATAGGCCTCGGCCACCTTGCGCGTGCCCTTGGCGTCGACATTGGCGTCGACCACAGCCACCGGCGGCTCGGCCAGGATCGAGGTCGGCGGATAGACGATGTCGAAATTGTCGGCGCCAAACTCATCGAGCGCCAGATAGGCATCGTTTTCCCAGGCGATCAGCACGTCGCCCAGGCCTTTTTGCGCGAAGGTCACGGTCGAGCCACGCGCGCCGGTGTCGAGCACGGGAGCATTGGCGTAGAGCTTGCCGACGAATTCCTTGGTCTTGGCTTCGTCGCCGCCATCGTTGGCGTTGGCATAGGCCCAGGCCGCGAGATAGTTCCAGCGCGCGCCGCCCGAGGTCTTGGGGTTGGGCGTGATCACCTGCGTGCCGTCCTTGATCAGGTCGTTCCAGTCGTGGATGCCTTTGGGATTGCCCTTGCGGACAAGGAAGATGATCGTCGAGGTGTAAGGCGCTGAATTGTTTTCGAATTTGGTGCGCCAGTCGGGATTGATCTTCTTTGACTTGGAGACGATGGCGTTGATGTCGCCTTCGAGCGCCAGCGTCACCACATCGGCGTCCAGGCCGTCGATCACGGCGCGGGCCTGGGCGCCCGATCCGCCATGTGACTGCTGGATTGTCACCGTCTCGCCGGTCTCGGTCTTCCAATGCGCGGCGAAGGCCTCGTCATAGGCCTTATAGAGCTCGCGCGTCGGATCGTAGGACACGTTGAGAATGGTGGTGTCGGCAAACGCGAAACCGAGCGTGCCGAACTGGACCGATGTGGCGACCAGTGCGCCGAGCAGTTTCCGGAAATGAGGTTTGGTCATTTCTGCCTCCGTTGAACCCGTGCCAAATCTACCGAATTGATAGAAATAAGATGCATTCAATGTTTGCCTTTTTTGCCTTCCTGAAGAAAATCTTCGGCGATCTGTCGTGGCATTTGGGAAAATATTTCCTTGCAGCTGCTCCGCACGCGGAGCCGGTCCGCCATCCGGCCTATCTAGGGATGCACGGCTGCCGGGCAAGTCTGCGTTGGGCAGCTTACTCGGCGGTCACCGGGAAATCGAAGCGCTGCTTGGGAAATGGCTCGTGGGCGAGCGCAAAATGCCACCATTCGCGGGCATAGTTCTTGAACCTGCCAGCACGCATGGCATCGACGAGCAGCTTGCGGTTTGCCGCTGCTTCGGTGCCGAGCGGGCGATGCGCGGTCTCGCTCATCATGTCGAAACAATCGAAGCCGGTGCCGAAATCGAGGGTGTTGGCATCGACCGCGCCGCAGGCCGGTTTCGGCACGGACGGACTGTCGGCAGGCGCGATAGCGATATCGACGGTTGAGCCGCGCGAATGTGCCGACCGCCGGGCGACGTAGCCCTCGGTGATGAGGTCGCTGCGCTTGACCTTCGGATACCACTGCGGGTCCGGCGGCCCACCCGCGGTCGTCCAATCGCCCATGTCGGCCACCGCGCGGGCAGGGCGGTAGCAGTCGAACACGACCAGCGTCATGCCCCTGGCGATCATCGCCTTCTGAACGCTGGAGAGTGCCTTCGCCGCCTCCTCCGTGAGGATGCAGACAGGTGCGTTGTAGCCGTTCACCTTGCGGTGCAGGAAATTGTTGGAGCTGGCGTAGCGAATGTCCTGGCGGATGGATGGGGCGATATCGGAGAGGCGGACGAAGCCGGCAGGGAGGGGATCGGCGAAGGCAGAGAAAGGGATTGTCACAACGAACGCTGCCGCAGCTAACGCTATCGACAATCGAGGATTGCGCGAGGCACCAGGCATCAGGCGAGCTATCCTTCTATCCCCGGTCTCAAAAAAGCCAATGCGCTGAATCCCTTGACGCACTCTACTCAACGAACACTTTCACACTCGCCGCTCGTCCGGCCGCATCGATGACGGTCAGCGTCGAGTAACCCGCGCCGTCGGGCTGCCATGTCGCGGTGCGGCGGCGGTCGAGGCCGATGAGGGGCTTGCCGTTGGCCAGCCAGCGGAACGGCGCACGGCCACCTTGCAATTTCAGCACCAGCGGCGAGGCGTCGGCCGAATTGGTGGCGAGATCGACGCGGGCGCCGTCCGGCGGGAAAATGATGGTCGGCGCGGGTTCGGTCGGCGTCGCCTGCACCAGGCCATCCGCGCCGGCGCCGAAGCGGGCAAGCGTTACCGGAAGGTCCTCGCGCTTGGGGGTAAAGGCGCCAGGCGGTTTGCCCGGTAGCGGCACGGTCGCCAGCCCCGAGCGGACAAAGCCCTCGAACAGAATCGGAGCGGCCGAGACATAGCCGGAAAGACCCGGCACCGCGCCGGCATCGGGCCGGCCGACCCAGACACCCAGCACATAGCGGCCGTCGAAGCCCACCGACCAGGCGTCACGGTAGCCGTAAGAAGTGCCGGTCTTGTAGGCGATGCCACGCTGCAAAGCGCCTTCGGGTGGCTTCACACCCGAGAGGATGTCGATGATCTGCCAGTTGGCCTGGTCGTTGAGGATGGTGGTGGTCGAACTCACGGCGTTGGCCGGTTCGGTGCCGTCGCGCAGCGAGTGCGTCTTGCCGCCATTGGCGAGCCCTGTGTAGAGCTGGACCAGGTCGCGCAGCGTGACGCCGACGCCGCCGAGGCCGATGGCCAGGCCCGGCGCTTCGTTGACCGGCAAGATCGGGTTGACGCCCGCCTGGCGGAAGCGCGCTGTCAGCCGCGCCGGGCCGACCGCGTCGAGCACGCGGATCGCCGGCACGTTGAGCGACAGTTGCAAAGCCTGGCGGATGCTGACATCGCCCTGGTAGCCCATGTCGAAATTCTTCGGCCTGTAGCCGCTGAAATCGACTGGGCTGTCCTCTATCAGCGTTTCCTGCGCCACCAGTCCCTGCTCGAACGCGAGGCCATAGATGAACGGCTTCAGCGTCGAGCCGGGCGAACGCACGACCTTGGTCATGTCGATCCAGCCGGAACGGCTGGCATCGAAGAAATTGGCCGAGCCGACTTCGCCCAAAATGTCGCCGGTGCGGGCGTCGGCCAGCACCATGGCGACGGAGAGACGCGGCCCGAGCTTGGTGGCGGCGTCGCGCGCCACTTGTTCCAGTCCTTGCTGGACGCTTTTGCGGATCGTCAGCTTGAGCGGCTGACCGGGGACGGCCTTGGGAAGCATCGCATAGGAGGCATGCGCGGCAAGCGCCGGCAAGGTGCGCCGCAAGCCTGACACGTCGTCGAGTGCTGCGCGTGCCGCCTCGCGTTCGCCGATCAGGCCTGATGAGGCCATGCGGCTCAGCACACGATCGCGCGCTGCATGGGCGATCTGGAGATTGCGGTCGGGCCGTCGCTTTTCCGGCAATTGGGGAAGGGCGACGAGAAGGGCGGCCTCGGAAACGGTCAGCCGCTTCGGTTCTTTGCCGAAATAGGCGAGCGAAGCGGCGCGCACGCCCTCCAGATTACCGCCATAGGGCGCCAGTGTCAGGTAACGCTCGAGGATCTCGCGCTTCGACAGCCGCCGTTCGATCTGGATGGCGCGCAACATCTGCTTGATCTTGGAGCCGAGGCTGCGGCTCTCGCGCGGCTCGATCAGGCGGGCGAGCTGCATAGACAGGGTCGAGCCGCCAGAGACGATGTGGCCGCTGGTGGCGAACTGGCCGGCTGCGCGGGCCAGCGCCAGCACATCGACGCCCTCATGGCCCCAGAAGCGCTTGTCCTCATAAGTGACCAGCATGTCGACGAATTGCTTGTCGACCTGGTCGAGCCGGGTTTCCAGCCGCCAGTAGCCGTCCGGCGTGGCGAAGGCGCGCAACAGCTGGCTATCGCGGTCCTGGACTTCAGTGGAAACGGTGAGCTTTTCAGGAAGCGGGGGCGGGAAGGCGCGGTCGAGCTCCCAGAGGGTGGCGGTGACGATTGCGATGAACCCGGTCAGGGAGGCCGCCACGATGGCAGTGCGGCGGAGCAACCTTTTGGTGAGCATGGCGCTGCCCCTCATCCGCCTGCCGGCACCTTGTCCCCGTATAGAGACGAGGAGAAGGTAGCTGTGATGAACGCAACCGCCATGTGCATGATCGTTACCATCAGCACCTTACGGTGCCTTGATCTCCATCATGCCGGTGGCGGTGCGGGCCGAATATTGCGGCCGGTACATGTCCTCCACCGTTGCCGCCGGATGGGCGTAGGTGCCCGGCGTCACGGCGCGCACGACATAGGCGAGCGTCAGATTGTGGTCGTGGTCGCCGTCGGCCGGGTTGAATGCCGCGACGAAGCGGTCGTCGCGGAATTCCAGATGCGCGGCGTCGGTTTGTGCCAGCCAGGAGAAGTTCGACAGCTGGGCGCTGGAAACCAGGCCTGGATTGTCGATCTCGAAGCCGGCCGGCAACAGGTCGGTGACCAGCAAGCGCGACGGCCAGCTGTTCTGTTCCGTCACCTTGAGCACGACGACATAGCGTTCGTTCTGGGTTGCCTCGGTCACATTGGCTTCGGTGCCGTCGAGCTTGTAGTAGGTGCGGTTGATGGTGAAGCCATCGCCGCCGGCCGGCAAGGGCTGGATCGGCGACGCCACGGTGGTGACGACGGCCTGCAGCGGGGTCTTGCCGGTGTTGGCGATTTCGAGCGGGCTGTCGACCAGTTCCGAGCCGTTCACCTGGTTTGAATAGCCGCCGGAATGCGGCGCGCCATTGACGGTCAGCGTGATCGACTCATTGCCCTCCTTCAGCGCGCGGGCCGCCAGCAGCATCCAGGAATCGTCCTGGGTGCTGGTCCAGCGGGCTTCGGCGCGTTTCCTGGTGACCAGCTTGATCAGTTCGGGCACGATCGTCGATACCGGCTTCGATTCCGCCGCCAGCGACAGCATCGCCGCGCCGTCACGCAACGCCGAGCCGTAGTCGGAGCGGTACCAGTCGTAGTCGGTGCTCGACTTGGCGAGCTGCAGTGCGGTCTTGAACGTCGCCTCCGAACGCTGCGTGTCGCCATAGAGCGCCAGGCTCGCCGCCAATTGGGCAACGGCCATCGGGCTCGAAAAGGCTTCGAGCTGGGTGTCGGCGTAGTAGCGCAGGTCGCCGATCGAGGCCTTCTTGTTGCGGGCCAGCACATAGAGGGCGTAGGCGATCTCGCTGCCACGGTCCTGTACGCTCTGGTCGTAGCCGAGCGAGTTCTGCAGGTTATTCAGGGCCTGGTTCATCGCAAGAGCCGGCACGTCGTATTTCTGCTCCCGTGCCCTGGTCAGGAACTCGCTGACATAGGCGTCGAGCCACAAATCGCCGGAGCCCGGACCCCACAGGCCGAAGCTGCCGCTCGAGGACTGGTAGCTCAAGACCTTGTAGATCGCATCCTGGATGCGGCCGTGCAGGTCAGGGTCGCTTTCCATGCCGATGCCCGATGCCATCTCGTTGACGTAGAGAAGCGGCATGGCGCGGCTGGTGGTCTGCTCGGCGCAACCATAGGGGTAGCGATCGAGCGTCATCAGCAGCGACGGGACGTCGAAGGCCGCCGCCTGCGAAACGCCGACGCTGACCGAAGCGCCTTCGAGCAGGCTTGCCGCCAGCAGTTCCTTGTCGACGCGCAACGCGCCGCCATTGCCCTTGAGATCGACCACAAGGCGCGTGGTGACCGGCAACTGGGCCGGGCGCACCGGCACATGGAGCGTCTGCTCGACCTTGGTGCCGTCGGCGTGTGCCAGCCTGATGGTGAGCGAGGCATTGCCCGCCGTCTTTGCGATCAGCGGCACCGTCAAGGTCTGGCGCTTGCCCTGGGCGAGCGTCAGCTTCTGGGGCAGAGGCTTGTCGCCTGTCGACAGGTCGCCCGTCGTATCGATCGACAGCGCATAGTCGCCGGCGGGGCCGTCCGTGTCGGCTACGTCGAGCCGCATGACGGCATTGTCGCCAGGCGCCAGGAAGCGCGGCAGGCCGGCGGTGATCACTACGGGATCACGTACGATCACGTCCAACTGGGCATGACCGACCGCCTCCTTGGTCCAGGCGACGGCCATGACGCGCACGGTGCCGTTGAACTGCGGAATGTCGAAGTCGATCCGTGCCTTGCCATCGGCATCGAGCTGGACCGGGCCGGAGAAGAAGGCGACCAGCTTTTCGGTGGGCGGGCTGCCTTGCGCCTGCATGTTGGCGCCGTCGCCACCGGTCCTGAGCTTGCCGGTGGTGCCCAGCGAGCCATCGATCAGGCGGCCGTAGATGTCGCGGATCTCCATGCCCAGCATGCGCTGGCCGAAGAACCAGGTCTCCGGATCCGGCGCCTTGTAGTTGGTCAAATTGAGGATGCCGACATCGACGGCGGCAACCATGACATAGGCGTTGGTGCCCGGCTGCACGCCGGCCACGGAAACCGGGATCGACAGCTGCTGGCGCGGCACGGTCTTGTCAGGCGGCGTGAGCGTGATGGCGAGCTTCTTGGCGCCCGGATCGACCGTCAGCCATTTCACGCCGATGGCGCGGGCGGGCATGCGGGTTTCCTGCGCATCGCCCGGCCGGAACAGGGTTGCCGTGACATAGGCGCCGGCGCCCCAGTCGTCACCGACCGGGATGTCGACGGTGCTGCCGCCGGCCGGCACGGTCGCCGTGATGGTCTTCAGCAGCTTGTCGGAGCCGATGTTGATCAGAAGTTCGCCGGCAAAATGCGGCGAGATTTTCAGCTTGGCCACTTCGCCGGCGGTATAATTGTCCTTGTCCAGGGCAATCTCCAGGCCGTCGGGCGTTTCTGTGGTGGTCGAGGCGACATACCAGCCGGCGTCGAACTCATAGCTGGTGGCGGGCCCCTCCGGCTCCGATGTCTCGACCTCGAGCCTGTACTGGCCCCAATCGACCGGTACGGAAACGGTTGCGTCGCCATCGGCGGCGAGGTCGAGCTGACCGTTGGCGATCGACTTGGTCAAGGTCACCGGCTCGTAGTTCCAGGAGTTGTTGGAGCGATACCACTGGTAGTTGCGTTCGACCTTGACCAGCGTCCACTGCGCGCCTTTCAGCGCCTCGCGCTTGCCGTCGGGATCGACGGCGATCAGGCTGAACTTGGCGGTGCCGCCTTGTGGCACTTCACCGTCGGCGAAGTCCGGACGGATGCCGATCATATGGCCTTGCGGGCGGATGCCGATGTTGAGCGAGCGCTCGATGGCGCGGCCGCCGGTTTCGCGCATGCGCACCGTCACCTTGCCGTCGACCAGCTTGGTAGTCGAGGGCAACTGGTCGACGGTAACAGGGAAGGTCGCCTTGCCGTCATCGCCAACCACCGGCAGATCGGTGAGCGGCGTGACCGTGGGCTCCGCCGACTGCTCGTCGGCGAGGCCGAAGGAAAAGTTGGGGAAGCGGTCCCAGTCGCGCGACGTCGACAGCGTGAGTTCGCCTTCCAGCGCCAGGCCCGCCGCCGGCGCGCCGTAGAGGAAGCGGCCGTCAATGTTGATGTTGGCGGTTTCGCCCCGCGCAATCTCCTGCTTGTCGGCCTTCATGTCGAATTCGATGCGATCCGGCACGAAGTCCTCGACCAGGAACATTTGGCTGGCAACCGCCGGCTGCTTGGGGTCGGTGTAGATCGACACCGACCATGTGCCGCGCATGGCGTTGGGTTCGAGCGGCAGGTCGACGGCGTGGCCGCCGGCCGAGGCGCCGTCGCTGACGATGCGGCGGTCCTCGACGCCATCGGGGCGCGAGAAGATGAAGGTCAGCGGCAGGTTCTCGACCGCCTTGGCCGCACCGTCGCGGGCAAGGGCGGCGACGTGGACGTCCTCGCCGGCACGGTAGATGCCGCGTTCGGTCCAGGCATAGACGTCGAGCGCGCCCGGTGCGGCGCGTCCGGTGACGCCACGGTCGGACAGGTCGAAGCCGGCCTTGGCCATGTCGAGGAAGACGAAATCATTGTCGCCCTGTTTGGCCATCAGCACGGCCGGCACCATGCCGCCGTCACCGCGCGTCAGGCCGGGGTTGAAGACGGCGTGGCCGTTCGCATCGGACGTCGCGGTGCCCAGAACCTCGTTGTTTCGGGCAACCAGCGTCAGTTCGGCACCCGCTATCGGCTTGGCGCTGCCCAGCGAACGGGCAAAGACATTGAGCCCGTCCTGGCCGGTATAGGTCGACAGGCCAATGTCGGAGACGACGAACCATTGCGTGGCCAGCGAACCGTAGTCGTCGCTCTTGTCGTTGACCGGTTGCGCGGTCAGCACATAGACGCCGGGCTTGCGCTGCGGCAGCGCTTCGTCGACCGGGAACGAGGTGGTGACCTCCTTGTTGAGATCGTTGACGATGTCGAGCTGGCCCTGCCAGACCGGCGCGCCCATCTGCTCGGAGATCTTGGAGATGTCATAGCCGTCGAGCTGGTGCAGGAACTGGTAGCCCGACAGAAGCTGCGCCAGCGAACGATCGCCGATGCGGTAGAGCTTCATTTCGGCGGCGTTCATGTTGACGGTGACGATCGGGATGCCGCGGCGCGCGCCGGTCGGCAGCACGAAGCTGTCGCCGGTGAAGCGGGCGGACGGCGCGCGGTCCTGCACATAGATCGACAGCACCACGGGGGCGGCGGTCACTTCGCCGATCGCCGCCGGCAGGCCGGCGCGGAAGGTGACGTCATAGTGCTGGCCGTGTTCGAGCCCTTCGACGCAGATCTGCTTATCCTTGGCCTCGACGCCCTTGGGCGGCGCGTTGTCAACGGTGACGAACTGCGTGTAGTCGATGCCGGTCTTGACCAGATCCTCGGAGAATTGCGCGCAGATGCGCGGCGCGCTGGTGTCGGCATCGACAGAGTGATCGATGACACGGAACCCCTTGCGGGCCTTCAGATCGGCATAGTCGGCCTGCACCGCGGGCGCGCTTTCCAGCGCAAGGCTGGCCTCATAGGCTTGGAGCGCCGGCCGGTAGAGATCGCGCTTGTCGAGACCATTGCCGAGCAGCGCCAGCACTTCGGCGCGCGTCTTGGTGGTGCGCAGCAGCTTATAGGCGTTGAAGGCGACCGACGTGCCGTTTGCCGGCAAAGTCGAGGCTTCGGAGGTGCTGGCTGCAGGCTGCACGGCCAGCGTTTCGCGAGCCAGCTTGAGCCAGAGCTGGCCATCGTCAGGCATGACCGAGACCGCAGCCTCGTATTTCTGCATGGCGGCGCGATGGTCGCCGGTCAATACGGCCTGTTCGGCGGCATTGGTCAGTGCCGCCATGCCCTCCGTCGGCTTGTCGAAGGCCGGGCCAAGCAGCTTGTTGCGATATTGCTGGGCCTGGTCGGCCATCCAGTTGGGAAAGAAGCCGAGTTCCGGCGGCGCGCCGATATCGGGATCGCCGTCGATGTTGACGACCTTGCCGGCGATCGCGCCGGTGAAGGATTTTAACTGGTTATAGTCGGATTTGAGAAAGCACCATTTGGCCTTGGTGTTGTAGGTGAAGGCGCGGCAGGCCGGATCGCCGAGACATGTCGTCTTGCACTGGTCGAGCGTGACGTTCTGGTCCGACCTGAGGTCGAAACCGAAATAGTCGGAATTGTCGGTCGTTGCGATTCGCCGGGCCTCGGCCGCTTGCGCGACGCTGCCCCAGGCGAAGAAGAGAAGGACGAGAATCGACAGACCACGAGCCGCGCGCATTGCCATTACACCCTCCAGACAATTGCAGACGTCCGGGCATGATCAAGCTTCAGTCAGGCTTGTCAACGCGCGAACGCGGCAGATGCCGCCTGCCAACGGTTTATTTTCCGGGCAAGGACCGGTATGCGGACAGTAACCTCCATAGGACAGGGGATCACGCATTCTTGCGGAAACGCAGAAGGTGTGAATTCCAAGCCCGTCCTATTTCAGACAATTGGATTGTGGCCCCTTTACGAGCGCTTCAGAACTTCATTCCAATTTTAGGTTTACGAACTAGGTTATCTTAATGCCGGCGCATGAAGAGCAGATGTCAGGAGGGACCGCGCCAGGGCGCGTGCTTCCGCGCGCCCTGCTTTTGGCCATGATGTGTTCGTCGGCGCTGCTTTGCGAAGCGAGGCACGCGGCCGCGTTCGAGCTTTTCGGCATCAAGCTATGGGGATCCTCCAGCGACGAGGACGCCGATATTGCCGATCCCCTGCGTTACGCGGTGACCATCTCCGCACCCGATGCCGACAAGGACCTCGTCAAGAAGCTCGAAAACGCCTCGGCGCTGAAAGGCGATGAGGACCGGCCGGTTTCGGGCTCGCTCGGGCTGATGGCCAAGGCGCGCAGCGACCGGGAACAACTGGTCGCCGCACTTTATGCCGATGCCCGCTATGAAGGCGTCGTCACCATCACCATCGACGGCAAGCCGCTCGACGAACTGCCGCCGGACGCCGAATTCAAGGGTCCGCAGCCCATTCCGGTGGTGATCACCATTTCGGCCGGCCCCAAATTCACTCTTGGCAATATCAGGCTGGAGGGCGACGCCGCGGGGCTGATGAGCGCCGATTATGGGCTGATATCTGGCGGCGACGCCGGATCGGGCGCGGTGCTCAAGGCCGAGGCGCTGATCGTGCGGACGCTGAAGGAGCAGGGCAGGCCGCTGGCCAGGGTGACCGACCGGCAGATCGTCGCCGACCATGCCACCTCGACACTCGACGTGACGCTGACGGTCGCAGCCGGGCCGGTCGCCGGCTATGGCGCGACCACCGTGGAAGGCACCGAGAAGATCGACCGCGACTTCACCGAATACATGACCGGGCTGAAGCGTGGCAAGCAGTACTCGCCGCAGGAGATCAGCGACGCGCGCGACAGGCTGCTGGCGCTCGAGGTCTTCAACAGCGTGACGTTCAAGGAAGCCGACAAGCTCGACGCCGAAGGCAACATCCCGATCGACGTCCAGGTCAGCGAGCGCAAGCCGCGCTTCTTCGGGCTCGGCGGCACCTTCTCGAACACCGAGGGGCTTGGCCTGGAGGGGTACTGGGGCCATCGCAACCTGTTTGGCCGTGCCGAAAAGCTGCGCATCGACGGCGCCATCAGCGGCATCGGCAGCAACAATCTGTCCGAACTGAACTACAATGCCGGCATCATGTTCGAGAAACCCGGCGTCATCGGGCCGGCGTCGAAATTCTTCGCCAGCGTGAAGACCGTGCTCGAGCATCCGGACGCATACGACCATTTCTCGGTCAAGGGCAGCACCGGCCTGTCCTACGAACTCGACAAGAGGCAGACCGTATCGGCCGAGGTCGCGCTCGATTATTCGCGCATCCACGACGCTTTCGGCAAGCACACCTACCTGATCGCCAGCATTCCGCTGCAATATGTCTACGACAATAGGGACAGCAGGCTGAACCCGACCAGGGGCTTCAGGGTGCTCGCCTATGCCGAGCCGAGCTACGACATATTGAGTGGTGCCGCCTTCCTCAAGCTGAAGGGCGAGGGATCGGCCTATCAGTCGCTGGACACGGCCTCGAAATTCGTGCTGGCCGAGCGTGTCGCCATCGGCTCGATCGTCGGTACCGGGCTGCAGAGCGTCCCGGCCGACCGGCGCTTTTATTCCGGCGGCGGCGGCTCGGTGCGCGGCTATGCCTATCAGGGCATCGGTCCCAAGGATTTCGCCGGCCAGCCGATCGGCGGCCTGTCGTTCTTCGAGACCTCGGTGGAGATGCGCATCGCCGTCACCGACACGATCGGCATCGTGCCCTTCGTCGATGCCGGTACGGTGTCGACCAAGTCGGTTCCCAATTTCTCCGACGTCAAGGTCGGTGCCGGCGTCGGCCTGCGCTACGTCACGCCGTTCGGACCGTTGCGCATTGACGCGGCCGTGCCGCTCAACCGTGATCCCGGCGACCCGCATTTCGGCATCTATGCCGGCATTGGCCAGGCGTTCTGACGATGAAAACGGTCTGGCGCATCCTTCGCATTGTCCTCTACACGCTGCTGATCGTGCTCGCGGGTGCGATCGGCGCGCTCGTCGTGCTGACCAAGACCGAGCGCGGGCGCGACAACCTCGCCGGCATCATTTCGCGGCTGGCCTCAAGCGATGATCGCAAGGTTACCGTCAGCGGTATCGACGGCATCTGGTCGGGTAATCTCAGCATCGACCATGTCGTGCTGGAGGACCGCGAGGGCGCGTGGCTGGTGGCGCGCAAAGTAGCCGTCGACTGGTCGCCGACGGCACTGCTGTCGAAAAGCTTCAGCGCCGATCGCATCGCGGCCGAGCGCGTCGAAGTGGCGCGCCTGCCGGTGGCCGGTACGCAGCCGCCGGCGCAGAGCGGCACGACGACGCTGCCGGTCTCCATCGACATCAAGCAGATCGACCTGCCGGAAATCGCGCTTGGCGAGCAGCTGGCCGGCAGCGGCATCGCCGAGCTCGCGGCCAAGGGAATGCTCAAGGCCGATGCCGCGCCACTGGCGGTCCAGACGGTGCTCAACGTCACCCGCCACGACGGTAAACAAGGCAATGTCGATGCCAAGATCCATTTCGCACCCACCGACAACAAGCTGGACCTCGACCTCAAGGCGTCGGAGCCGGCCGGCGGCATCATTGCCAATCTGCTCAAGCTACCGGATGCGCCACCGGTTGATATCGCGGTTTTGGGCAGCGGGCCGCTTGCCAACTGGAGTGGTGTCGGTACCTTCCTCGTCGACCATCGGATCGTCACCCAGCTCACCGGCCGCCATCAGCTCACCGACAAGGGCAATCATGTCGAGGCAAAGGGCGACGGCGATTTTGCGCGCTTCCTGCCGGAAAACCTGAAGTCGCTGTTTGCCGGCAAGACCAGCTTCGATATCGCGGGCACCGCCACATCGGCTGGCGGCATCAGCATCGACCGGGCCAGCATCGAGAGCGATGCGGTGCACGGCACCGCCTCCGGCATAGCCGATCCCGCCGGCGCCAGCGACCTGTCGGTCGAACTCGCCGCCAAGGGCCCGCCCGTGGTGATCAGCGTCGGCAGCAAGGCGCAGCCGATCACGCTGGCGATCAAGAACGCCACCGCGCGGGCCTTCGGCGACGGTAAGGCGCCGATCGTCGACATTGGCGCCTCCTTCGTTTCGATCGTCGTCGGCGGCACGAGGCTGGACGATCTGGCGGCGCAAGTTCATTCCGATGGTTTCGATATCCAGAACCGCGCCGGCCCGGTTGCCGTCAAGCTGGAGGCTGGCGGCCTGAAAACCGACGTCGCGACGTTGGCGCCGCTGGTCACCGGCAAGGTCAATGTCGATCTGGCCGGTTCAATCAGCAAGGACGCCATTGTTGCCATCGACCAGGGTACGCTGCGCTCCGATGCGCTCAATGCGTCGCTGACGGCGACGGTAGCGCTCGCCGACATGTCGATGCAGCTCAAAATGAACGCCGATGCCGTGGCGACCGCGTTCCCGCAGCAGATCGCATCGGTGCTCGGCGGGCGGGTGAAATTCTCGGCCACGGCATCGCGCGATCCGCAGGGCTCTTTCGCCGCGAACTCGATCGAACTCACTTCGGGATCGCTCAGCGCCAGCGGTACGGCCAGCATGCAAGGCACGGACATCCAGGCCGACATCAAGGGCAAATTGGGTGACGTTTCAGTGTTGTCGCCGACGGTCGGCGTACCGGTTACCGGCGGGGTCGATTTCGCACTGTCGGCATCCGGCGCGATCACCGCGCCGGATTTCACTGTTAGCGCCGACAGCGACAGCCTGACCGCTTCGGGCCGCACGGTGAAGGCCATCAAGCTGACTGCCAGCGGCAAGGCCGACATAACGAACCCTTCCGCCAATGTCTCGCTGACCGGTGCCGTCAACGACCAGCCGCTCGACATCAAGGCTGCCCTGGTGACCAGCGAGGGCAAGCGTTCGATCAACGGCTTCCTGGTCTCGCTGGGCGACAACAAGGTCTCGGGCGACCTGGCGCTCGACGACAAGTTCATGCCCTTGGGAACGCTGACGCTCGCCGCGCCGGCAATCGACCAATTGGCCGCGCTGGCCGGCCAGGCAGTGACCGGCGACATCAACGGCACCATCCTCTTCGCCAAGGACGGCGACGCACCCTCCATTGCCATCGATGCCAAGAGCACGTCGGTCGCGCGTGGCGAGGTGACGGCCAAAGCGATCGCCATTAATGCGCTGATCGCCAATTATCTCAAGGCGCCGGCGATCTCGGGCACCATCAAGGCCGATGCGGTCACTTCGGGAAGCACAGAAATCAGCGGCATCGGCGTCGATCTCAAGCGCGACGGCGACTGGACCGATTTCACCGGCGGCGCCACGATCGCGGGCATTCCGGCGACCGCTGCCGGCCGGGTGAAGATCGCCGAGGGCACGACCAGCGTCGAGATTGCCTCGGGCGACGCCACTATTCGTGGGATCAAGGCGGCGATTGCCGAACCGTCGGCTCTGACCATCGCGGACGGCACAGCCAACATCGACAAGCTAGCGCTCGATATTGACGGCGGCAAAGTGGCGCTTTCGGGCAGCGCCGGCGAGACGCTCGATCTGGCGGCACAGGTCTCCGCTTTGCCTGCCACGCTTGCCAATGCGTTTTTGCCAGGCCTGGATGCTACGGGAACGCTTGATGGTATCGCTGAAGTGAGCGGCGCCCCGGCAGCTCCGGACATCCGGTTCAACGCGAAACTGGCCGGCGCCGAGACCAGCCAGACCCGACAGGCAGGGCTCGGACCACTCGCCGTCGATGCGGTCGGCAGCTACACCATTGCCGGCGGCGTCGCCCTCGACCGTGCCACCCTCTCCGGCGAGAAGGTCTCCGGTCAGGCCGCCGGCACCATCAACCCGAACGGGGCCAGCGATTTCGCGATCGATCTGACCTCGTCCGGCCCCAGCCTGCCGCTGACGGTCGGAACTACCGAGAGCCCGGTCAAGCTCGAGGTCCGATCAGTGTCGGCCAAAATTGCGGGCGAAAGCACGCATGCCCGGCTGGACTTTTCCGCGATCCTGCCCTCAGTCGTCACCAGCCCGGCGAAGGTGGACGGACTTACCCTGACGCTGCACTCGGACGCATTCGATCTCAAGAACCGCGCCGGGCCGGTTTCCGGAACGGTGTCGGTGGACAAGGTTGGGCTCGACAATGCAACGATCGCGCCGCTCATCGCAGGCAAGGTCACGGCGGCGCTCAGCGCCCGGCTGAGCGCCGACGCCGTCGCCATCGACAGCGGCACGCTGAAAAGCGATGCGCTCAGCAGCCAGGTCGCCGGTCAGGTATCGCTGCGTGACGGTGCCATCGATCTCAACCTGAAGGCGGATGCGCCATCGTCGGCCCTGCCGGCGGCGGCACGCGGCATGCTTGGCGACCGCGCCCAGATAAGCGCCACGCTGAAGCGCGAGCCCAACGGCAATCTCAACATAGGCGGATTGAAGCTCACTTCGGGCGCACTGAGTGCCGACGGCCAGGCAAGCCTTGCCGACAACAAGGTGACCGCCGACATCAGGGGGACGCTGAGCGACATCTCGCCATTGTCGAAGGATGCCAAGGGCGCCATCGCTTTTGCGCTGAGTGCGCAAGGGCCGGCCATGGCGCCGGACCTGTCGCTTACCGTCAACAGCGACAAGCTCTCGGTGGCATCGCGCGAGATCACCGGATTGAAGCTCACGGCGACCGGCAAGGCCGATGCCGCCAACCCTGCAGCCAATGTGCAGCTCACTGGCATTGTCGCCGGCCAGGCGCTGCAGGGGAGTGCCGTGCTGGCAACGGCGGACGGCAAGAGCGCCATCAACGGCCTGCTCCTCTCGCTTGGCAAGAACAGGATTTCAGGCGATCTGGCGCTGGACGACAAGTTCGTACCTGAAGGCACCATCTCGCTCGACCTGCCCGATATCGGCCCGCTCGCAGCGCTGGCCCTTGAAAAGGCAGAGGGCGATGTGCGCGGCACGATCGCCTTCTCCAGGAATGGCGCGGCGCCCCAGGTCGCCATCAAGGCGACTACCGCCTCGATCACGCGTGGCGATCTCCAGGCGAAGGCCGTTTCCATCGATGCGTTGATCGCCAACTACCTCGCCGCGCCTGTTATCTCCGGCAAGATCCACGCCGACACCGTCACATCGGGCGGCACCGTGATCAGCGGCATCGATGTCGATTTGAAGCGCGATGGCGACTGGACCGGCTTTTCCGGCGGCGCCACGGTCAAGGGCATTCCGGCGAGGGCCGCCGGCCGCGTGAAGGTGGCCGGCGGCACCACCACCATCGAACTCGCTTCGGGGCAGGCGACGGTCCAGGGCATCAAGGCGGCTATCGCCCAGGCCTCGACCGTCAGCATCGCCAATGGCACGACGACGCTTGACAGGCTGGTGCTCAACCTTGGCGGCGGCACCGCGACGGTGACCGGCAAGGTCGGGCAGACGCTCGACATCAACGCAGTGCTGGCGCGCGTCCCGATGTCGCTCGCCAACAGTTTTTCGCCCGGTCTCGATGCCGCGGGTTCCATCTCCGGCACGGTGAAGGTGACGGGCGCACCGGCGAGCCCCGCCGTTGCCTTCAACATCGACGCGGCCGGCGTGCAGACATTGCAGACCCGCGGCGCGGGCGTCGGCGCGGTGAGTGTTTCCTCGTCGGGTACCTTTGCCGGCAACAAGCTGGCCTTCAACGCCAATATCAGCGACGGAGCCGGGCTTGGCCTCAAGGGCGGCGGCACGGTGACGACCGCGGGCACGCCCGCGCTGGCGCTCGATTTCAACGGTGCCGTGCCATTCGGCCTCCTCGGCGAGAAGCTTGCCGCGCAGGGCCTGGCGCTGACCGGCACCGCCAACGTCAATATCCAGGTGCGCGGTCCGGCGACATCGCCCGTGATCGGCGGCAGCGTCAAAACCTCGGGCGCGCGGCTAGTCGACGCACGCTCGGGCCTTGCGGTCAACGATATCGCGGCGGACGTCTCGATAGGCAACGGTGTTGCCAGGATCAACCGGTTGACCGGAACGCTGTCGACGCGCGGCAGCCTGTCGGCCAGCGGTACGGTTGGCATCAATCCGGCGCAAGGGTTCCCGGCCGACCTGTCGATCAAGCTCACCGATGGCCGCTACACGGATGGACGCGTGGTGACCGCAAACCTTGGTGGCGACCTGACGATCAAGGGGCCGCTGACTTCGGCACCGGCCATCGCCGGCACCGTCAACCTGGCCAAGACCGTCATCACGGTTCCGGACAAATTGCCGGGCTCGCTCTCGGCACTCGACGTCAAGCACAAGAACGCGCCGGGTGCGGTCAGGGCACAGGACAAGGCGCTGCGCCCGGCGACGACCAGCGGCAAGAGCAGTGGCAGCGGCCTTGCGCTCGACGTTACCGTCAATGCGCCGAACCAGATTTTCATCCAGGGCAGGGGTGTCGACGCCGAACTCGGCGGCTCGCTCAAACTGACCGGCCCGGCCTCGTCGCCGCAAGCCGTCGGCACCTTCACCTTGCAGCGTGGCCGGCTGTCGATCCTTGGCAAGCGGCTGACCTTCACCGAAGGCACGGTCGGATTCTCCGGCTCACTGGTGCCTTACCTCAACCTGACGGCGACGACGACCACGACCGGCGCAACCGTCACCATCGTGGTGTCGGGCGAGGCGACCAATCCAAAATTCACCTTCAGTTCAGTGCCGGCGCTGCCGGAGGATGAAGTGCTGGCGCAACTGATCTTCGGGCGGTCGATGTCGAACCTGTCGCCGCTGCAGATCGC
Organism: Mesorhizobium sp. B2-3-11; assembly: GCF_006442215.1. Taxonomy (NCBI): domain Bacteria; kingdom Pseudomonadati; phylum Pseudomonadota; class Alphaproteobacteria; order Hyphomicrobiales; family Phyllobacteriaceae; genus Mesorhizobium; species Mesorhizobium sp. B2-3-11. The sequence goes on along the minus strand of NZ_VFVS01000022.1, from coordinate 73,102 downwards.
GCAACTTGCAGAAGCGGCCGGGCAACTGGCTGGGGTCGGCGGCTCGACGTCGCTACTGGAGAATCTGCGCAGCGCCATCGGCGTCGACGATCTCGACGTCATCACCGACAACCAGGGGGGCACGGCGGTCTCGGCCGGCAAGTATCTCAATGACCGCACCTATGTGACTGTCCAGAAGGGCGACAAGCCGGGTTCCGGCAAGGCGACCATCGACCTCAATGTCGGGCGCGGAGTCAAATTGCGCGGCGAGGCGACGGACGCCGGCGAAGCCAAGGGCGGAATATTCTACGAGAAGGAATATTGACGATCTGGCCCTCGTTCTGGCCGCAACTGGCGCTGTCGTAACCGGTGCGAACGTCTCAGTTTAATCGCCCGAAGAGATTTTGGCGAAATCTGGGCGCACTAGCAATTTTGCGCCAAGACTGTCGCTATCACGCGAACTGCCCCCCTTTCAAAGTTGCACATTCGCTAACAAGTTCCCAATCCATGTCGTCTTTGACATCGTGGCCTGGATGCGGAATGTTAATCGGCGGAAAGCCAACAATGGGAGTTAATCATGACAATCTATAAGAGCAATGGCGACAGCGTTCCGGATCACATCCTGGCGATGGCCGAAGAAGCCAAGTCGGGCAAGGTCGACCGCCGCGAATTCCTCGCGCTCGCCAGCGTCTTCGGCGCCTCGACGGCCATGGCCTACGGGCTGCTCGGCCTTGCCGCTCCGACCCCGGCCAAGGCCGAGGACGTCCAGGGCAAGAAGGGCGGCGTGCTGAAGGTGGCCATGTCCGTCAAGGATCCCAAGGATCCGCGTACAGCAGACTGGTCCGAGATTTCCAACGCCGAGCGCCAGGCGCTCGAGCCGCTGGTGAAATACACCAAAGAGTACACCTTCGCGCCATATCTGCTGGCAAGCTGGGACATCAATGACGACGCCACCGAATACACGCTGCATGTGCGGCCTGGCGTCGAATGGAACAATGGCGACAAGTTCACTGCCGATGACGTGATCTACAATTTCACCCGCTGGGCCGACAAATCAGCGGAAGGCAACTCGATGCCGGGACGCCTTGGCAGTCTCGTCGATGAGACGACCAAGAAGTTGCGCGAAGGGGCGATCGCCAAGGTCGACGACATGACCGTCAAGTTGAAGCTGTCGAAGCCCGACATCGCCATCATCCCGAACCTGTGCGACTATCCCGGCCTCGTCGTCCACAAGACCTTCGACGAGAAGGGCGCCAACTTCAAGAACTGCCCGATCGGCACCGGTCCGTTCGAGCTCGTCTCCTATGATGTCGGCCAGAAGGTGGTCTACAAGCGCCGCACGACCGGCAAGTGGTGGCAGGGCGAAGCCTTCCTCGATGGCGTCGAGTTCATCGACTACGGCACCGATCCGGCCGCGACGGTCTCGGCCTTCGAATCGGGCGAAGTGCAGACCAACCACGAAACCACGGCCGATTACGTCAAGATCATCGAAGGTGTCGGTGCGCCGGCTTCGGAAGTCGTGACCGCGGCCACCGTGGTCTCTCGCTTCAACATCAATGCCAAGCCCTATGGCGACCAGAAGGTGCGCCAGGCGATGTGCCTCGCCGTCGATAATTCGGTCGTGCTGCAGCTCGGCTATGGCAATGCCGGCACGCCGGCCGAAAACCACCATGTCGCGCCGATCCATCCGGAATATGTCGAACTGCCGAAGATCAAGCGCGACATGGCCAAGGCCAAGCAGATGCTGACGGAAGCCGGCGTGATCGATTTCGAGCACGAGCTGATCAGCAATGACGAGGACTACCACAAGAACACCACCGACGCGATCGCGGCCCAGCTGCGCGAGGCCGGCATCAAGGTGAAGCGCACCGTGCTGCCGAGCTCGACCTTCTGGAACGACTGGACGAAATACCCGTTCTCGGAAACCAACTGGAACATGCGTCCGCTTGGCATCCAGGTCATCGCCATCGCCTACCGCTCCGGCGAAGCCTGGAACGAGACCGCTTATGCCAATCCGGACTTCGACAAGAAGGTCAACGAGGCCCTCGGCATCGCCGATGCGGAGAAGCGCAAGGTCGTGATGAAGGACATCGAGACGATGCTGCAGGAGTCCGGCATCATCATCCAGCCTTACTGGCGCAAGCTCTACATCAACATCAAGCCCGAGGTGAAGAACCACTCGATGCACCCCACCTACGAGCACGACTTCGGCAAGGTTTGGCTCGATCAGGCGTGACCCACAGCTTGACGAATACGAGGGGCGACTGGCCCCTCGAATTCGCGGGATCGTCGCCGTTGCACCGGATGCAGCGGCGGCGTGACGTCGCAAGGTTTTCGAAACAGGGTTGACCATATCTGACCCCAACCCGGCCGGCAGGGGGTACAATGTTCTCATTCATCATCAGACGCATCGGCACTATACTGCTCACGATGCTGTGCCTGACGCTGGTCGTTTTCTTCCTCGTCAATCTCGAACCCAATCTGAAGAAGCTGGCGATCAGCCAGACCGAAATGCACACATCGGCCGAGCAGCTCGAAAGCTGGCTGGTCAATCACGGCTACCGCCAGAACTTCTTCGCTCGCTATGGCCAGTGGCTCGGCGTCGTGCCCAAGCAGCCGATCACGGATCCGGCGACAGGGAAGACGACACAGCGCTTCTCTTTCTGCAACGACCCGACGGTGCCGACATTCTCCGGTGTCATCGAGGGCGATTTCGGCTGCTCGACCAAGTTCAAGACCACGGTTGGGGCCAAGCTGTTCCCGGCGCTCGGCGCCACCGGCATCCTGATGTTCTGTGTGCTGGCGGTGATGGTGCCGGTCTCGCTGCTGATCGGCATTCTTGCCGGCATGCGCGAGGGCTCGCGCACCGACCGCGTGCTGTCGGTCGCGTCGATCGCCTCGACGGCGACACCTGAATATGTGTCGGGCGTCATCTTCACCGTCGTCTTCGCCTCATGGCTCGGCTGGCTGAACGGTTCTGCCGCCTCGGCAAGCCAGGGTATCACCTTCTACAATTTCACGCTGCCGGTCATCACTTTGGCGATCTACGGCATCGGCTACATCGCGCGCATGACGCGCGCCTCGATGGTCGAGGTGATGACGCAGCAATATATCCGCACGGCACGCCTGAAGGGGCTTTCCTTCAAAGGTGTCGTGGTCAAGCACGCGCTGCGCAACGCGTTGATCGCGCCGTTCACCGTCATCATGCTGCAGTTTCCATGGCTGCTCACCGGCGTCGTCATTGTAGAGGTGATGTTCCGCTACCAGGGCTTCGGCTACACGCTGGTCGAGGCCGCGGGTAACAACGACATCGATCTTCTGCTCGGCTGTTCACTGGTCTCGGTGTTCATCGTCTTGATCACGCAGCTCATTTCCGACGTCGGCTACGCGTTCCTCAATCCACGCATCCGCGTTCAGTAGGGAGAAGGCGCATGCAAGCTCAATATATCGGCGCCTCCACCGTCATCCTCGAAGTGTTCTGGCGCTTCTGGCCGGTCTGGGCCGCGCTTTTCATCGTCATGGGCGCGAGCTTTCTCTACAAGAAGAAGCTGGCGCTCTATGGCCAGCTGTTCGACAGCGGCGTCGGCATAGCGGGCGTCTTCATCTGCCTGTTCTGGCTGTTCACGGCGATCTTCGCCTCGACCATCTCGCCTTTCGATCCGCTCGGCCAGGTCCCGATCATGAAGGACACGCTGCCCGGCGCCATCGAACCGCAGTCGGGCCTTGTCTACCTGTTCGGCGGCGACAAGCTGGCGCGCGATGTGTTCTCGCGCATGGTCTATGGCAGCCAGATCGTGCTGATCATCGCACCCGCAGCGACCGGCTTCGCGCTCATGGTTGGCATCACGCTCGGCCTGCCGGCCGGTTATTACGGCGGCAAGATCGATTCCATCCTGTCGTTCCTGGCCAACCTGGTGCTGGCTTTCCCGGTGATCCTGCTGTTCTACCTGCTGGTGACGCCGGGCATCATGGACACGCCGATCCCCTATGCGCTGGCCGGTGTCTTCTTCCTGTTCCCGATCATCTTCTTCAGCGTGCTGTTCTGGACCCGCTACAAGAACCGGCCCGACCGGATCTATATCCTGCTTGGCCTGACGCTGATCATAGGCGGCTGGATCTACCTCGGCCTGGTCTTCGACAGGGATCCGCTGCACATCGTTCACATCGATCCCAACCAGCTCAACATTTTCGTGGCTGTGGTGTTCGCCTCCAGCCCCGGCGTGTTCCGCATCGTGCGCGGCCTTGTGATGGACATCAAGACGCGCGACTATGTGGCGGCGGCGCAGACGCGCGGTGAATCGCCGTGGTATATCATGCTGTGGGAAATCCTGCCCAATGCGCGCGGACCGCTGATCGTCGATGCCTGCCTGCGCATCGGCTACACCACGATCCTGCTCGGCACGCTGGGCTATTTCGGCCTGGGGCTTGCGCCCGAGAGCCCGGACTGGGGCACCGCGATCAAGGACGCCAGCCGATTGCTGCGCTCCTTCATCCATCCGGCGCTGCCGCCGACGATCGCGCTGATGTCGTTCGTGCTGGGGCTCAACCTGTTGGCCGATTCGCTGCGCGAGCAATCGATGAAAGACTGATTGACGGGCCTTGACCCGCGTCTGGTAAAATTTGGATTGGAGCGACCCATGAACGAGGCAGTTCGAAATCCCGCCAAGCCGACCAATGGGCCGACCAATGGGCCGATCATCGAGATCGAGAACCTGTCGATCTCCTTCTTCACCCGCAAGGGCGAGATACCGGCGGTGATGGATTTTTCCTGCACGGTCATGCCGGGCGAGGCGATGGGCATCGTCGGTGAATCCGGCTGCGGCAAGTCGACCGTATCGCTCGGCATCATGCGCGACCTGTCCAACATCGGAAAGATCGTCGGCGGCAAGATCAAGTTCCAGGGCAAGGACATGGGCGAGCTCTCCGACGAGGAACTGCGCGCCATCCGCGGCAACAAGATCGCCATGATCTACCAGGAGCCGATGGCCAGCCTCAATCCGGCGATGAAGATCGGCCAGCAGCTGATGGAAGTGCCGTTGATCCACGATAAGGTGTCGAAGGAAGAGGCCTACTCCAGGGCGCTCGAAATGGTGCGCTCGGTTAAGCTTCCCGATCCCGAGCGCATGATGCGCTCCTATCCGCACCAGCTTTCCGGCGGCCAGCAGCAGCGCATCGTCATTGCCATGGCGCTGCTGTCGAAGCCGGCGCTGCTTCTGCTCGACGAGCCGACCACCGCGCTCGACGTGACCGTGGAAGCGGGCATCGTCGACCTGGTGAAGGGGTTGGGCGAGAAGTTCGGCACCTCGATGATCTTCGTCTCGCACAATCTCGGCCTGATCCTGGAAACCTGCGACCGCATCACGGTGATGTATTCGGGCGAGGCGGTGGAGACGGGCAAGATCAAGGACGTCTTCGACCGGATGCGCCACCCCTATACGCAAGGGCTGTTCCGTTCGATCCCGCTGCCGGGCGCCGACAAGAACTCGCGGCCGCTGATTGCGATTCCCGGCCAATTGCCGCTACCGCACGAGCGGCCGAAAGGCTGCAATTTCGGCCCGCGCTGCCACCATTTCGTCGAGGGCGTCTGCAACGCCGCCGAGATCCCGATGATCGAGGTCGCGGGTCACGAAGGCCATTTCTCGCGTTGCGTACGCTTCAACGAGATCGACTGGGACGCGCTGCCGCCCGGCGCCAAGAAGATCAATGAACGTGTCGTGCCCGGCGCGCCGGTGCTCAAGATCGAGGACCTCCGGAAATATTATAAGGTCGGCGGCAGCGAGGTGTTCGGCTCGAGCGAAGGCCGCGTCGTCAAGGCCAACGAGACGATCTCGTTCATGGCGCGCGAATCCGAGACGGTCGCCATCGTCGGCGAATCCGGCTGCGGGAAGTCGACGCTGGCCAAGGTGCTGCTCGGGCTTGAGACGGCCAGTTCCGGCAGCGTGACACTGGGCAACAAGGAAATCCAATCGACCGGCATCGAGAAGCGCAGCGTCGACACTGTGTCGTCGATCCAGATGGTGTTCCAGAATCCGTTCGACACACTCAACCCCAGCCATTCGGTCGGATCGCAGATCATCCGCACGCTGGAAAAATTCAATGTCGGCAAGACCGTCGCCGACCGGCGCAAGCGCATGCTGGAACTGCTCGACCTGGTGAAACTGCCGCGCGCCTTCGAGACGCGCAAGCCGCGCCAGCTTTCCGGCGGCCAGAAGCAGCGTATCGGCGTGGCACGCGCCTTTGCCGGCGACGCCAAGGTAGTTGTGGCCGACGAGCCGGTTTCGGCGCTCGACGTTTCGGTGCAGGCGGCGGTGACCGAACTGCTGATGGACATCCAGCGCAAGAACAAGACGACAATGCTGTTCATCAGCCACGATCTGTCCGTCGTGCGCTACATCGCGGACCGCGTCGTCGTCATGTATCTCGGCTATATCGTCGAGCAGGGCACGACCGACCAGATCTTCGCACCGCCCTATCATCCCTATACCGAGGCGCTGCTGTCGGCGATCCCAATTGCCGATACCAGCGTGGTCAAGAAGCACATCGTGCTGGAGGGCGACATACCCTCGGCGATGAACCCGCCGTCCGGCTGTCCGTTCCAGACACGCTGCGGCTACAAGAAGTTGGTTCCCGACAATTTGTGCGAGACCAAGGTGCCGCCGGTCAAGAATCTCGGCGACGGCCATATGAGCCTGTGCTGGCTTTCCGACGACGTGCTCAAGACCATGGAGCCGGTGATCAAGTTCGACAAGGAACACGCCGCCCATGAGGGCGTGCCGGACGATGCGCCGCATGGCGACGGTCCGGGCTTTGCCGGTACGCCGCCCAACCGACCACATGGCAAGACGGCCAGTGCGGAAGCCGACGCCGTGGGGGAGGCCGCCGAGGAGGCCGAAGCCGTTTCGCGGGCTCGCCGCCACGAAGTTCGGGACGAGGTCTCCGAGACCGGCGATGCCTCTCCGAAGCCCGCCAACGCCACCTCCGCGCCGTTCACCCCAAGGACGCTTGGAGACGGCCGCCAGGCGGAGAACGCACGCGTGGCACCAATTGGTGAGCCTGCGGTGAGGCAGACCAAATCAAGCCAAAGTGCGACAAAGGCGAGCGCGACTGCGGAGCCAGCCCGTCTGGCCGGCGCAAATGTCGACAAGAATCGCCCGTCCGGCATAGCCAGGCCTGCCAAACCCGATGACCTCAAGCTGATCTCCGGCGTCGGCCTGAAGACGGAGGGCATCCTCAATGGCCTCGGCATCTTCACCTACGCTCAGGTCGCCGCATGGAAGAAGGCAGAGAGCGAGTGGGTTGACGATCATCTGAGATTCCACGGCCGTATCGAGCGCGAGGACTGGGTCAGGCAGGCAAAGGCGCTAGCCAAAGGCGGCGAGGCTGAATACATCAAGGTGTTCGGCAAGAAGCCGCGCTGAAAGGCCACGACCGTTGCGGCAACCCTTTAGTTGCCGCACTGGCTCAGTTGCTGTGCATAGTCGCGGGCCATCTTGTCGGTGGCCCTTGCATAGCCCTGGACGCCGGCATCGCCACGATTGCCTCGGCCATAGGCGGTCCAGCCGAGATAGTAGGCGAGATAGAGGTTGTAGGTGTCGCTGCGCGCGACGCCGTATGCGTCTGATGTCTTGGAATGGTACCAGCCGACGAAGTCGACGGCGTCGGCGAATTTCGTCCGCCGCGCCGCCCAGTTGCCGGTCTCGCTCTGATATTGCGACCAGGTTCCGTCCAGCGCCTGCGAGAAGCCAGTGGCCGAGGAGACATGTTTCCACGGAATGAAGCCAAGCAGCTTGGTGCGCGGCGGCCGGGCGTTGCTCTTGAAGCCGGATTCCTTGCGCACGGTGGCCATCAGCACCGGCACCGGCACGCCGTATTTCTGGGAGGCGCGTTCGGCGGCCGACTGCCAATTGTCGAACCAGCCGTCATTCTGGTCGAAGACGGCGCAGACATTGTTGATGTGGCTGGGCGCGGTGGCGCAAGCCGAAAGTGCCAGCAGCGCGCACACCGCTACAATTTTACTAAAACTCGACCTACGCATTGGATGAGCAATAAGCCGAAATCATAAAGGGAATCTTGCTGCCGCCGTTAACGCATGGTCGGCATGAGCAGGTGAGAAAACGCGATATCGGTATTCCGACGCCAATTGTCGTCTTTTCTAAGACAGGCATTGCAGATATGCCGCCTTGGCTAAAATCACGCCGGCAAACGGCGTATTTCTGACAGACCGGCCGCGCTGCCGAAGCTTTGATGCCGGCATGACCGAACCAAGACGCAAACGCGGCGCCGAGCGTACCAGCAACAGGGGGCCAGCGCCCATCGCGCAACTGCCGCCCAGACGGGTGACGAATCCGTATCCGCCGATGGCGTTGCTGTCACCAGACCAGATCGAGGCGATCCATCAGGCGTCGATGCATATATTGGAGAATTTCGGCATCGAGGTGATGAGCCCGCGTGCGCTGTCGCTGTTCGAGAAAGCCGGCGCCAAGGTCGATCTCGCCTCGGCCAATGTGCGCGTCGATCGCGGCATGGTCGACGAGGCGCTGAAGACGACGCGATCTACCTATACGCTGACCCCACGCAACCCGGCCAAGTCAATCCATCTCGGTGGCAGCACCATCAATTTCACGCTTGTGGCCGGTCCTCCCAATGTGCACGACATGGAGCGCGGCCGCCGTGCCGGCAATCTGCGCGACTATGCCGATCTCACCCGGCTGGCGCAGCATTTCAACTGTATCCACATGCTTGGTAACCAGGTCTGCGCGCCGGTCGAACTGCCGGCCAACTCACGCCATCTCGACACCTACCTCACCAATCTGACGCTGACTGACAAGAGCTTCCATGTCTCGGCGATCGGTCGGGGCAGGGCTCTGGACGGCATCGAGATGATGGCGATTTCGCGCGGGCTGACGCTGGATCAGATGCGGGATGATCCCGGCATCGCCACCATCATCTCGGTCAACTCGCCGCGCCGCTTCGACGAGATGATGGCCGAGGGGCTGATGACCATGGCGGAGTACGGCCAGTCGGTGGCGGTGACACCGTTCACGCTGATGGGGGCGATGAGCCCGGTGACGCTGGCCGGCGCCTTGGCGCAGCAGAATGCGGAGGCGCTGTTCGGTGTTGTGTTGACGCAACTCGTGCGTCCCGGCGCGCCTGTGATGTACGGCGCCTTCACGTCCAATGTCGATATGAAGTCCGGCGCGCCGGCTTTCGGCACGCCTGAAAACACCAAGGCCAACATTGCCTCGGGTCAATTGGCGCGGCGCTACGGCCTGCCATACCGGACGACGCCCGGCTCGGCTTCCAACGCCGCCGATGCGCAAGGCGCCTATGAGACGCTGATGGCGCTGTGGGGCGCGGTGCTTGGCCATGGCAATCTCGTCTACCACGCCGCCGGTTGGCAGGAAGGCGGGCTGACGGCGTCGTTCGAGAAATTCATCATCGACGTCGAGATGATCCAGCACATGATGGAGTTTTTGCGCCCGATCGTGGTCGACGAAGCCGAGCTTGCCGTCGAGGCGCTGGGCGCGGTGCCGACCGGCGGCCATTTCTTCGGCGAGCCGCACACACTGGAGCGCTATGCGACCGCCTTCTACCAGCCAATGCTCTCCAACTGGCAGAATTTCGAAGCCTGGCAGGAAGCCGGCGGCCTCGACGCAACCGCGCGCGCGACGCGGCTGTGGAAGAAGGCGCTGGCGGATTATGTCGAGCCGACAATGGATATTGCCGTACGTGAAGAGCTCGAGGCCTATGTGGCCAAGCGCAAGGAAGCGATCGGGCAGGGCGAGCCGTGATTTCCTTGGCGCCGGCGCGCGGCTCCTGCTGTCCCGATTCATATCTCCCATCCAACTCACTGATATCAGAGAAAAACCCATGAAATCGCATGCAAAAGTCGTGGTCATTGGCGGTGGCGTCGTTGGGTGCTCGGTGCTGTTCCACCTCGCCCGCCATGGCTGGACCGACATCGTGCTCCTGGAGCGCGACGAATTGACATCCGGCTCGACCTGGCACGCGGCCGGCGGCATGCACACGATCAATGGCGACCCCAACGTCGCCAAGCTGCAGAAATACACAATCAACCTCTACAAGGAGATCGAGGAGCTGTCGGGGCAGGCGACCGGCGTCCACCTGACCGGCGGCGTGCTTCTGGCTGCCACCGAGGCGCGGCTTGACTGGCTGCGAGGGGTCGTCGCCAAAGGCCGTTATCTCGGCATCGAGCTGGAGGAAATCTCGCCGAAAGAGGCGGCCGAGCTGATGCCGCTGCTCGACCCCAGCCAGTTCGTTGGCGCCGTCCGCAACAAGGAGGACGGCCATCTCGATCCCTCGGGCGTCACGCATGCCTATGCCAAGGCGGCGCGAAAGCTGGGCGCCGAGATCGAACGTTTCACCGAGGTGGAGGATATCGTGCGTCGTCCCGACGGGATGTGGCGCGTCATAAGCAACAAGGGCGAGGTGGTGGCCGAGCATGTCGTCAATGCCGGCGGCCTGTGGGCGCGCGAAGTCGGCCGCATGGTCGGGCTCGAACTGCCGGTGCTGGCGATGGAGCACATGTACCTGATCACCGAGGATATGCCGGAGGTCGCGGCCTGGAATGCCAAAACCGGCACCGAGGTCATCCATGCGGTCGATTTCGACGGCGAGCTCTATCTGCGCCAGGAGCGCGGCGGCATGCTGATGGGAACCTATGAGAAGGCCAACAAGCCGTGGTCCGAGTATCAGACGCCGTGGAATTTCGGCCATGAGTTGCTGGCGCCCGATATCGACCGCATCGCGCCGTCGCTCGAGGTCGGGTTCCGACATTTCCCGGCTTTCCAGAACACCGGCATCAAGCAGATCATCAACGGGCCTTTCACCTTCGCGCCCGACGGCAACCCGCTGGTCGGGCCGGTGCGCGGCCTGCCGGGCTTCTGGGTCGCCTGCGGCGTGATGGCCGGCTTCAGCCAGGGCGGCGGCGTCGGGCTCGCGCTGTCCAACTGGATGATCGAGGGCGACCCCGGCGCCGATATCTGGGCGATGGACGTGGCGCGCTACGGCGACTGGGCGACCATGGCCTACACCAACGCCAAGGTCCGCGAGAATTACTCCAGGCGTTTTTCGATCCGCTTCCCCAATGAGGAATTGCCGGCCGGGCGGCCGCTGAAGACGACGCCCGTCTACGATTTGTTGTCGGCCAAGGGCGCGCAATGGGGCGTCGCCTATGGGCTGGAGGTGCCGCTCTGGTACGCACCGGAAGGCGTCAAGGACGAGTTCTCATGGCGGCGCTCGAGCGACTTCACCCATGTCGCCGCCGAAGTCGCGGCGGTGCGCTCAGGCGTCGGCCTGTCGGAGATATCGAGCTTTGCCAAATACAAGGTGACGGGCGAGGGGGCGGCGGCCTGGCTCGACCGGATGCTCGCTTGCAAGCTGCCGAAGCCCGGTCGCATGACCCTGGCGCCGATGCTGAAGAAAGACGGCAGGCTGCTCGGCGATTTCACGCTGGCCAATCTGGGCCCCCAAGATCGGGAAGAAGGGGGCTGGTTCCTGGCCGGCTCCGGCATTGCCGAGCAATATCACATGCGCTGGTTCGAGCAGCATCTGCCTGATGATGGCTCGGTCCATATCGAAGCTCTGGGGCAAAAGCTCACCGGCCTGTCGATTGCCGGTCCCATGGCGAGGGACGTGCTGGCGAAAGCCACGCGCTCCGACATATCGAACGCGGTGTTTCCCTTCATGGCCATTGGCAAGATGGATATCGGCATGGCGCCGTGCCTGGTCGGCCGCGTCAGCTACACCGGGGATCTCGGCTACGAGATCTGGGTGGCGCCGGAATATCAGCGCGCCGCCTACCAGGCGCTGATGGCGGCGGGAGCGGAATTTGGCATCGGCCTGTTCGGTTCGCGCGCGCTCAACGCGCTGCGGCTGGAGAAGAACTATGGTTCATGGGGGCGCGAATACCGGCCGATCTACGGGCCGCTGGAAGCCGGACTCGATCGTTTCGTCGCCTACGGCAAGGACGCCGATTTCATCGGCAAGGCGGCGGCGCTGGCCGAGCGCAAACAGGGCGGCAAGTTGCGGCTACGCGCCTTCATCGTCGATGCCAAGGATGCCGACGTCATCGGCGACGAGCCGATCTGGTTTGGCGGCGTGGTGCGCGGCTGGGTGACGTCGGGCGGCTACGCCCATCATTCGAAGAAGTCGGTCGCCGTCGGCTACGTGCCGAAGGAGATCGCCGACGAGAGCGACGGCTTCGAGATCGAGGTGCTGGGCAAGCGGCATGCGGCGCGCATGCAGGCGATGCCGCTGTTCGATGCTAATTTCGAACGGATGCGGGGGTGAGAGCGCACCCCCGCATGGGGTCATGCGTTGCGGCGGTTGTCGAGCGCAAAGGCGCCAGCGCCGGCGAAGACCAGATAGAGAAAGATAAAGCAGAACGAGATCGCCGAATCGCCGCCGTTGTTGACGGGGAAAAAGTCGCGCGGCATATGCGCCACGAAATAGGCGATCGCCATTTCGCCGGCCAGAAGGAACGCGACCGGGCGGGTGAAAAGGCCCAGTGCCAGCAGAATGCCGCCGAGGAATTCGAGGATGCCGGCTGCCAGCGGCAGTCCGCTCAACGCGGCGGCGGCGTGCTCGCCTGCGGGGAAATTGAACAGTTTCTGGCTTCCGTGCTCGACGAACTGCAGCGCCGTCATAATGCGCAGAACGCCAAGCGCCTGCGGCTGGTATCTGGCAAGGCCATCGAAAAGCTTCATCCAAAACTCCATTTGGCTTCTCGGCTCGCCCATAGGTTATCGCCCGGCTATGGACCATTCACTTCCCTTGGCCTGCCGTCAACAATTGGTGATTGGAAATGTTCCCCAGCCTGACCTTTGATATTGCGCCCGTTAGGGTTGCAATTATATCGCTATGGTTGTATTGATTTATGGACACTCCAAACATGTGGGTCCCCTCGCCATGAAAAAAGTCACCATCGGCCTGTTCGCAATCCTTATGGGTACGACCAGCTTCGCCATGGCCGAGGAGGCCGGCTGCGAGGCCTTCAAATGGCCGGTGACGCGCGAACAGGCGCTGTTTGCGGCTGCGCCCTCAGCGCCGTCCGGAGCGACGCTCGCGGTGGGTGCCGCTGCGGATCTGGCGCTGGTGCCGGCCGAGAAGGCCGGTTTCGCGGTGCCGCCCGAACGGGCCCCCGCCGAGGGCACGTTCGGCGCCGTAGCCAGCGTGGCGGTTCCGCCGGAGGGGGCCATCCAGATCAGCCTGTCGGGCGAGGCCTGGATCGATGTGATCCAGGACGGCCATGCCGTGAAATCGGCGGGTTATAGCGGTGTCAAAACCTGCCCCGGCATCCGCAAGAGCGTGCGCTTCAAGCTGGCGGCGGGCCAAGCCACCGTCCAGTTCAGTGGTGCCAAGAAAGAGACCCTCAAGGTCGCGGTGCTGGCGCCGGAATGAGCCGACGCCAGCAGGCGTGATTTCAGTGGTTGGCGTAAGCGCTCGCTACCGCACCGGCGCCATCAGAGCGAAATGCGCGCCTTGCGGGTCCTGGCATTGCACGACCCAGCTGCCTCCGGGCACCTCCATGGGTCCCATCAGGATCTTGCCGCCATTGTCGGTGACGCGTTTGGCGGCCGCGTCGATGCCGGTGACATTGAAATAGAATTGCCAGACCGGCACCGGTATCTGCTCGGGCTTGTTCATGATGCCGCCACCGGATTCAGGGCCGGCGGTAAAGGTCTGATAGATGCCCATCGGGCCCATGTCGAATTCGCCGGCATTGGTCCAGCCGAACTGGCTGGAATAGAAATCGAAGGCGGCCTTCCAATCGCTCGTATAAAGTTCGTGCCAGCCAATATGGCCAGGCGTGCTGGCCGGCACAACCGGCTGGTCGGGGCCGTTCGGCTGCAGGAACATGAACGTCGCGCCTTGCGGATCGGCGACGACGGCGAAGCGGCCGACGCCTGGAATGTCGTCGGGCTGGCGGTGAACGGCACCACCTGCCTTTTCCAGCGACGCGGTAGCGGCATCGACATCCCTTGCATGGATATAGCCCAGCCAGGCGGGCGGCATACCCATATTGGCCGCATCCTCCGGCATCGTCATCAGGCCGCCGACGCCACGCCCGCCGACATTCATGACGATATAGCGCGGCATACCTGGGGCCTTGTCGAAGGGCTCGGCCCTCCAGCCGACCACGGTTGTGTAGAAAGCCTCCGCGGCGTCGAGGCCCGACGTCATCAGTTCGTACCAGAAGAAGGGCATCGGGGATTTTGGCATGGTCGGTCTCCTCACCGTTGTGCACCGATCGTCGTTCGATCCATCCTAGGACGATCTCGACGACAGAAATCCGACATCTGGGCTAGAAATCGGGAACGGCAAGGCCAGCCTCCTGGTATCTTGCGCGCCTTGCGATTTTCGCCTTTGCTTGGCCACGAGAAGGGGGCCTCGATCCATGCGGCAGATGTCGCTTACAGCCGAGCTTGTTACACTGTGCCATCGCGAGGAGGCCGATCCCGGGCCCAGCGGCAGCTGGACGCAGCTGAGCGACGAGGATTTCCGGGTCCTTTCCGCGCGGCTGTCCGATGAAGCCGATGCGGGGCCGCTATGGGTGTTCGCCTATGGCTCACTGATCTGGAAGCCGGCTTTCGAGTCCGTCGAACGCCAGCGCGCCACCGCCCATGGCTGGCATCGCTCCTTCTGCATCGACATGGTCCGCTGGCGCGGCAGTGTCGCGCAGCCAGGACTGATGATGGCGCTCGAACGCGGCGGGCGATGCGATGGTGTGATCTATCGTCTACCGGAAGGGGAGAAGGCTGCTCAGATCGAAAGACTGTTGCGGCGCGAGATCGACGATCACGAGAGCGTCGCGTCGGTCAGGTGGGTCCCGGTGCGTACGGCGCAAGGGCATCTGCGGGCGCTGGGTTTCTGGGTCGGGGTGACGGGCAGAGGCACTTCGCTCGGGCAGCCGCTGGAGACAGTAGCACGGGTGCTGGCGCGCGCCTGCGGCCATGTCGGCTCCGGGGCGGAATATCTTTACAACACGGTCAGCCACCTCGAGGAATTCGGCATCCGCGACCGCAATCTTTGGACGTTGCAGCGATTGGTCGCCGACGAGATCAGGTCGATCCACGGCAATGGCAGGGGTGGCGACCTTATCCCAGCGTCATCGTCATCATAACATGAATACAGTTGTCATGTTTTCTTCCAGCCTTTTCAATATTTTGCGTCAAAAATTGACCAATTGATAAAAAAACAAAACGTGCTAGCCTTCCCCAAAACGAAAAGATGGGGAACTGAAAATGCCAGAGGGCCAGTTCAAAGAAGGTATTGTCGGCGGCCGGCTCCTGCCCGACCAATATGCGGACAATTTTTCCGACCTGCACCCGCCGCTCGATCATCACGAGGCGCTGGTCGAATCCGACCGCTGCTATTTCTGCTACGACGCGCCGTGCATGAATGCATGTCCGACCTCGATCGACATTCCGATGTTCATCCGCCAGATCTCGACCGGCAACCCGATCGGGTCGGCCAAGACCATCTTCGACCAGAACATCCTGGGCGGCATGTGCGCCCGCGTCTGCCCGACCGAGACGCTGTGCGAGGAGGTCTGCGTGCGCGAGGTGGCGGAAGGCAAGCCGGTGCAGATCGGCCGTTTGCAGCGCTACGCCACCGATGTCGCGATGAGCGAGAACAAGCAGTTTTATCCACGCGCCGAGCCAACGGGCAAGACGGTCGCCGTGGTCGGTGCCGGCCCGGCCGGCCTTGCCGCGGCGCACCGGCTCGCCCGCCACGGCCATGACGTGACCATCCTGGAGGCGCGCCCGAAGGCCGGCGGTCTCAACGAATATGGTATCGCCGCCTACAAGAGCGTCGACAACTTCGCCCAGGCCGAGGTCGACTACGTCACCGCGATCGGTGGCATTGACATCCAGAACGGCAAGGCGCTTGGCCGCGACTACCAGTTCTCCGACCTGATCCGCAACTACGATGCGGTGTTCCTCGGCATGGGGCTTGGCGGCGTCAACGCGCTGCGCGCCGATGGCGAGGATGCCGCCGGCGTCACCAACGCGGTTGAATTCATTGCCGAGCTGCGCCAGGCCAGCGACCTCTCAGGCTTGCCGGTTGGCCGCCGCGTCGTCGTCATCGGCGGCGGCATGACGGCGATCGACGCCGCCGTGCAGTCGAAGCTGCTTGGCGCCGAGGAGGTGACGATCTGCTACCGGCGCGGCCAGGAGCATATGAACGCCTCCGAGTTCGAGCAGGACCTGGCCGCCGCCAACGGCGTCACCATCCGCCATTGGCTGCAGCCGAAGCGGGTGATCGCTGAAGGTGGCAAGGTCAGTGCCATCGAACTCGAATACACCGCGCTCATCGGGGACAAGCTTGCCGGCACCGGCGAGACGCTGACGCTGGTTGCCGACCAGGTGTTCAAGGCCATCGGCCAGAGTTTTGTGCCGGTCGCACTCAACGGCAGCGGGGCGTCAATCGACCTCGAAGCCGGCCGTATCAAGGTTGACGAGGAAGGGCGCACCTCGCTGGCCAAGGTCTGGGCCGGCGGCGACTGCATTTTTGGTGGCGACGACCTGACCGTCTCGGCCGTGGCGCAAGGGCGCGATGCGGCTGAGAGCATCCACAGGAGCCTGACCCAGGGATAAGGATCATGGCCACGGTGGAACCGGGCATTGCCCGTCACTACGAGATTTCAGGCCTGGAGCAGCGGATTCTTGCCGCGCTTGCCGATACTGGCGTGGAAATCGCCCTTCTGAGCGCCGACGATCTCGCCGCAGTCGACGAATTCCACATTGGCGGCGTGGCCGCCACCAGGGAACTCATCGACCAGATGGGGCTGAAGCCTGGAGTCCGGCTTCTCGACATCGGTTCAGGCATCGGCGGTCCGGCCCGTTTTGCCGCGAACAAAACCGGCGCCGACGTCACCGGCATCGACCTGACGCAAAGCTATGTCGACATCGCGGCCAGCCTGTCGAAACAGGTGGGAATGGACGGCAAGACGCGCTTCGTGCAGGGCAGCGCGCTGGACATGCCGTTCGACAAGGCCAGCTTCGATGCGGCAATGATCCTGCATGTCGGCATGAACCTGGCCGACAAGCGCAAACTGATGAGCGAGGCCGCCCGTGTGCTCAAGTCCGGCGGCGTCTTCGCTGTCTACGACGTGATGCGGCTCAAGGACGGCGCGCTGACCTATCCGCTGCCATGGGCATCCGACGAGACCATGTCCTTTGTCGCCACGCCAGGCAACTATCGTTCGACGGCCACCGCGGCGGGCTTTTCGGTGACCGCGGAGCGCCCGCGCGGTGCTTTCGCCATCGAATTCTTCGCGAAGATGCGGGCCCGCATGGCGGCCGCGCAGGCCGAGGGCAAAAAGCCGCCGCCCGGCGTCGGCCTCGTCATGGGCGAGGATGCCCGCACCAAGATCGCCAATCTCACCGCCGCGCTTGAAGGCGGCATTCTTGCTCCCGTGGAAATGCTCCTTCGTCTCGGTTGAAAGGGACCTGTCATGGCTGACATCCGCAACAATTTCGTCGGCATCAAATCGCCCAATCCGTTCTGGCTGGCCTCGGCGCCGCCGACCGACAAGGCCTACAACGTCATCCGCGCCTTCAAGGCGGGGTGGGGCGGTGTGGTCTGGAAGACGCTGGGCGAAGAGGGGCCGCCGGTGGTCAACGTCAACGGCCCGCGCTACGGTGCGATCTGGGGCGCCGACCGGCGCCTGCTCGGCCTCAACAACATCGAGCTGATTACCGACCGCGATTTGCAGACCAATCTGCGCGAGATGAAGCAAGTCAAGATGGACTGGCCCGACCGCGCGCTGATCGCATCCATCATGGTACCGTGCGTCGAGGAAAGCTGGAAGTCCATCCTGCCGCTGGTCGAGGAGACCGGAGCCGACGGCATCGAGCTCAATTTCGGCTGCCCGCACGGCATGTCGGAGCGCGGCATGGGGGCGGCCGTCGGCCAGGTGCCGGAATATATCGAAATGGTGGTGCGCTGGTGCAAGCAATATACGCGTATGCCCGTCATCACCAAGCTGACGCCCAACATCGCCGATATCCGCAAACCGGCGCGGGCAGCGCATGCCGGCGGCACCGACGCGGTGTCGCTGATCAACACCATCAATTCGATCACCGGCGTCGACCTCGACAGTTTCGCGCCGATGCCGACCATCGACGGCAAGGGTTCGCATGGCGGCTATTGCGGCCCGGCGGTGAAGCCGATCGCCATGAACATGGTGGCCGAGATCGCGCGAGACCCCGAAACCCGCGACCTGCCGATCTCCGGCATCGGCGGCATCACCACGTGGCGGGACGCCGCCGAATTCATGGCGCTTGGCGCCGGCAACGTGCAGGTCTGTACGGCGGCGATGACCTACGGCTTCAAGATCGTGCAGGAGATGATCGCCGGCCTCGAAAACTGGATGGATGAGAAGGGCCACCGCTCGCTCGACGACATCATCGGCCGTGCCACGCCCAACGTCACCGACTGGCAGTACCTCAACCTCAACTATGTCGTCAAGGCGCGTATCGACCAGGATGCCTGCATCAAATGCGGCCGCTGCCACATCGCCTGCGAGGACACCTCGCACCAGGCGATCACCAGCATGGTCAACGGCGTCAGGCATTTCGAGGTGATCGAGGCCGAGTGCGTCGGCTGCAATCTGTGCGTCAATGTCTGCCCGGTCGACAATTGCATCACCATGGAGCCGCTGGCGGCGGGCGCGTTGGACCAGCGCACCGGCAGACCGGTGTCGCCGGTCTATGCCAACTGGACGACGCATCCGAACAACCCGATGGCCAAGGTGGCGGCGGAGTAGCGAGCAGACATTCGACGAGAAAAGCGGCGTCTTCGGGCGCCGTTTTTTCATTTCCCTATTGCAGATAAAGATTATCCACGATAAAACATATCCAGGAATGGGAGATTGGCATCATGAAGCTGGGCGAGGGCGTTGAAGCGGCCATTCACTGCGCGGCCACGCTGGCCAGTGTCGAGGGCAACAGCACGATGCCGGGCGCGGCCCTGGCGGAGGCCTTCGGCCTGTCGCCGACCTATCTCCTGAAGCATCTCAACATGTTGAGCGCGGCGCGGATCCTGGAATCGGTGCCGGGTCCCGCCGGCGGCTACCGGCTGGCGCGGGCTGCCGAGCGCATCACGCTGCTCGACATCGTGCTGGCCGTCGAAGGGCGCGAGCCGGCGTTTCGCTGCGGCGAGATCCGCCGCAACGGTCCGGTCAAGATCGACGCCTCGGCCTATGTCAAACCCTGCGGCATCAATGCCGCGATGCTGAAGGCCGAGCGCGCCTACCGGGCAGCGCTCGCAGAGGTGAAGCTGTCCGACATCGTGGCGGATTACGCGGCGGAAGGCGACCCCAGATCGTTTGCCGCGAGCTGCGCCTTTGTCGAGCGTCATCAGCGGCCGCAGAAATCCCGTTCAACCAACCAAGCCTAACCTCCCCAAAGATGCGAAAGGAAAGACGATGAAACAGAGACTGCAGTTTTTCGCCAAGGCGCCCGAAATCATGAAGGCGGTGACGGCACTCAACAAGGCGGTCGACGAATGCGGGCTGGAGGTGAGCCTGCTGCACCTGATCAAGCTCAGGGCCTCGCAGATCAACGGCTGTTCCTTCTGCGTCGAGATGCACAGCCGCGAAGCCAGGCGCGACGGTGAGACCGAACAGCGGCTCTATCTGGTCGCTGCCTGGAAGGAATCGCCGCTCTTCTCCGAGCGCGAACGCGCCGCCTTCGCCTGGACCGAGGCGATGACGCTGATCGCCAGCAACGGCGTATCGGACGAACTCTACGCCCGCACGCTCGAGCATTTCTCGGAAGAGGAACTGGTCAAGCTCTCCGTCGCGGTCGGCATGATCAACACATGGAACCGACTTTGCATTCCGTTCCACGCCATCCATCCGATGCCGGCCGCCAAGGCGGCCTGACAGTCCGGACATCTGTTGGGGCGCCGCCGGGGAAAGGCGGCGCCCCAACTGTTTCAAAGGGAGAGTTCAATGCCTCTCGATTTGTCTTCGACCTTGCTGTTTCTCGGCCGCCTGCTGCTCGGCGGCGCTTTCGTCTTCGCCGGCCTGCGCAACATCCAGCACGCGGCCTTCCTGACCGAGTTGATGGCCGCGCGGCGCCCCGCGGGCGCTGTAGATCGGCATTGTCCTGCAGATGATAGCCGGCGCGCTGGTGATGGCCGGCCTCTGGACGGTAATCGCCTGCGCGGTGCTGGTGCTGTTCCTGATCGTCGCCACGCCGATGTTCCACAATTTCAGGGATCATCAGGGTCCAGACCGCGCAGCGCGCATCAACGGCCTCGTCGGCAATGTCCCTCTGAGCGGAGGTTTTTGACGCTGATCGCGCAGTCGCTGTGGGGGATCGCTATTTTGGATGGGATGGCCCTCACAATACTAAGCTGCCCCCTTCGTCGACGCTGCGATCGACGCAGCCCAGCTGGTGCCGATGATGTCTTTGTCGCTGGAACGAAATGGCTTCAAAGTCTCGATCATCTGCAGCAGGTTGGCCCTTCTGTTGGACCGATTTCTGGGAGTAGGCAATGAGGCTGCATAGCCCTCTACTTCCTCGAATGTGCAAATATCAACGTTCTTGTAGACGAGCTCTCCGTGTTCATTAGGCACCCGAATCTGGGGGGAGACGTTAAAATTTCCCCACATTGTGAGCTGGGTTGTACCCACACTTGCAGGGCCTCTCTCGCGAGCGCGCGAGAGTTCTCTTGCGAGAGCCATCCTCACAAGATCTGCTCTCGCTTCAAGCACAGCCTCGGGGTGTTCCTTGAGCACCGCAGCAACGACAGTGTCTGAAGAAGCTCCGGGGTTTCCCAATTCATTAGCTTTAGCGATGAGTAAGTTGCGTACCTTTGCCAGCGCTTGCCGACGAGCCATTTGATGTCCTCATGTCGCGAATCAGAACGAAGGCTTAGGCTTAGCGCGACAATTAGCCGCGTCAATCGCCAAAACAATTATCAACAGCATGCGGAGACATGCGGGCAGATGGTGACAATTCTACTTTTTCGATCGATTGGCTGGCGAGCGAGGCTGTCGGGAGCCATCGGAGGCAAGGACTTTTGTTCCCATCAATAGGCCGATCGTTGCAGCTTGATCCCGATCTGGCCTTACGCCATTCTTCCTCAGAAAAGACGAATAAAGGTTCGGCCCGTGCCAAGCGTCCAATGCTGCCGCCTCGGCCATGAGGCATTCCGTAGAAACCTCGGCCCGGGCTTTGGTAGGAAAGAGCTCAATCACATTGTATCGAAAGTACATGCCGTCCTGTGCGCTATTCCGATAATGCACTGAATACGCTTACATAAATTAGTTAACGCTCCGCTAACTGTGCCCTGTCGAGGCCGAGCAGCAACGCCGTGGCTTAGCGGCGGTCCTCTAACACTGGCCGCGTCATTTATTCAAGCCGCGAACCGCAGTCCGCCATCGCAGGTCAGCACCTGGCCGGTCATGAAGCTGTTGGAGACGAGGAAGGCTATCGCCGAGGCGACGTCCTCGGCACGGCCGATGCGGCCGACCGGCGTTTTCCCCGCATATTCGGCAAAGACCGCCTGCCGCTGCTCAACCGGTAGAAAATCCCACCACGGCGTGTCGATGACGCCGGGCGCAACCACGTTGACGCGCAGCGGCTTTAGTTCCACCGCCAGGATCGGCGCGACGGTCAGCAGCATGCCGTTGATGGCGCCGATGCCGGCGACGCCCGGCATCGCGACCTGGGCCGACACCGCCGAAATGAATGTGACCGATCCCGATTTGTTCAGCGTCGGCAGGGCTGCCTGCAGGCAGGAGAGTTGCGGGCGCACTTTTTCGTCGACGCCCCCGGCGATGTCTGCAAGGTCGAGGGTCTCGAATGGACCGAGGCCCTTGCCGCCGCTGGCCGCCAGAACGAGATGGTCGAACGGGCCGAGGCGCTCGAAGAACTGGCGTACGTCATCCGGCTTCGAAGCGTCGAAGGCGGCCTTGTCGGCAGCGCCGCCAAGGCTCTTCCAGGCGCTGACGAGCTTGTCCTGGTTGCGCCCGGTGATGGTCACCTTCATGCCCGGGCCGAGCAGTTTGCGCGCTGTCGCCAGGCCGATGCCGGACGAGCCGCCGATGATGACTGTGTGTTCGGTTCTGTCGGTCATGACTGTTCTTCCTTCGATTTTGGCGAAGCCAACCCGACGAGGTCGAGGCTCCGGCTGCGCAATTGCTGTCTTGCCCTGGCGTCGTAGGCCTGGGCGTGGGCGCGGGATTCGCGCAGGCCGTCGAAATAGAGGCCGCTGCGCCCTTCGAGCGCGGATGAGGTGGCGAGGTTCAAGATAGCTTCGGCGCCGGTTTCGACGGAGCTCCACGGCGTCACGCCCGCCTGTCGGACCATGGTGGTGTTCATGTAGCTCGCCGGATGCAGTGCGTTGACGGTGACGCCGCTGCCTTCCAACTGCTCGGCCAGATCGACGGTGAACAGGATCTGCGCCAGCTTGCTCTGGCAGTAGGCGCGCACCCCGCTATAGCCGCGGGTCAGCATGACATCGTCGAAATCGATCGGCTGCTGGCCGGCGGACGCGACATTGACGATGCGTGCCGGGGCGCTCGCCTTCAGCAGCGGCAGAAGCTCCGAGGTCAGCAGGAAGCCGGCGAGATAATTGACGGCAAAGCGCAACTCGTAGCCATCGGCGCTTGTCTGTCGCTTGTCGCCAGCAGTGCCGACGCCGGCATTGTTGATGAGGATGTCGAGGCGGGTTGTGCAGCCGCGCACGGCCTCGGCGAGGCGTCTTACCTCCGCCAGCGAAGCGAGATCGGCCGCGAGAAACTCGGCCTTGCCGCCGGCGGCTTCGATGTCGGCGATAACGGCCTTGCCACGGGTTGCATCGCGGCCATGCACCAGCACCCGTGCTCCGGCGGCACCCAGCCTTTGCGCCAAGACCCGGCCGACGCCGTCGGTCGAGCCAGTGATGAGGATGGTCTTGTCTTTCAATTCCATGTTCGGAGCCTCCTGTTGTTGCCCTGAACGCAAGATGGGGCGCTTCGCCCATGTCAAACAGTTCAAACTTTATCCTGGTATCAATACTGCTATAATGGCCGGCGTGAACGCTCCCGCTGCCTCCACCCGATCAGCCGACGAGAGCCGCCGGCGCGAGCTCGGCGCCTTCCTGCGTTCGCGCCGGGAAAGGCTAACGCCGTCGGCCACCGGCATCACGACAGGTCCGCGACGGCGCACGCCGGGTCTGCGGCGCGAGGAAGTGGCGATGATCGCTGGTGTCGGCACCACCTGGTACACCTGGCTCGAACAGGGCAGGGATGTGCGGCCCTCGGTGGAAGTGCTGGCGGCGCTCTGCGAGGCGCTTCGCCTCGACGCCGTCGAGAAGCGGCATCTGTTCATCCTGGCCGGCCGCCAGCAGCCGGAGTGTCGTGTGGCGGCGCCGGAAAAGGTCGACGCCACGCTGTTGCATATGCTGCAAAGCCTGGTGCTGCAGCCCGCCTATGTCGTCGGCCGGCGTTGGGACGTTCTTGCCTGGAACGAAGCGGCCGTGGCGGTGTTCGGCGACTACGGCCTGCTGGAGGGCGATAGCAGAAATATCGTCCACATGGTGTTCACCAACCCGCACCACCGCCGCCTGCTGGTCGACTGGGAAGAACTCGCCCGCGTGGTGCTCGCCTCGTTTCGTGCCGAAAGCGCCAAATATGTCGGCGATCCGGATTTCGAACGGCTGATCGCGCTGATGATGAACTCAAGTCCCGAGTTCCGTGACTGGTGGCCCCGGCGCGACGTGGCGCGAAAACTAACCGGCGTGAAGCACATCCGGCATCCCAAGGCTGGCTTGATGGCTTTCGAGCATATGAGCCTGTCGATCGACGACGGCTCGGACATGCGGCTGATCGTCTACACGCCCCTCGCCGAGCAGAACTCGATCGCCAAGCTGCAGCAATTGCTCGACGCGATGCCGGCCGAACGACGCAGCGCGTGAGACCCCTCAGCTTCGTCGTCCTCGGGTCTGCGCTGCGTCGCCACGCTCCTTGCTCCGCCCGTGGATGACGAAATAATGAGCGCCTCCGCTAGCCTCCACGGTCAGCAAGAACCAAACAACCGGTGGGTCGGCCGCTAGCCGTTTGGCTTCAGCCCATCGAGGAACAATTGCTCCAGGAATCGGGCAGCGTCCTCGAAGCGGCCGTCGCCGCCGCGGTTCGACCCCAGAACGGCGCGGACCTGGACGTCGAAATCGGCATAGTGCTGCGTCGTTGCCCAGATCGCGAAGATCAGGTGCCAGGGATCGGTCCGGGCGATCTTGCCGGCGCGCATCCAGCCCTTGATGACGGCGGCCTTCTCGTCGACCAACGTCTTCAACTCGCCCGCCAACAGCGGCATGATGCGCGGCGCTCCCTGCAGGATCTCGTTGGCGAACAGCCGGCTCTCGCGCGGAAAGTCGCGGGCCATTTCCAGCTTGCGCCTGATGTAGCTCCTGAGTTCGGTCATCGGATCGCCGATGTCGTCGAGTTCCCTGAGCGGCGCCAGCCAGGTTTCGAGCAGCCGTTCCATCAATGTCTCGTGAATGTCCTCCTTGCGGCGGAAATAGTAGAGCAGGTTCGGCTTCGACATGCCGGCGGCTTCGGCGATCTGGTCGATGGTCGAACCTCGGAAGCCGTTGGTGGAAAACACTTCGAGCGCGGCCTCCAGAATCAGTTCGCGCTTTTCCACCTGGATGCGGGTGCGGCGAGGGGCTTGCGTGCTCGTGGTCACCGTTGCGGACCCTCGCATCGACGGTCATCTGGACCAATTCTCTGGACCAGTTTTTCTCCAACCTGTGGAACGCACTTCAGGAGCCGCATTTCCGCTAGTAATCCATTGACCGCCGACATGGCGGTGCTAACGTTTGTCCAATCGGTCAAAATTTGCGTAGCATGAAAGCGCGGCAAAGACCAAGCGTTGGGCGCAGCGAAACAGGTTACAAGGGGAAGTTTTGGTCATGTCCAACCGGCTGAAAGTCACGCCGAACGATCTCAGCGCATTCTGGATGCCGTTCACGGCAAACCGGCAGTTCAAGCAGGCGCCGCGCATGTTCGTGTCCGCCAAGGACATGCATTACACGACCAGCGACGGCCGCAAGGTGCTGGACGGCACCGCCGGCCTGTGGTGCGTCAACGCCGGCCATTGCCGTCCGAAGATCACCGAGGCGATCCAGCACCAGGCCGCCGAACTCGACTACGCCCCGGCCTTCCAGATGGGCCATCCGATCGTGTTCGAGCTGGCCAACCGCCTGGTCGACCTCGCGCCCAAGGGCATGGACCATGTGTTCTTCACCAATTCCGGTTCGGAATCGGTCGAGACGGCGTTGAAGATGGCGATCGCCTATCACCGCGTGAAGGGAGAGGGCTCACGCACCCGGCTCATCGGCCGCGAGCGCGGCTATCACGGCGTCAATTTCGGCGGCATCTCGGTTGGCGGCATCGTCACCAACCGCAAGATGTTCGGCACGCTGCTGGGCGGCGTCGACCACATGCCGCACACGCATCTGCCGGAGAAGAACGCTTTTTCGAAAGGCGTGCCGGAGCACGGCGCGGAACTCGCAAACGAGCTGGAGCGGATCGTCGCCCTGCATGACGCCTCGACCATCGCGGCCGTCATCGTCGAGCCGGTCGCCGGTTCCACCGGCGTTATCCTGCCGCCGAAGGGCTATCTCGAGAAGCTGCGCGAAATCTGCACCAAGCACGGCATCCTGCTGATCTTCGACGAGGTCATCACCGGTTTCGGCCGCCTTGGCGCGCCGTTCGCCGCCGACTATTTCGGCGTCACGCCCGACATCATGACCACCGCCAAGGGTGTCTCCAACGGCGTCATCCCGATGGGTGCCGTGTTCGTGAAGAAGGAAATCCACGACGCCTTCATGACTGGCCCCGAGCACATGATCGAGTTCTTCCATGGCTACACCTATTCGGGTAATCCGATCGCTTGTGCGGCCGCACTCGGCACGCTCGACACCTACAAGGAAGAGGGCTTGCTCACCCGTGGCGAGGAACTGGCACCTTATTGGGAGGATGCGCTGCATTCGCTGAAGGGCGAGCCGCATGTCATCGACATCAGGAACATCGGCTTGATCGGCGCGATCGAGCTCGCGCCTATCGCCGGCAGCCCGACCAAGCGTGCGTTCTCGGCTTTCGTCAAAGCCTTCGAGCGCGGCGCGCTGATCCGCACCACCGGCGACATCATCGCACTGTCGCCGCCGCTCATCATCACCAAGGGCCAGATCAACGAACTGATCGACCATGTGCGGGAAGTACTGCGGTCGATCGACTAGACTTGCCTTTACTGGGTAGGTGGCGATGGGAACCGCCACCCGCTCAGAACATGAAATGGAAGGACTTTGAATGGCCGCACCCGGCGAAAATCTGCGAATCAATTCAGACCGTTTGTGGGATTCCATCATGGAGATGGCGAAGATCGGCCCGGGCATTGCCGGCGGCAACAATCGCCAGACCGTGACCGACGAGGACGGCGAGGGCAGGCACCTGTTCAAGCGCTGGTGCGATGCCGCCGGGCTCGAAATGGGCGTCGACGAGATGGGCACCATGTT
Organism: Mesorhizobium sp. B2-3-11; assembly: GCF_006442215.1. Taxonomy (NCBI): domain Bacteria; kingdom Pseudomonadati; phylum Pseudomonadota; class Alphaproteobacteria; order Hyphomicrobiales; family Phyllobacteriaceae; genus Mesorhizobium; species Mesorhizobium sp. B2-3-11. Next base: position 46,582 of record NZ_VFVS01000022.1, on the reverse strand, counting down.
TGCCCGCCGCGAAGGCACCGACCCCAGCCTGCCGCCGGTCTATGTCGGCAGCCATCTCGATACGCAGCCGACCGGCGGTAAGTATGACGGCGTTCTCGGCGTCCTCGGCGGCCTGGAGATCGTGCGCTCGCTCAACGATCTCGACATCAAGACGAAGCACCCGATTGTCGTCACCAACTGGACCAACGAGGAAGGCGCACGCTTCGCCCCGGCGATGATGGCGTCCGGCGTGTTCGCCGGCGTGCTCGACCAGGCCGATGTCTACGAGCATACGGACAAGAACGGCAAGAAATTCGGCGAGGAACTGGAGCGCATCGGCTGGAAGGGCGCCGAGAAGGTCGGCGACCGCAAGATTCACGCCTTCTTCGAACTGCATATCGAGCAGGGCCCGATCCTCGAGGACGAAGATATCGACATCGGTGTCGTCACCCACGGCCAGGGGCTGAAATGGCTGCAGGTGACGCTGACCGGCAAGGAGGCGCATACCGGCTCGACGCCGATGCCGAAGCGCCGCAATGCCGGCCTCGGCATGGCCCGGGTGATCGAACTGGTGCACGAGATCGCCATGGACTACCAGCCCGACGCCGTCGGCGCGGTCGGCCACATGGAAGTCTATCCCAATTCGCGCAACATCATCGCCGGCCGCACCGTCTTCACCATAGACATCCGCTCACCGGAGAAGGAAGTGCTCGATGCCATGGATGGCCGCATCCGCGAAGGCATCGACACGATCTGCGACGCGCTCGACATCCGATACGAGATCGAGCAGGTCGGTCATTTTGATCCGGTCACCTTCGACAAGGGCTGCGTCAAGGCGATCCGCGACGCCGCAGAGCGGCTTGGTTACACGCACCGCAATATCGTCTCCGGCGCCGGCCACGACGCCTGCTGGATCAACCGCGTCGCGCCGACCGCGATGGTGATGTGCCCTTGCGTGGATGGGTTAAGCCACAACGAGGCGGAAGAGATCACCAAGGAATGGGCCGCGGCCGGCGCCGACGTTCTGTTCCACGCGGTGGTGGAGACGGCCGTCATCGTGGAGTGAATTTAGAGATTTACCTTCAACGCCGCTCACCAAGAAGCGCGAAGAGAAGAACAAGGGAACAGCAAAATGACCAAAGTCATCAAGAACGGCACCGTCGTCACCGCCGACCGCACCTGGAAGGCCGACGTGCTGATGCAGCACGGCAAGATCGTCGCCATCGGCTCGGACCTGCATGGCGACCATGAGTACGACGCCACCGGTTGCTATGTCATGCCAGGCGGCATCGATCCGCATACCCATCTTGAAATGCCCTTCATGGGCACTTACTCAGCCGACGATTTCGAATCCGGCACGCGTGCGGCCCTGGCCGGCGGCACGACGATGGTGGTCGATTTCTGCCTCCCGTCCCCGCAGCAATCGCTGCTCGAAGCCTTGCAGATGTGGGACAACAAGACCTCCAAGGCCTCATGCGACTATTCCTTCCACATGGCGATCACCTGGTGGGGCAAGCAGGTGTTCGACGAGATGGCCACCGTCGTCGACAAGGGCATCACCTCGTTCAAGCACTTCATGGCCTACAAGGGCGCGCTGATGGTGGACGACGACGAGATGTACGCGTCGTTCCAGCGCTGCGCCGATCTCGGCGCACTGCCGCTGGTGCACGCCGAGAATGGCGACGTGGTCGCCGCCCTGTCGCAGAAGCTGCTCGCCGCCGGCAACAATGGCCCCGAAGGACATGCGTATTCGCGCCCACCGGAAGTGGAGGGCGAGGCAACCAACCGCGCCATCATGATCGCCGACATGGCCGGTGTGCCGCTCTATGTCGTGCACGTCTCCTGTGAGCAGAGCCACGAGGCGATCCGGCGGGCGCGCCAGAAAGGCATGCGGGTGTACGGCGAGCCGCTGATCCAGCACCTGACGCTGGACGAGAGCGAGTATTTCGACAAGGACTGGGATCACGCGGCGCGCCGCGTGATGAGCCCGCCCTTCCGCAACAAGCTGCATCAGGATTCTCTGTGGGCGGGCCTGCAAGCCGGATCGCTGCAGGTGGTGGCGACCGACCATTGCGCCTTCACCACCGAGCAGAAGCGTTTCGGCGTCGGCAATTTCACCAAGATTCCCAACGGCACGGGGGGCCTCGAGGACCGGCTGCCGGTGCTATGGACCAAGGGCGTCAACACCGGGCGGCTGACGATGAACGAGTTCGTCGCGGTGACATCTACCAACATCGCCAAGATCCTCAACATGTATCCAAAAAAGGGCGCTATCGTCGAAGGTGCCGATGCCGACATCATCGTCTGGGATCCGAAGCGCAAGAAAACGATTTCTTCGAAGAAGCAGCAGTCTGTCATCGACTACAACGTGTTCGAAGGCGTCGAGGTGACGGGCTTGCCGCGCTTCGTCTTCTCGCGAGGCGAGTTGTCGATCGACGAAGCCGAGGTGAAGGCAAAGCCCGGTCATGGTGAGTTCGTCGGCCGCGAGCCGAACGCCGCGGTCAACCGGGCGCTGTCGACCTGGAAAGAGATCACCGCGCCGCGCAAGGTCGAGCGGACCGGCATTCCGGCGACCGGGGTTTGACGGTGAGGCGCGCGGGGTTCTATCTCACCGCCGTTCTTGTTCTGGCTGCCGGCTCCGCCTCGGCGGCCGGCATCGACCTGTCCAAGCCCTATGGCAATAAGACCGGCTGCATCAACAAGAATGGTCAGAAGGTCTATGCCGAGGACATGCTGCTGCTTACCGATACCGACTTCATCACCATCGCCAGCGCCTGTACCTTCATTGAAAAGCAGGTACAGGCCGACGGTTCGCTGGTGGCGAAGGCGCAATGCCAGGCGGAAGGCGAGGAAGGCCAGTCGACGATCCAGTTCACCATCAAGCGCAGCGCCAAGAACGCCAAGAAGCTGGTGATTGCCGACGAGGACGGTACCGTCTACGGGGAAGTGTCACGGTGCCGATGACGGCCAGCGTCCCTCGTTCGAGGATATCAAGCGACCAATGCATCCAGTTCCGGCAACAGGACGACGCTTTCCTGTTCGTTGGGGTCGGTGCGGGCGATGACGGCCGACGAGGGGGCGTTGCTCAGATTGGCCGGCAGATGCGGCACGCCGGCCGGAATGTAGAAGAGGTCACCGGCCTTGACGACGATGTGATGCTCCAGCCTGTCGCCATACCAGGTATGGACCTCCCCGGAGAGCACGTAGATCGCCGTTTCATGGTTCTCATGCAGATGCGCCTTGGCGCGGGCGCCGGGCGGCATGGTCAGCACATGCATGCAGATGCCGGAAGAGCCGACCGACTCGGTGGCGATGCCTGCGAAATAGGTTAGACCCTGCTTGCCTTCATAAGTGCTTTCAGGGCGGATAAGATGACAAGTGGGTTTAGGCGACATCGGGGAACTCCGGGCGTCGATTGAGTGGGACAAGCTCAGCAGGGCTGGGGCCAATGGGACGGGTCGAATGGAAAACAACATCGCGATAAAAGCAATCGGAATCGGGACGGCGCCGCGGGAACAGGCAGGCCGCAACCGATGACGGGAACTTCGCCAGCCGTCGTTTCGGCAAGCAAGCTCGGGCTCACCTTCCAGACCAATGACGGGCCGGTGCAGGCGCTGTCCAATGTCGACCTGACCATCGGCAAGGGGGAGTTCGTCTCCTTCATCGGGCCGTCGGGCTGCGGCAAGACCACTTTGCTGCGCGTCATCGCCGATCTGGAGAAGCCGACCTCGGGGGCGATTTCGGTCAACGGCATGACAGCTGAACAGGCGCGCGAGAAACGCGCCTATGGCTATGTCTTCCAGGCCGCCGCCCTGTTTCCCTGGCGCACCATCGAGCGCAATGTCGCGCTGCCGCTGGAGATCATGGGCCTGTCCAGGGCCGAGCAGGCGGAGCGCATCAAGCGCACGCTCGACCTCGTCAATCTCAGCGGCTTCGAGAAGAAATATCCCTGGCAGCTTTCCGGGGGCATGCAGCAGCGCGCCTCGATCGCCCGTGCGCTCGCCTTCGACGCCGACCTCCTGTTGATGGACGAGCCGTTCGGCGCGCTGGACGAGATTGTTCGCGACCACCTCAACGAGCAATTGCTGGAACTGTGGGGACGGACGAACAAGACCATCTGCTTCGTCACCCACTCCATCCCGGAGGCGGTCTATCTGTCGACACGCATCGTCGTCATGTCGCCACGTCCGGGCCGGGTCAGCGATGTCATTGAATCGACGCTGCCGAAAGAGCGGCCGCTCGGCATCCGCGAGACGCCGGAGTTCCTGGCGATCGCCGCACGGGTGCGGGACGGGTTGAGGGCAGGGCATAGCTATGATGATTGAGGTGGGTGACAAGCGCACGGCGTACTGCGCCTTCGTCATCCTAGGGCGGAGCAGGCGCGTAGCAGCCTGCGCAGACCCTAGGATCCATGCCGCGACATCGGCCGAGGGTCGTAAGCAGCTGAGAATACCGGCCAAACAGAGTGGGGCGCAGGGCGCCGTATTCCGCACCGCTGCGGAGCGGAAATGTAACGGCATGGATCCTAGGGTCTGCGCCGCGTCGCTTCGCTCCTTGCTCCGCCCTAGGATGACGAAGGCGCATGTGACGAAGGCGTGTGATCCGCGAGACTTCGCCCATGGATAGCTTCCGCTCCAAGCTCGTTCCCGTAACCTCCATCCTTCTGGGCGTGGTCGTGCTCTGGTATATATTCGCCGTCTTCCTCAACGCGCCCTTCCAGCGCGATCTCGACCGGCGGGCCAACGAAACCTCGACGTTCAGCGAACTCATCGGCAAGACGTTGTCGCAGCCGAAGCCGACGCTGCCGGCGCCACATCAGGTGGCGGTGAATTTCTTCGAGAATACGTTTCTGCGGCCCATCAATTCGAACCGCAGTCTTGTCTACAACGCCTGGGTGACGCTGTCCTCGACGCTGCTCGGCTTTGCCTTCGGCACCGCGCTGGGCATCGTCATTGCGGTGGGCATCGTCCATGTGGCGACGCTCGACCGCAGCCTGATGCCGTGGATCATCGCCTCGCAGACCATTCCGATCCTGGCGGTGGCGCCGATGATCATCGTCGTGCTGGCGGCGGTCGGCATCACCGGCTTGGTCCCGAAGGCGATGATCTCGACCTACCTTTCGTTCTTTCCGGTAACGGTCGGCATGGTGAAGGGGCTGCGCTCGCCCGAGATCATGCATCTCGACCTGATGCACACCTACAATGCCAGCCAGGCCCAGACCTTCTGGAAGCTGCGCGTGCCGGCCTCGGTGCCGTTCCTGTTCACCTCGATGAAGGTTGCGGTGGCGGCAAGCCTTGTCGGCGCCATCGTCGGCGAACTGCCGACGGGTGCTGTCGCCGGCATCGGCGCCAAGCTGTTGGCCGGCGCCTATTACAGCCAGTCCATCGACATCTGGTCGGCGCTGGTCGCCGGTTCGATCGTGGCGGCGCTGCTTGTGATGGTGGTTGGCATCGCCGGCCGCCTCGTCGACCGCGCCATGGGCGGGAGGCCGGCATGAACCGGCTGAAACCTTCCTGGCAAGCGGCGTTGGCGATCCTGGCGTGCCTGATCGCCGTTGCGCTCGGAGCGATCGCAGCGCCAAAAGTTGATCCGCTGGCGCAGCCTGCGGGGACGTTGATCTATCCCTATGCCGCGACGAGCTGGCTGATCTTCGGCGCGCTGCTTCTCGGCGCTTTGATCCCGATGGCCAAAGTGCCGCCCATGGCCGAAGCTGTCGTGCTTTTCATCGGTGCGCATCTGGCGGCCTGGCTGCTCATCGGGGGCATTGCCGGCTTCGAAGGTCTGGCGCGGGCGCCATATTTCCTGCTGCTCGCGGCCGCCTGGCTGCTTGGCTGGCGTTGTGTCGCGGTCTTGTCTGGACTGCGCCCGACGGACGGCTCGACGAGGACCGCTTTGCGTCTGATCATTCCGGCGATCTTCGGTGCCTGGATCCTGATCATCTGGGAGGCGGTAACGCGTGGCGCCGGCATTCCTTTCATCCTGTTGCCGCCGCCGAGCGCCATCGGCGCGCGCATCGCCGGTTCGCTGCCGATCCTCGGCGCCGATGTCCGGCAGACTATCTTCAAGGCAGTTCTTTTCGGCTATGTCGTGGGCAGCGGTGCGGGCTTCGTCACCGCTGTTCTCGCCGACCGCGTGGCGTTCCTGCGGCGCGGGCTCTTGCCGATCGGCAATATGGTCTCGGCGCTGCCGATCATCGGCGTGGCGCCGATCATGGTCATGTGGTTCGGTTTCGACTGGCAGTCCAAGGCGGCTGTCGTCATCATCATGACCTTCTTCCCGATGCTGGTGAACACGGTCGCCGGGCTCGCCGCGTCCGGCCATATGGAGCGCGATCTGATGCGCACCTATGCGTCTGGCTATTGGCCGACGCTCATCAAGCTGCGGCTGCCGGCGGCAGCGCCTTTCATCTTCAACGCGCTGAAGATCAACTCGACGCTGGCACTGATCGGCGCCATCGTCGCCGAGTTCTTCGGCACGCCGGTCGTCGGTATGGGCTTCCGCATTTCGACCGAGGTCGGGCGGATGAACATCGACATGGTCTGGGCCGAAATCGCAGTTGCAGCACTTGCGGGTTCGGTCTTTTATGGCGTGGTCGCCCTTGTCGAAAGGGCCGTCACGTTTTGGCATCCCTCTGTCCGTGGTGGATAGGGGCGGTGGGTTCAGGGCACTAACTTCAGAGGGTAAAAAAATGAAAAGACTTATTATTCCAGTTCTGGCCGGCGCGATGTCGCTGGCCGCGTTCCAGGCAATGGCCGCCGACAAGGTGACCTTGCAGCTGAAATGGGTCACGCAGGCGCAGTTTGCCGGCTACTATGTCGCCAAGGCGAAGGGTTTCTATGACGCTGAGGGCCTCGACGTCGAGATCAAGCCGGGCGGTCCCGACATCGCCCCCGAGCAGGTGATCGCCGGCGGCGGCGCCGATGTCATCGTCGACTGGATGGGCGGCGCGCTCGCCGCGCGCGAAAAGGGCGTGCCGCTGGTCAACATTGCCCAGCCGTTCAAGAAGGCCGGCATGGAGCTGGTCTGCCCGAAGGACGGCCCGATCAAGAGCGAAGCCGATTTCAAGGGTCATACGCTGGGCGTCTGGTTCTTCGGCAATGAATATCCGTTCTACGCCTGGATGAACAAGCTAGGCCTCAAGACCGATGGCGGTCCCGATGGCGTCACCGTTCTCAAGCAGAGTTTCGATGTGCAGCCGCTGATCCAGAAGCAGGCGGACTGCATCTCGGTCATGACCTACAATGAGTACTGGCAGCTGATCGACGCCGGCTACAAGCCCGAACAACTCACTGTCTTCAACTACTCGGCCATGGGCAACGACCTGCTCGAGGACGGCCTCTATGCCTCGGAAGACAAGCTCAAGGATCCGGCCTTCGAGGACAAGATGGTGCGTTTCGTGCGCGCTTCGATGAAGGGCTGGAAATACGCCATCGACAACAATGACGAGGCGGCAGGCATCGTCATGGACGGCGGCGGCCAGGACGAAAACCACCAGAAGCGGATGATGAGCGAAGTCGCCAAGCTGATCGACAACGCCGACGGCAAGCTCGACCCGGCGACCTACGAGCGCACCGCCAAAGCGCTGCTCGACCAGAAGATCATCACCAAGGAGCCGAAAGGCGCCTATACCACCGCCATCACCGACAAGGCGGTCAAATAAGCCTCGCAGGCGCAATCAACTGCGCCTGCGAGCGGTTCGACGGCTGACACCAAAAAGGGGCGGGCGACCGCCCCTTTTCCATTCGCTCCGATCACAAAACCGTGTGCGGGGATACATTGTGCCAACCAGCCGTTGCATTGAAGCATGCGCGCGGCGGGGAGCCGCGACGCATAGCTTCAATCGGAGGTTCTTCATGCGCGCACACTCCTTCCTGCCGGCGCTATCGGCGCTCGCCATTTCCACCGCTTTCCTGTTCGCATCACCGGCCATGGCCGAGATGGTAAAATACAAGGCGACCCTGGATGGCGGCCAGCAGAGCCCAGCCGTCACAACCAAGGGCAAGGGGACGGCCACTCTCACCTTCGACACCACGAAGAAGAAGCTCAGCTGGAACGTGAAGTATTCCGGCCTCAGCGGCCCGGCGTCGGCCGCGCATATCCACGGCCCGGCGGCAATGGGTGAAAACGCGGATCCCGTGATCCCGTTCAAAGGCAAGCTCAAGAGCCCGATCAAGGGGTCGGCGACGCTGACGGATGCGCAGGCCGCCGACCTGGAGGCCGGCAAATATTATGTCAACGTACACACGGCGGCCCACAAGGACGGCGAGATCCGCGGTCAGATCGAAAAGGCGATGTAGGGGCCGAAGGCCGGCGGGACAGAGGGAGGCGCCAGGGAACTCGCCTGGCGGCTCTCAAGCCTTGTCGCGTATCTGCGTCATCGTCCGGGTCGGCGTTATCGCTTCGGGATCGAGCCTGATCTCGACGATCGCCGGCTTGCCGCTGGTTCGCGCGCGCTCGAAGGCAGGCGCGAAATCAGCTGTTTTCTCCACCGTCTCGCCATGGCCGCCATAGGCGCGGGCAAGCGCTGCAAAATCGGGGTTCTTCAGATCGGTGCCGACGACACGACCGGGATATTCGCGCTCCTGATGCATGCGGATGGTGCCGTAAATGCCGTTGTTGACGACGATCACCACGATCGGCAGGTCGTACTGCACAGCAGTGGCGAATTCCTGCCCGTTCATCAGGAAGCAGCCGTCGCCGGCGAAGGCGACCACGGTGCGCTCCGGATAAAGCGCCTTGGCCGCGACCGCCGCCGGCGTGCCGTAACCCATCGAGCCCGACGTCGGCGCGGCTTGCGTGCCGAAGCGGCGGGAGCGGTGGAAGCGATGAACCCAGGTCGCATAATTGCCGGCGCCATTGGTCAGGATGGCATCGTCGGGCAACACCTTTTCCAGATAGTCCATGATCGGACCCATCTGGACCGCGCCGGGGCCGGTCTGTGGTGGCGTCGACCATTCGAGATAGGCCGCGTGATGCCTAGGCGTCTCGGCCGCCCATGATGGCGTTCCGGCGGGCTTGCGCTTGGCGAAACCCTCGACGAAAGCCGCTGGCGAGGCGTTGATCGCCAGCGTCGGGCGGTAGACCCGGCCGAGTTCGCCGGCATCGGCATGGACATGCACCAGTGCCTGGTCGGGATAGGGGCTCTTCAGCAACGTGTAATCCGAAGATGGCATCTCGCCCATGCGGCCGCCGATCAAGAGAACGACGTCGGCCTGCTTGATGGCCGCCGCTAGCTTCGGATTGATGCCGATGCCGACATCGCCGGCATAGTTTGGATTAAGATGGTCGAACAGCATCTGGCGGCGGAATGAACAGCCGACAGGAAGCGACCAGACCTCGGCGATCTCATGTATCCGCGCCACGGCATCCGCGTTCCAGCGCGTGCCGCCCAGGATGACGAAGGGACGCTTCGCGCCGGCAAGCAGCATTTCCAGTGCGTCGAGTTCGGCCTCCCCGGGATAGGTCTCGACGGGCGTGTGCGGAAGTGCTTCCGGCGCTTCGACCATGCTGGTCAGCATATCCTCCGGCAGCGAGATGACGACCGGGCCGGGACGGCCCGACGTCGCCACGGCGAAAGCGCGGGTGACGAATTCAGGGATGCGCGAGGCGTCGTCGATCTCGACCACCCATTTGGCGATGTCGCCGAAGAACCTGACGTAATCAACCTCCTGAAAAGCCTCCCGCTCCTTGGCGTGGCTGGCGACCTGGCCGATGAACAGGATGAGGGGAACCGAATCCTGCATGGCGATGTGGATGCCGGCCGAAGCGTTGGTGGCGCCAGGGCCGCGGGTGACGAAGCAGATTCCGGGCTTGCCGGTCAGCCGGCCCTGACAGTCGGCCATCATGGCAGCACCGCCTTCCTGGCGGCAGACGATGGTGCGGATCGAGGAATCATGCAGCGCGTCAAGCACCGCAAGGTAGGATTCGCCCGGCACGCAGAAGATACGGTCTGTGCCGTTGGCTTCGAGGGCGTCGACGATCAGTTGTCCACCGGTCTTCATTTCCCAGACTTCTCCAGTTCGGCAAGGATTTCGTCAGTGTGCTCGCCAAGGCGCGGCGAGGGGCGCTCATAGGTGAGCGGTGTGCCCGACATCACCATCGGCGCGCGCACCGACGGCAGGCGGTTGCCGTGGCCGTCGTCGAGGTCGAGCCGCATGCCGCGGGCAATGGTCTGCGGATCGGCGAACATCTGGCCAATCGTATTGATCGGACTTGCCGGCACGCCCGCGGCTTCGAGCTTCGCCAGCAGCGGATCGCGATCCCAGGTCTTAAGCGCCTCGATGATGTGTGCGCGAAGGTCTACGCGGTTGGCGACGCGGGCCGGATTGGTGGTGAAATCGGGATTGGCCGGCAAATCGTCCAGCCCGACCGCGGCGCAGAATTTGGCGAACTGGCCGTCATTGCCGACAGCCAGGATGATGTGGCCATCCCTGACCGGAAGCACTTCGTACGGGGCAATGTTCATATGCGCATTGCCCATCTGCACCGGCGACTTGCCGGAGACGAGATAGTTGAGGTTCTGGTTGCCAAGCGCCGAGATCTGAGTGTCGAACAGCGCCATGTCGATGTGCTGGCCTTCGCCGGTCTGTTCGGCATGGCGAAGCGCGGCCTGGATGGCGATGACCGAATAGAGGCCGGTGAAGATATCCGAGATGGCGACGCCGGCCTTCTGCGGCTCGCGGCCGGCCTCGCCGGTGATCGACATCATGCCGGCCATGGCCTGGATGATGAAGTCGTAGCCCGCGCGGGGCGCATAAGGCCCATCCTGACCAAAGCCGGTGATGGAGCAGTAGACCAGGCGAGGGTTGATCGTCTTCAGGCTGCCGTAGTCGAGCCTGTATTTCTTCAGGCCGCCGAGTTTGAAGTTCTCGATCAGCACATCCGCCGTCGCGACCAGCCGGCGCACCGTCTCGGCGCCTTCCGGCGTCGAGAAGTCGATGGCGATGGAACGCTTGCCGCGATTGCAGGAATGGTAATAGGCGGCCGACAGGTTCTCGCCGTCATGGCTCATGACGAAGGGCGGTCCCCATTTGCGAGTGTCGTCGCCGCCATCGGGGCTCTCGACCTTGATGACATCGGCGCCGAGATCGGCAAGCAACTGCCCGGCCCAGGGCCCGGCAAGAATGCGGGCGAGTTCGACGACGCGGACGCCTTTCAGCGGGGGTTCAGCCATAAATCACCGTGTTTGCCGCAATCATCCTGATTGCTGCGAAAGCAGAGCCTCTATCAAGCCCGGCAGCGGCTGTCACGGTCCTTGCAATGGGCCAACTCGTCACTCGTTCAAGACAGTGTCCGCCCAGTTGGCGAAATCGTCCATGATGGTGTCGCGGTTCACCTCGTTCAGGCTTTCGTGGCGGGTTTCGGCGTAAACCTTTGAAACCAGATTCGAAAAGCCCATCCTGCGCATGCGACTGGCGAGATGGGTGATGCCCTTCCCGTAGTCCGAGGCAGGGTCTTTTTCGCCGCCGACGATGGCGACGGGGATGTCGCGGCGAACGGCGGCAAAGCCTGCATCCTTGCCGCCGTTCAGCGCAAAGGCGACCACATCGCGCCACATCGAGATGGAGGCATCCCAGCCGCAGAGCGGATCAGCGATATATTTCCCTACCTCCGCCTCGTCGCGCGACAGCCAGTCGAACAAGGTGCGATGGTTGGGCACCGCCTTGCCCCAGGCCTGGAAGGTAAGTTTCGGCAGCAGGCGCGACGGGACATCGGAGCCCAGCCGCATCCGTTCCCAGGCAAGGATACCGAGCGCCACCTGGCCGAGCAGGCCTTGCGAGAAATTGCCGTTCCAGATCGCGGCGGCATGGATGCGTTGCGAGTGGTGTAACAGGTAGCTCAACGCCACGGAGGCGCCCATCGAGTGGCCGAAAAGGATCACCGGCAGGTCAGGCCGCTCGCGGGCGATGAGATCGTGGATGGAGTCGATATCGGCGATCACCTTGGCCGGGCCGTCCTTGTCGGCGAATCTGCCGAGCGGCGCGTCGGGCGCCTTGGTCGCTCCATGGCCACGGTGGTCATGGACATAGACATGGAAGCCCCGGGCGGCGAGGAAACCGGCGAAGCGGTCGTAGCGCGCGGCGTGTTCGGCCAGGCCATGATTGATCTGGACCACCGCGCGCGGAGAGCTGTCGGCCTGCCGGACGAACAGATTGAGGTCGGCGCCGGTCGGCGAGCGAACCACGCGCTGCTGGCTGAATGGCATGCCGGCCGGTCTCTCCCTGGTTCCGCCCTCGTGATGTCCAAACTGTGTGCGCCGGTGCCAGATTTGCGTCAATCCGGCCTGCGGGCTTTTCCGCGACGATCTTTCTTGCCACGAGCCCGCAAAATATCGCAATTCTGACATGGAGACAGCTTCAGTCTGTCGCCACTTTCCAGCAGGGGATTCTCCATGCGCATTGCTGTTGTTCTCGGATTGGCCTTGCTGGCGGGATCGCTGGCGGGCGCGGCGCATGCCGACGTCAAGATGCGCGGCACCTTCGTGGCCGACGCTGCCTGTCCGGCGACGCAGGCGATCAAGAACGGCAAGAACCCCGGCAATGTCTCGACGGATGCGGGCAAGACCTACCAATTGCTGGCCGGCAACAAGGACGCTCCGACCCATTACCTCATCCTGGTGCCGGGCGCCGATCCCGAGCGCCGCTGGGTGAAGGTCAGCTGCGGCCATCTCTCGGGCAGCAGTGCCGCGACCGTGCCGGCGGCACCGGGCGGGCAAGGCAAGCCCGCGCCCTCGGGGAAACCCGAATACGTTTTCGCGTTGAGCTGGCAGCCGGCCTTCTGCGAGACCAAGTCGAACAAGACCGAATGCAAGGCGCAAAACCCTAGTGAGTTCGATGCCACCAACTTCACGCTGCACGGTCTGTGGCCGCAGCCGAACGGCAATTTCTATTGCCAGGCTTCGGCCAGCGACAAGGCCAATGACAATCCGGCTCACTGGCAGGACCTGCCACCGGTCAACCTCGATGCCGACACCCGCACCGAGCTCGACAAGGTGATGCCCGGCACGGCCTCGAAGCTGGAACGGCATGAATGGATCAAGCACGGCACCTGCTACGGCAAAAGTCAGCAGGAGTATTTTTCCGACGCCCTTCATTTGATGCGTGAGGTCAACAGCTCGCCGGTGCGCGACCTCTTCGCCAAAAATATCGGCGGCAAGCTGACCGCGGATCAGATCCGCAGCGCCTTCGACCAGGCCTTCGGCGCAGGGGCGGGGGACAGGGTGCGGGTGTCCTGCCTTATCGATCCGTCGAGTGGCCGGCGGCTGATCGGCGAACTGACGCTCGGCCTTGCCGGTCCGATCGGCCCGAACAGTTCGCTCAAGGACCTGCTGCTGGCCTCGGTGCCGACCAACAAGGCCGGTTGCCCGACCGGGACGGTCGATCCGATCGGCTTCCAGTAAGTGCGGGATCGCCGCTTCCGGTAAGCCGGCGCGGCCGTCGCGGAGAGAGCTAGATCTGGGCTGACCTGGTCCAGGCAATGGCGGCGTCGGCCTCATGCCCACCGGGTTCGCCGACGACGCGGTCGCGTCCGGTCGATTTCGCCTTGTAAAGGCGCTGGTCGGCGAGCGCGAACAGATCGGCCAGGCACTGCGTCGTTTCGCTGACGGTGGAAACGCCGGCGCTGACGGTCAGCTCGAAGCGGCTGGTGGCGGCCGATGCCTTGAGCGCGGTGCGGACGCTTTCGCCAAACAGCCTGGCGACGGAATGCGGACGCGAACTCAGGATGGCGAATTCCTCGCCGCCGATCCGGAACACCTGGTCCTCGGCGCCTGCCGCCTCGCAAAGTACGGTTGCAACCGCCTTCAGCACCTTGTCGCCCTCAGCATGGCCGAAACGGTCGTTGATCGACTTGAAGTGGTCGACATCGACGATGAGCAGGCTGAGCGGCCTCGCCGTGCGCAGGCTGGCCTGGACGGCGGCTTCACCGTCGGCATCGAAGCGTCCCCTGTGCAGCAGGCCGGTCAAGCCGTCGCGGCCGACATGCTCGACCAGCGCTTCGTAGCGTTCGCGATAGGTCAACGTCTCGAAAATGTCGGTCAGGCCGCGCGGCATCTGGACGTCCCGGACCTCGAACCATTTGAGATAGGCGACCAGCATGGCACTGAAAGTCAGTGCCGCCGCCATCTTGGCGAACCAGCCGCCGAAGAAGACCGCAATCGGGGCGCCGGCAACAAAATGCAGCGCGGTGAAGAAGCCGGCCTGGTCGAAGGTGAGCACGCAGGCAACCGAAACCAGGATGCGCACGAACCGCGCCTTGCGCAGCGTACGCCCAAGCTTTTCATAGAGCAGGATAATCAGGATGGCGTCGATGACCAGCAGCGTCGTGCCCCACACCATCAGCCAGCCCATCTCGTCGATGAAGCCGATGTCGGGGAGCCGGCCATCGGGAAGCGGAGCGATGGCGTGCAGGCGCAGGAGCAGAACCAGCCCGATCATCAACGCATTGCCGAGCAGCAGGCCATAGATCGGCTGACGCACGGTGGCGGCATCTTCCTTCACGTAGAGCAGAAGGAGCATCACGAGCTTGCCGGAAAAGAGCACCGCCGAGCCCGGCGACACCATGCCGAACGGCAGGGCGACATAAAAGACGCTGGCCAGATAGGTCTCCAGGAAATGCATGACGCCAAGCGCGCAGACGAAGACGCCAAGGCCGATGCGCTTGCGGAAGCGGAAAAGCGTCACCATGACGCTGAAGTAGACGACCGCTTCGGCAAGGAGCAGGAAACTGTTCAGCAATGCCGTCGATCCGATCTTTCTCTGGAAATCGCGGCAAGCCGGCGATTCCACCCGACCCTGTTTTGACGCGCAAGGGTTAACCGGAGATTTCCGTGCGCCATCGACCGGTTGAAAACCTGGCTGTCGGTGCACACTTGTCCGTGTGGTTGGCTCGATGTGGCAAAAGCGATTGCCGTCCGGCGTCGCATCGCCTACATAGCGGCCAACCTCCATTCAATTCGACAAATCCAGTCATTCAGGGAAGCGCGCGTGGCACGCCAGTTCATCTATCACATGGCCGGCCTCAACAAGGCCTACGGCACCAAGAAGGTGCTCGAGAACGTTCATCTGTCCTTCTACCCCGACGCCAAGATCGGCATCCTCGGCCCGAACGGCGCCGGCAAGTCGACGATCCTCAAGATCATGGCCGGCATCGACAAGGAGTGGAGTGGTGAGGCGTGGCTCGCCGAAGGCGCCACGGTCGGCTACCTGGCGCAGGAACCGGCGCTCGACCCCGACAAGACCGTGTTCGAGAACATCATGGAAGGTGTCGCGGCCAAGACCGCCATCATCGAGCGCTACAACGAATTGATGATGAACTATTCCGACGAGACGGCCGACGAGTCGGCCAAGCTCCAGGACGAGATGGACCGGCTGAACCTTTGGGACCTCGAACAGCAGGTCGAGATGGCGATGGAAGCGCTGGGCTGCCCGCCCAAGGATGCCAATGTCACCAAGCTGTCGGGTGGCGAGCGCCGCCGCGTCGCGCTCTGCCAGCTGCTGCTGCGCCAGCCTGATCTTCTGCTACTCGACGAACCGACCAACCATCTCGACGCCGAGACGACGGCATGGCTGGAAAAGCATCTGCGCGCCTATCCCGGCGCCGTGATGATCATCACCCACGATCGCTACTTCCTCGACAATGTCACCGGCTGGATCCTGGAACTCGATCGCGGCCGCGGCATCCCGTATGAGGGCAACTACACCAAATATCTCGAAGCCAAGGCCAAGCGCCTCAAGCAGGAGGGCCGCGAGGATGACGCCCGCCAGCGCGCCATCGGCCGCGAGCGCGAGTGGATCCAGTCGAGCCCGAAGGCCCGACAGACCAAGTCCAAGGCGCGTATCCAGGCGTTCCAGGACCTGCTGGATGCAGCCGACAAGCGGCGGCCGACGGATACGCAGATCGTCATTCCGCATGGCGAGCGGCTCGGCAACGTGGTCATCGAGGTCGAGGGCCTGTCGAAGGGCTTCGGCGACACGCTGTTGATCGAAGGCCTCGAATTCAAGCTGCCTCCGGGCGGCATCGTCGGCGTCATCGGCCCGAACGGCGCCGGCAAGACGACGCTGTTCCGCATGATCACCGGCCAGGAAAAGCCGGATGCGGGTTCTGTCCGCGTCGGCGAGACGGTCAAGCTCGGCTATGTCGACCAGAGCCGCGATGCGCTCGATCCGTCAAAGACCGTGTGGGAAGAAATCTCGGGCGGCGCCGAAGTGGTCAAGCTCGGCAAGTTCGAGGCCAATACCCGCGCGTACTGCGCTTCGTTCAACTTCCGCGGCGGTGACCAGCAGCAGAAGGTCGGCAACCTCTCCGGCGGTCAGCGCAACCGTGTGCACCTGGCCAAGATGCTGAAGACCGGCGGCAATGTGCTGCTGCTCGACGAACCGACCAACGATCTCGATACGGAAACGCTGGCGGCACTCGAAGACGCGCTGGAAAATTTCGGCGGCTGCGCGGTCATCATCTCGCACGATCGCATGTTCCTCGACCGTCTGGCGACGCACATCCTCGCCTTCGAGGGCGACAGCCATGTCGAATGGTTCGAAGGCAACTTCGAGGACTACGAGCAGGACAAGATCCGCCGGCTCGGGCCCGAAGCCGTCAACCCGCACAGGATGACGTATAAGAGGCTGACGCGGTAAGGGGCACCGGGGCGGCGAACTCTCAAGCTGGCATGAGGAGCTCGAATGTCTGATTGGTCCGTCGCCCAATATCTGAAATTCGAGGACGAGCGCACACGGCCGGCGCGTGATCTCGCAGCCCAAGTGCCGGTGGATTTTCCGCGCCGCGTCGTCGACATCGGCTGCGGGCCGGGCAATTCGACCGAACTTTTGGTCGAGCGCTGGCCGGATGCGCAGGTGAGCGGCTTCGATACGTCTCCCGACATGATCGAAAAGGCAAGGGCGCGCCTGCCCAATGTCAGCTTCGACCTCGCCGATGCGTCGACATGGCAGCCGGCCGAGCCGGTCAACGTGATCTTCGCCAACGCGGTCTTCCAGTGGCTGCCGGAGCATCCGGCGGTGTTCCAGCGTCTGATGGGTTTTCTGGCGCCCGGTGGCGCGCTGGCCGTCCAGATGCCTGACAATATGGCCGAGGATTCGCATCGGCTGATGCGGGAAACCGCGGCGCAAGTGCGTTTTGCGGCAAAGATCAGGGATGCGGCCCGCGCACCGCTGCCGCCGGTGTCGTTCTATTACGACCTGCTGTCGCCGCTCTCCGCTCGGCTCGACATCTGGCACACCATCTACAACCATCCGCTGGCCGACGCCGAGGCGATCGTCGAATGGGTGAAGTCGACCGGGCTGAAGCCGTTCCTCGATCCGCTGGACGCGGACGAGCGCAAGCTGTTCCTCGACAGCTACACGGCCAAGCTCGCCAAGGCCTATCCGAAGACCGCCGATGGCAAGGTGCTGCTGCGTTTCCCCCGCATTTTCATCGTCGCCAAGCGGGCGGGATAGGCTGGCGTAAACCTTGGTTTAAGCCTGCGTAAACCGGCCGAGTGAGAAAAGTGTTGCGCCGAAGCGTTTCGGCGCCCACATGAAGCCGCAATGCCCGCGGACGGGACGGACTGGAAACATGCATCGCGTCATCATCAGCGGCATCGGCGCTGAAATACCCAAGCCTGTCATCACGAATGAGGAACTGGTCGCTAGCTTCAATGCCTGGGTCGACACCGA
Organism: Mesorhizobium sp. B2-3-11; assembly: GCF_006442215.1. Classification (NCBI taxonomy): domain Bacteria; kingdom Pseudomonadati; phylum Pseudomonadota; class Alphaproteobacteria; order Hyphomicrobiales; family Phyllobacteriaceae; genus Mesorhizobium; species Mesorhizobium sp. B2-3-11. Next base: position 28,934 of record NZ_VFVS01000022.1, on the reverse strand, counting down.
GAACGCGCGGCGCCAGGCTGCCGGCGAGACGCTGCTGCAGAAATCCGATGCCGACTTCATCGTCCATGCCTCGGGCGTGCGCGCCCGCCATGTGATCGAGCGGGAAGGCATTCTCGACCCGACCCGCATGGCGCCGCGCATTCCGGCGCGCCCGGACGACGCGCTCTCGCTGCAGGCGGAATTCGGTGTCGCTTCGGCCAGGAAGGCGATCGAGCACGCCGACATCGAGGCGTCGGACATCGATCTGGTGATCTGCTCGTCCTCGCATCAGCAGAGGCCGTATCCGGCCATCGCCATCGAAATGCAGGAGGCGCTGGGCACGAGGGGCGCCGGCTTCGATATGGGACTTGGCTGTTCGTCCGCGGCGGCTGCGCTGCACATGGCGGTCAATCTGGTGCGCTCGGGCGCGCACAAGCGCATCCTGGTGACCACGCCCGAGATCATCACCGGCCATCTCAATTTCCGCGACCGGCAGACGCATTTCATCTTCGGGGACGCTTCGGTGTCGATGGTGGTGGAAGGGCTCGCACAGGGCGAGAAGCGGCCGGGTCGCTTCGAGGTGCTGGACACGCGTATCTGGACGCAGATGTCGAACAACATCCGCACCAATCTCGGCTACCACACCCGTACCGCCCAGGACGATCCCTACATGATCAACCTGGAGGGCAACCTCATCAAGCAGGTCGGCAACAAGGTGTTCAAGGAAGTCACCGTCGCCGGGCACAAATTCATCGTCGAATTCCTGGCCGAGCATGGGCTGACGCCACAGGCGGTCCGACGCTTCTGGCTGCACCAGGCCAATGCGCGCATGAATGCCATGATCCTGAAACTGGCCTTCGGCCATGATGTCGGCCATGACCGCGCGCCTATGGTGCTGGAGCGGCTCGGCAACACGGCGGGCGCCGGTGCCATCATCGCGCTGTCGGAGAATCATGCGGATATGAAGCCCGGCGATTTCGGTCTGATCTGCGCCTTCGGCGCCGGGTATTCGATAGGCGGCGCGCTTATCAGAATGCTTTGAGTAATGTCGCGTCAGGCCGGCGTGAACGGAACCAGCATCGGCACCCGCCTGGCGTAGTCGTCGTAGGCGGGGCCGAGTTCGTCGCGCAGGAAATGCTCCTCCAGCCTCGCCTTAATGACGACACCGATGATGAGCAGGGCCGTACCTGCGATGCCCCAGAGCGTGCCCTTCGCCACCATGGTGGCGAGCACTGCCAGAAGCAGCCCGGTATAGATCGGATGCCGGACCAGGCGATAGGGGCCGGTGTCGACCACGCGATGATCCGCCTTGGCGGTGACCGTGGCGGACCACAACCGCCCGAGATGGATTCGCGCCCACCACGCGAAGCCGATGCCGACCGCGATCAGGGCAACGCAGGCCCAGGCTTCGGCAAGGGTCGGCGTCCACAATCTCAGCCTGCCTTCATAGCCATGCGCTGGAACGAACAGCAGGACGGTGCCTGCCAGCCAGAAGACGCGATAGCGAGCCTCCGCCCCGATGGTGGCGCGCTTTTGCGCCGGATCGGCCCATAGGGCAGCCGCCATCCATGTGACTACCCAGATCAACCAAAGCGCTGCGATCGCCGCTCCGGGACGCATGAGAACCTCCGTCGACGGTCCGGGCTTCACCATGAAGCCGATGCAGCGCGGCGACAATGCGGCGCAGCGCCGTTTTTCGGTAAGAAGGTTGTGATCGAGCGGTCTGCGACCGGCGTCTATTCTTTGGAGCAACTGAACATCCACTGCACGCCGAAGGCGTCGACCAGCATGCCGAAGCTGGTCCCCCAATATTGCCGGGCAAACGGCACTGTGATCCGGCCGCCCTCGGCCATGTGTGCGAAAAGCTCCTCGCGGGCGAAAACCCCTGGTGCCGCGATCGGTCTATCGAATTCCAGCATCATGGCGGAGCCCTTCATCGGCTCCGCGTCGTCATTGTCCGAGGCGTGGAACAGCACACCCGGACCTTCGAAGCGTGCATGCAGGACTTTTCCGCGCATGGCTTCGGTGCGCACCGGCATATTGTTGTCGCCCCAGCGCAGCAGGATCGTTGCCCGACCAAGGCCGCATTGTTCGTAGAAGGCCAGCGCGGGCTCGCAGTTGGTGGTGAAGAACAGCGAAGGGGAGAGCCGCATCATCCTGTTCATCACCGCGCGGCGGCGGTGGCGGCCGCGATGAGCGCGTCGCCGGTATATTGCCTGTCACCGATGCCCCAGCCGCCGTCGGGCGCGTTGACGATGTTGATCCAGGTGTTTTCCGGCTTGTGGCTGGGTACGCAGAGTTCGCCGACAATCCGGGCGGCGGCGGCAATGAAGATCTTGCGGGCTTCGATTGAGCCAAGGGCGATATTGGGCAGCTTCAACTCGACCATGACAACCGGCCGGTTGGCGCCACCTGCATAAATGTGGCGCGGCGGCAGGATATGGACGGTGCCGCCGACGATCGCGGTGAAGAATGAATTGCCGGTGGCGCCGGAGGCTTCGATGAGGGCAGCGCTCAGGCGTGGCAGGATTTCGCGCTCTCCAGCGGGAATGAGTACGCCTTCCGGTGCGGTCACGGTGATCGGCATTGTTTTTCTCCTTGGGTTGCACGGCTCTCGCCGGGAGGTCATCATCCAGTTTGCCTGGTTGCGTATCGATTGATATGTTATGAGGGAAAGGTGAGTCAACAGGTTTCGTATCGATCGCTATGGAAAACTCGGACAAACCACGCGGCGGCCGGCCGCGCGCATTCGACCCCGACCGGGCGCTCGACGCCGCGATGCACCTTTTCTGGGAGCACGGCTATGAAGCGACGTCGCTGGCCATGCTGCGCGAAGCGATGGGGCTGACGCCGCCACAGATCTACAACGCCTTCACCGACAAGGAGACTTTGTTTCGCAAGGCGTTGAAGCGCTACCACGAGACCGAGATAGGCTTCGCGCTGGAAGCGCTGAGCGCGCCGGTATCGACGGGAGAGGCGATCCGGCGCTTGCTGCTGGGCGCCGCGGCGGCCTATTCCAGGCCCGGCAAGCCGGGCGGGTGTCTTTTCGTCAGCGGTGCGCTGGCGGCCTCGCCGCAGGCACAAGCCATTGCGGATGAACTCAAGGCCTATCGCAAGGCGAGCGAGGCGGCGATCGCGGCGCGGCTGGCCAAAGGCAAGGCAGAAGGCGATGTGCCGGAAAACCTCTCCGTCGAAGGCTTCGCCAAATATATTGCAGGCGTCATGAACGGCATGTCGATCCAGGCACGGGACGGCGCATCGGTCGAAGAGTTGCGCGTTTTGGCCCGAACTGCTCTTGCGGCCTTGCCGGGTGAAGGGCAAAACCAGGGCACATCATCCAAGGAATGAAGCCATGCTGGATCGCTTTCCCGAGGCTGAAAAGCCGGTCGAAATCATTCCCTCGAAGAAGCTTGCCGGCCGCGCGGCGGCGCTGTATGTCGCGCCAGCGGACGATTTCCAGACGCGTCCGGTGGACGAATTGCGGCTCGGCTTCGACGGCATTTCAGGCGACTTCCATGCAGGACCGACGCGCCGTTCCGGCGGGCGTGAACCCTGGTATCCGCGCGGCACCGAGATGCGCAACGAACGGCAGATATCGATCGTGGCGGCGGACGAATTGGGCATCGTCGCTGAACGGATGGAACTCGCCGAAATCAAGCCGGAATGGATCGGCGCCAATCTGGTGATCGAAGACGTGCCGCATCTGTCGATGCTGCCGGCCGGCACGCTACTGTTCTTCAAGGGCGGCGTGACGCTCAAGGTCGACGCCCAGAACGGGCCATGCCGCTTCGCCGGGCGATCGATCGCTGAAAACGCTGGAATGGCCGACATCGAAGCCGGCGCGCTGTTGTTTCCCAAGGCGGCGAAGCGGTTGCGCGGCGTGGTCGCCTGGGTTGAAAGGCCCGGCATCGTCAGGGCCGGCGAAGAGATTTCGGTGCGGGTGCCGGAACAATGGATTTATCAGGTATAGCCGCGCACTCACGTCGTGGCGGAGGGTAGGAGCTACGCCGCCAGCGAGGCGGCGTAGCAGAAGTGGCCGGGCTTTAGCCCTTGCGGTTCTTGTTGGCGCCTTGCGCCATGACGGAGACGTGGTCCCACTTGTCCCAGGTGGCGAGGCGGTTGGCGTATTCCTGGCGTATCATCGGCAGGCCGCCATCGCCGAAGAATACCCGCAGCGGCGGCTCGTCGGCATCGACGATGGCCAGCATGGCCGGACCGGTCGCCTCGGGATCGCCGGCGACCGAGTTGGCGCGGCGCTCGGCCATCCTGGCGCGGGCAGGCGCATAGGCCTCGATCGGCTTGGAAACCTTGGCCGATGCTCCCGACCAGTCGGTGGAGAAGCCGCCCGGCTCGACCAGCGTGACATGGATGCCGAATTCCGCGACCTCGATGCTGAGCGACTGGCTGAAAGCTTCCAGCGCCCATTTCGAGGCATGATAGAGGCCGAGCGAGGCAAAGGCGTTGACGCCGCCGATCGACGAGATCTGGATGATGTGGCCGGACCGCTGCGCCCGCATGATCGGTAGGGCGGCCTGGGTGACCCACAGTGCGCCGAACACATTGGTCTCGATCTGGTCGCGGGCTTCCTGCTCGCTGACTTCCTCGATGGCGCCGAAATGGCCGTAGCCGGCATTGTTGATGACGACGTCGAGCCGGCCAAAGCGCTTGTGCGCCCCGGCGACAGCGGCATCTACGGCTTTCTTGTCGGTGACGTCGAGCTTTAGCGCGGCGATGTTGTCGCCGTATTTCTCGACCAGATCGGCGAGCGTGCCGACGTCACGGGCGGTCGCGGCGACGCGGTCGCCGCGCGCCAACGCGGCCTCCGCCCAGACGCGGCCAAAGCCTTTCGACGATCCGGTGATGAACCAAACCTTTGATGTCATGATGTGGAATCCTTGCCCCTGCGGGCGCAATTTCTGGATGGAAGCGGAGGCTTCTCCGCTTCCGGGCATATACGGGCTGTCCCGTGATTTTCCAGAGGCGGGCGGAAATCTTTTTGAACTTGGGGCTTTCCAGTAGAACAAGAAATCGTGTGAATCAGGGGTAGTTCACCAAACTCGACCAGGCCGGGTCGTCGTGCTTTTGCCAATAGAGCGCCATCAGCCGGCTGGTGATCGGCCCGACCTTGCCGTCGGCGATGTCGGCACCGTCAATCTCCGTCACCGGCATGATGCCGCCGGCGGTCGAGGTGATGAAGACTTCGTCGGCGCCGCGCAGCATGGCCACGCTAACATTCATGGCCGTCGCCGAGAGTCCGATCTCTGCGCAAAGATCGAAGACGGTGCGGCGGGTGATGCCCGGCAGCACGCCGATGGCCGGTGTCGACAGTCTGCCGTCCTTGACGCAGAAGACGTTGAAGCCAGGACCCTCGGCGACATTGCCGTTGAAGTCGAGAATGAGGGCCGTCTCGGCGCCGCGATCATAGGCATCGTAGAGGCCGCGCACGAGGTCGAGCCAGTGATAGTTCTTGATCGTCGGATCGATCGAGGCCGGCGGAATGCGCACTTTGTCACTGACGGCGACACGCAGCCCGCGCTGCAACTGCTCCGCATTGGCGACCGAGCCGAACGGCACGGCGAACGCCATGAAGCGGTTGATCGCCTGGCGCGGGTCGCGGCTGAATGTCGGCGAGGCGCCGCGCGTGCACAGCATCTCGACATAGGCGGCGCGATGGCCTGACAGCGCAACGCAATTGTGCAGGATCTCGGCCACGCCATCGTGATCGAACGAGATCGTCATGCGCAGCTTTTGCAAGCCGTCGAAGAAACGGTCGAGATGCAGATCGAGGCGGAAGAAGCGGCCGTTCCAGACATGCACTGTATCGTAGATGGCGTCAGAGTGCAGAAAACCCCAATCCAGCACCGAGACCTTGGCTTGTGACATCGGCACATACTGGCCGTCGAGGAAGGCAATGCCGTCAGGATAGGCGTGCGGGTCGACATGACGGTCGCCCACCACAGGCAGCGGCGGTGTATCCTGTGCGATTTGGCTCATCGGCAGCTCCTTGCCATGGGGTCACAAGCTATCGGCGGCGGGCCGAGTGCATAGAGCCAGCACTCCGACTTCACTCATCCTCGAGGATCCCGCCAGCATTTACGAGTGAATACCATTCCGCCCGGCAATAGCGTCATTCCTCCTCGTCATCGGCGTCGAGCAGGCGGGTGGCGCGCCAGCGCGTGAGCACGATGTTGGTTTGCTCGACGACGAAGAAACGCGCCGAGTCGCGATCATAGCCTTCGGCCAGCAGCTTTTCGTAGTCGGTGTGCATATGACGGATATGGGCAATCGTCGCCAGCCAGACCGCGATTGTCGGCGGCAAGGTCTTCATATGCACGGAGCCGGCGTCGGTGCGGATATTCTCCATGTCGGCATAAGGCGCCAGCGGCAAAAGTGCTGTCAGCGCCTTGGCGATGGCGCGGCGGCGGCCGGTCGGCGCGCTCATCGCTCCTCGCGCCCCTCAACGGTCGCCTCCGATATAGCGTCGGTCGAGGCGAAATATGGCTTGATGTCGATGACCGGCGTGCCGTCGAGCACGTCGATGGCGTCGAGATCGATGCGCCCGGTGGCAATGTCCAGACCGACGAGTTTGGCTACATGCAGGCCGATCGGGTTCGGCCGGGCCGGGGAGCGCAACCCGAATACGCCTTTTGCTTCAGCCGCATGGCGGGGCTTTTGAACGATCAGATTCCGCGGCGCGTGATGCAGCCAGGACAGGATGACGACGTGGCTGGCGCGATCCAGCCCACACAGCCCTTCGCGATAGGGCGCTTCGATGGTGAGCGCCGCCGGTTGTCCCGTTTCGCGCGCGGCGCGCATGTTTTTCGGGCAGCTTTCCCGGGTAGTCCATGGCGAGGCGATACGGCCGATGAAGACGATGCCGCTATCGGGTGGCATCGTTGCCGGATCCTGGTCCAGCCTCTGCTCGCCTTCACGTGCCTCGAACATGTCACGCTGTCCGGTCATTGCCTGTCTCCGTGCCGGGCCTGTCTCCGTGCCGGGCTTGTCTCTGTGCCGGGCCTGACTCTGTGCTGGTGCCTGCCATTGTCTCAAACCGCTTGACGTTTCGGGTGACCTGGACTGGGAAATCACGCATGCGGCATTTTCTGGTCCGGAAGCGACATAGCGCTTGCAAGGCCGCCAAAATCCACATAAACATATGTTTATATCTTTTTCAAAGAGAATACGCTGATGCATGTCTCGCTCGACACCATGGTGGATACGCTTAAGGCGGCGGCCGAATCCAGCCGCCTGCGCATATTGGCACTGTTGTCGCGCGGCGACCTCACCGTTTCCGACCTTACCGAAATTCTCGGCCAGTCGCAGCCGCGTGTCTCGCGACACCTGAAACTGCTGCTCGAGGCCGGGCTGATCGGCCGCTACCAGGAAGGGTCGTGGGCATTCTTCCGCCTGTCGGACGCAGATTCGGCGCGAGACTTCGTGATGGGGCTGGTTTCCAGCATTCGCGGCGCCGACCCGCAGGTCGAGCGCGATCTGGAGCGGCTGACCTCGGTCAAGCGCAAGCGTCAGGACCGCGCCACCGCGTATTTTTCGCAGAACGCCGCAAGCTGGGATCATATCCGCTCGCTGCATGTGCCCGACCGCGCCGTCGAGGCCGCGATGCTGAAGCTGGTCGGCAAGCGGCCGTTCCAGTCCATGCTCGACCTTGGCACCGGCACCGGGCGGCTGCTCGAAATCTTCTCGCCGCTCTACCGGCGCGGCATCGGCATCGACATGTCGCGCGAGATGCTGACGGTGGCGCGCGCCAATCTCGACAAGGCCGGCGTTTCGAATGCGCAGGTGCGGCAGGGCGATATTTTTTCGCCGCCTGTCGAGCGCGATGCCTTCGATCTCGTCACCATCCACCAGGTGCTGCACTATCTCGACGATCCGGCCCGCGCCATCCATGAGGCGGCGCGGCTTTTGCGCCCGGCCGGCCGTCTGGTCATCGTCGATTTCGCGCCGCACGCGCTGGAGTTCCTGCGTGACGAGCACGCGCATATGCGTCTCGGCTTTTCCGACCGGCAGATCGGGGACTGGTTCTCCGAAGCCGGCCTCGATCTTGAGGATGCCCAGGAATTCGAACCGCGCAGCGGTAACGAGGCCAGGCTCACCGTCAAACTTTGGCTTGGCCGCGACCGGCGCCTGCTGATCGCCGATCCCGCCAACGCCAGCCAGCAGACCAGAGTGAGCTCGATAGGGGAAATCGCCTGATGAATCAGTTTCGTTTTTCCCGCCGTCCCGATATCGGCGACAAGGTCAGGGTTTCGTTCGAGTTCTTCCCGCCGAAGAACGACGAGATGGAAGCGAGGCTATGGGACACGGTCACAAGGCTGGAGCCGCTGAAGCCTAAATTCGTCTCGGTCACCTATGGCGCCGGCGGCTCGACACGCGAGCGCACGGCGCGCACCATCGGCCGCATCCTGAAGGAGACCAGCCTGACGCCGGCCGCGCACATGACCTGCGTCGATGCTGCCCGCCATCAGGTCGATGCGGTGATCCAGGAATTCACCGACATGGGCGTCAAACGCTTCGTCGCCTTGCGCGGCGATCCGGCCGCGGGCGTCGGAACCGCCTACCGGCCGCATCCGGATGGCTACGCCAATGGTGCCGAGCTGGTCGGGGCGCTGAAGGACGCCGGCGATTTCGACATCTCGGTTTCGGCCTATCCGGAAAAGCATCCGGAAAGCCCTGACTTCGCCACCGACATCGACATGCTGAAGCGCAAGGTCGACAATGGCGCGACACGGGCGATCACCCAGTTCTTTTTCGACAACGATCTCTACGAGCGTTACGTCGAGCGCGCGCGCCGCGCCGGCATCTACATCCCGATCGTTCCCGGCATCCTGCCAGTGCACAATTTTACCCAGGTCGCCAATTTCTCGGCGCGCTGCGGTGCGCTGGTGCCGGCATGGCTGGCCGAGCGCTTCGACGGTCTGCAGAACGATCCGCAGACGCATGCGCTGGTGGCTTCCGCCGTGGCGGCCGAACAGGTGCTGGACCTGGTCGAGCGCGGCGTTGGCGATTTTCATTTCTATACGATGAACCGGGCCGATCTGGTGTTCGCCGTCTGCCACATGATCGGCATCCGCTCGCATGAGGCGGAGGTGGCGGGTTTCGCTGCTGCGTAAGGCTCGGCTGGAAAAGCAAAAGGCCGGGTAAAAAAACCCGGCCTTTCGAATTGGTTTAGACTATCTGGTGCTGGTCTTCCCCATCTTGGCGGGTTCAGGGAAGGACGCCCATAATGAGGGCGCCGATGAAAGCAAACGCAGCACAAATCATCAATGCGTTGATTGGCCTCGTAAGTCCCATGACATAGCCTCCTCTTAAAGAGCTATGCCCTGGAGTCTAGGTTCATTTGTGCCACAGGCAAGCGGAAAATATGCTGCATTGCGACGTGATTGTGAGATTCGCGACCTCTGTTTTGCCTTTAACCGTTGAAACCCTTCGGGAAAAACCCGCTTTAGGCCTGTGTATAAATTATGGCGGTGGCGTGTCGATGCTGTGTCATGGCAGCGCTACCGCCGCGAAAATCGCATTCGACTTTCGCGGCGACCATCCCTCGCCCGGCCCTAACGGCGACCGAACACTCGTCCGTCGATTGTGAGAAGACCGAGTCCGATAAGCACCACGCCGCCGATCTCGAACAATTCCAGCCGTTCGCCAAGGAACAGAAAGCCGAGCAGCATGGCGCTGGCCGGCACGATCAGCGTGACCAGCGAGGCGTTGGTGGCCCCGGCCGAGGCGACGAGATTGAAGTAGAGGATGTAGGCGAAGGCCGTCGACAAAAGCGCCAGCGCCAGCACCGCCGTCCACACCGGCGGCGAGGCCGAGAACAAGCCGGCCGGGCCGTGGGCGAAGAGCACGATCGGGATCATGATGATGGTCGAAGCCGTCAATTGTCCGGTGGCCACGACCGGCGAGGGCACGCCCTTGAAGCAGCGGGCGACCATCAGTGCAACGCCATAGGAGAGCGAGGCGCCGATCAGCGCGAATTTGGCCCAGACCGGGCCGCCAAGCCCCGCGAGCAGGCCGGGGCCGATCATCACAGCCGTGCCGGCGACACCGAGGGCGATGCCGGCGAGCTTGTTCCAGGACAGCTTTTCATCTGATGTCAGAGCGTTGGCGAGGATCAGCGTCCAGAACGGCGTCGTGGCATTGAGCACGGAGGCGACGCCGGCACCCAATTGGGTCTGGCCGGCGAAGATCAGCGAGAAGGGGACGACGTTGTTGGTGAAGGCCAGCAGGAAGAACAGGCCGGCATACGGCAGGGCGGGACGGAAGGAGGGGCCGCGCAAGCCGAGATAGAGCTGCAGCGCCAATGCGGCGATGGCGACGCGAAACAGAACCAGCACCAGCGGGTGAAGTTCAGCCACCGCGATGCGGGCGAAGAAGAACGAGCCGCCCCAGATCGCGCCGAGCAACAGCAACTGCCCCCCGTCCCTGAGCGTCATCGGTCCGCGTGCTGCAGATGCCGCTGCCATAGCCATGTGATTTATCCTCCCCGGACGGCTCGAATGCCGGCCAACCAGGCAGAAGCCATATCGGGTCCGGCGGCAAGGGCCACCCGAAACTTGACCGACAGCCAAGCTTCCCGGCAAAAGGCTAGTGCCGCACCGTCAGCAGCGCGAGACACAGAATTGTTTTCATTGCAGCGCCGCGCGTCTCCAGAGACGCGCAAAGGACGCTGCGAGATTCATTCCTGGCGCATGATCCTTTCCGAAAGTCGAATTGACTTTCGGGGTCATGCGCTAGCCGCTAGCTTGGATTAATTATGCGAGCTGAAGTCGGGGATTCGTCCATGCAGCGATTCGAGAATGCAAGCGAGGCGGCACTGGCGCTTCGCCCGGACGACCCGGTCTACTGCTTCCGCCCGCAGGTGCTCAAGGCCGACGCCTTGCAGTTCATGGGCATGTTCCCCGGCAAGACCGCCTACGCGGTGAAGACCAATGGCGAGCAGATCGTGCTGAAGACGCTGGTCGAGGCCGGAGTCACCGCTTTCGACGTCGCTTCACCAGGCGAGTTCGCCGCCGTGCGCGCCGTCTCGCCCGATGCCGAGATGCTCTACATGCACCCGGTCAAGACGCAGTCGGACATCAAGCTGGCGCTGGAAAAATACGGCATCCGCGTCATTTCGCTCGACCATGAGGACGAGATCACCAAGCTGACCCGGGTGGTGCGGGCGCTCGATATCGACCCAGGCGCGGTCAGCGTCTTCGTGCGTGTGCAGACCAAGGGACATGCCGCCTACGAACTGTCGAAGAAATTCGGCGCCGGGCCGGCCTATGCGGTCGAACTCGCCGAGCGGCTGAACCGCACCGGCTATCGGGTCGGCCTCTGTTTCCATGTCGGCAGCCAGATCGAGGATCCCGACACCTATGAGCGGGCACTGGCCTCGGCCGACTGGGTGCGTAACCGGCTGACCTTCGACATCGCAGGGCTCGATGTCGGCGGCGGCTTTCCGGCCGAATACGGACATGATCCCAACCGCAAGCAAATCGAGATGCCGTCGCTCGGCCAGATCATGTCGCGGCTCTCCGGCGACCTGAAGGAATATCAGTTCGACCAGATTCCGCTGGTGGCGGAGCCGGGCAGGGTCATCGTGGCGCGCTGCCTGTCGCTGATCGTGCGCGTGCTCCTGCGCAAGGGCAAGCGGCTCTACATCAATGACGGCATCTGGGCGTCGCTGTCGGATTCATGGACCGGCAAGATCACGCTGCCGGCACGCTTCATCCCCGATCCGGCGATCCGCGCGCGCAATGGCGACGAGAACAAAATCGTGCCGTTCAAGGTGTGCGGCGCGACCTGCGATTCTGTCGACATCCTGTCGCGGCCGTTCTGGCTGCCAGAGACCGTCGATACCGGCGACTGGATCGAGATCGGCCATATCGGCGCCTACTCGCTGTCGCTCAGGACTCGCTTCAACGGCTTTTATCCCGACACGTTCGTCGAGGTGACGACGCCCTTCGACGAGGGCGACGCGCCGCAAGGGTTTGCGAGCCTGGAGACGATGGCGGATTAAGCCACGCCACCGCCGGCCTGGATGTTCTCGCCAGTCAACCAGCGGGCCCCCTCGCTGGCCAGGAATACGGCAACGTCGGCGACATCGCGCGGCGCACCAATCCTACCGAAGGGCGACATGCCGGCCGCCACGGCGCGATCGCGCTCCGGCAGCAGGTCCGTGTCGGTGAAGCCTGGCGATAAGCTATTGACGGTGACGCCGCGTGGACCAACCTCGCGCGACAGCACGCGCACGAATTGTTCCACGGCGCCCTTGCTGCCGAGATAGAGTGCGGTGTGGGTGAAGAACATTTTTGTCCCGCCCGTGGAGACCGCGATGATGCGACCGCCGTCCCGCACACGGCGAGCGGCCTCCTGAAGCGTGAAGAACGTGCCTTTGGCGTTGGTATCGAAAACAAGGTCGAAATCCGCTTCACTGGCCTCGACCAGCGGTTTGATCACGGCGACGCCGACATTGGCGACGACGATGTCGAGACCGCCCAATTGGCTTTCTGCTTCGTCGAACAAACGGCGGACGTCGGAGACATTTGAAATGTCGGCCTGGATGGCGATTGCCTTGCCACCCTTGCTGATGATGGCCGCCACAACATCGTCAGCGGCCTTGGCATTGTCGACATAGTTGACGGCGACGCTGGCACCGTTGGCGGCGAGCCCTTCGGCAATGGCGCGGCCGATGCCGCGCGAACTGCCGGTGACGATCACGGTTTTGCCCTGAAGCGTTTGAGACATGATCAATTCCTTTCGACCGTTCGTGACCGCGCGATGTGGCTTCCACGGTCGAAAATAGGCCGAAGCTATTGATCGTATAATGGGCTATTATCTGACCTGCCTGTTAAGCCTGGGATACACAATGCGCGGGTCTGAATTTTCCGAACTCAAGGCATTCGCGACGATCGTGGAGGAGGGCAGTTTCATCCGCGCTTCCGCCAGGCTCAGGATTTCGCCGCCGGCCCTCAGCCAGACAATCCGGCAGTTGGAGGCACGTCTCGGTGTCCGCCTGCTCAATCGCACGACACGCAGCGTATCGCCGACCGCGGCCGGCGATACGCTGTTCACGCGGCTTGGCCCCGTTTTCAGGGAGTTGGAAGGCGCGGTCGCCGATATTCATGCCTCGCGCGATCAGCCGGCGGGTTCGCTGCGCATCAACGTGCCGCGCGTGGCCGCGATGCGGTTCATTGCGCCGATCCTGGGCGATTTCCAGCGCGTCTATCCCGATATCAGCCTGACGGTCATCGTCGACGACATGCTGACAGACATTGTCGAAGGACGCTTCGATGCCGGCATTCGGCTCGGCGAGCGGCTGGAAAAAGACATGGTGGCGGTGAAGCTGAGCGGGGACCTGCAAATGGCCGCGGTGGCCGCTCCCGCCTATCTCGCGGGACGCAGCACGCCTCGTCATCCCGGCGATCTGCACCAGCATCGCTGCATCAACTTCCAATGGCCAGGCGGCGGCAACATCTACCGATGGGAGTTCGCGCGTGGCAAAAGGGTGCTGGAAATCGCGGTCGAAGGCAGGCTGACCGTCAACGACACCGACTTGCTGCTCAACGCGGTGCTGAGTGGTGCCGGTATTGCATACATGATTGATTATCAGGTCCGTCCCTGGATCGAGAACGGTCAGCTGGTCCGGTTTCTGGAGGCCTGGTCGCCCAGCTTCCCCGGCTTCTATCTGTACCATCCGAGCGTGCGGCATGTGCCGCCAGCCTTGCGGGCGTTCATCGATTTTGTGCGGGAGAGGAAGGGAGTGTGTGGTGGGTAGCTTGCCTATCGACCTTCGCTTACAACTTTCCCAGCAGCTCCGGCGTCGGCCAGCCATCCACCGGCAGGCCTAGCCGCATCTGCTCCTTGCGGATGGCTTCGCGGGTGTTGGTGCCCAGGATGCCGTCGACCGTGCCGACGTCGTAACCCCTGGCCTCGAGCTTCGTCTGCAACGCCTTCATCTGCTCGTTGTCGAGACCCGGCTCGGGATTGCGCGGATCGAACGGCGGCGTGCCGGCGAGCCGCGCGGCAAGGTTTGCCGCGGTCAGCGCGTAGGTGAAGGACTGGTTCCATTCGAGATAGACGTCGAAATTGTCGTAGGTGAGGAAGGCCGGACCCTTGCGGCCCATGGGCAGCGCCAGGCCGGCCTTCAGGCCCTTGTCGATCAGCGGCGAACCGTCGGGGTTGGTGACGCCCCACTGCGCCCACTGTGTCAGCGGCAATTTGTTGGTGCGGCCGGTCTGGTCCCACGGCATCTCGTCGGGCACGCGCACTTCCTGGATCCAGGGCTCGTCGCGCTTCCAGCCGCGCGACAGCACCTTGTTGCCCGTGGTCATGATCACGTCCGGCACGCTGTTTCTAAGGTCGATCTCGCCGTCGCCGTCGCCATCGACGCCGCGCGCAAGATAGTCGGACGGCAGGATCTGCGTCTGGCCGATCTCGCCGGCCCAGGCGCCGGTGACATCGGCCGGCAGCACGCCGCGATCGATCAGTTCCAGCAGCGGCACCAGTTGCTGGCGGAAAAGCTGCGGGCGGCGGCAGTCATGCGACAGCGTCACCAGTGCGCTCAGCGTATGGAAGTCGCCCTGCACGGCGCCGAAATCCGTTTCAAGCGCCCAGAAGGCGGTGATGACAGGCGCCTGCACACCGAACTGCTGGTCGGCACGGGCGAAGACATCGGCGTATTTCTTCATGTTCGCCGCACCTTGCTTCAGCCGGTAGGCAGAGATCATGCGATTGGAAAATTGGACGAAGGTTTGCGTGAAGACGCCCTGCGCGCGGTCGCGCGCCAGAGCCCTCTCGTCGATCCTGGCGTCCTCCAGCGCATCGAGACCGACGGCGCCGACACCAGCCGCCTTGGCTTCCGCCGCCACGCCCTGTTTCCAGGTTTCGAAATCGCCGCCGCATTCCTGCGCCATCGCCGGCAAGGCCGTGGCGCACAAGAATAGCGCCGCGAGGGCTTGGGAACGCAGTCGCATCAGCTTCCTTTCGAAACGAAGAGGGCATTATCGTGCCTAGGGCATTATCGTGCCTAGAGCCCAACGCCCTGCGGTTGCACTCTTACCGCTGGCAGTGTCGAAAAGCAGGCGGCAGGCCCGGTGTCAACGGGTCTTCTGCCGCGGCCCCTCTTCCAGGCGGCTTCGCTGCCGTTGCCACGGCGTCAACGGGTCTTCTGCTTCAGCCCTATTTGAGGCGCCCTTGCTGCCGTTGCCACGGCGTCAACGGGTCTTCTGCTTCAGCCCTATTTGAGGCGCCCCTTGCTGCCGTTGCCACGGTGTCAACGGGTCTTCTGCCGCGGCCCCTCTTCCAGGCGGCTTCGCTGCCACGGGGTCAGCGGGTGTTCTGCCGCAACCATTTATTCCAGGCGGCTTCCGAGCCGTTGAAGACGTTGATGTCGGACTTGCCGGTCATGCCGGGGACGATGCCGGTTCCGGTGTACTGCCAGAAAGTGAAGGGGTGACTGCCATATTTCTCGCGCGGGTGCCCGGCGACGGAGCGCAGCCAGTAGGGATAGCCGCGGAAGCTCGACAGTTCGTTGTCCTCGAAGAAATCGACCGAGGTGTAGATGATCGGCTTCTTGCCATAACGCCGCTCGACGATCTCAAGGAAGGTGGTCATCTCAGCGCGCACCGTGGCTGGGTCGGGGCGCAGGTGGCAGGTCGGCGAGTTCGGGTTCCATTCCATGTCGAGAACGGGAGGCAATGCGGAGCGGTCGACGGGGACATTCTGGATGAACCAGCGCGCCTGCACGGCGGCGGGCGTGCAGAAATAGAAGAAATGATAGGCCGCGCGTGGAATTCCGTTGGCTTTCGTGCGCGCCCAGTGCTCGCTGAAATATTCATCGAATCGGTCGCCGCCTTCGGTTGCCTTGATGAAGGCGAAGGAGATACCGCTGGCCTTGGCGGTCGGCCAGTCGATCGATGTCTGGTATTTGGAGACGTCGGTGCCATGGACGGCATAGTTCCACGGCGCGCCGCTGTCCCACTCATGCGGCTTGGAATCGGCAAAGCGCGGCGCGCGCACGGCCACCGTCGGACTGCTCGACGCGGACGGCGACAGCGGCGAGAGATCGTCCACGGTCGAGCAAGCGCCGAGCAGCGTCAGCATGAAAAGGACCGCAAGACGGCGCATCGCAACTTCCAAGCCGGAATCAGCCGGTCGCTGATGGGTCTGTGCACTTGATGGCCGAAGTTGGTCTGGCCCCCTCCAGGCGATCGCCCCACGCATCGCCCAGCCTATTCGTTTTTCGTGCATGTCGTCGTCGCAAAACCGCTGCGCACTTTGGGCGACATGCATCCCTGTGATCGCCGATCATGGTTGATATCTGGTTTATGGCGCTCGACAAGAACCCCGATTTTGCGGAAGCAATGGCGGCAATTCGATGACATAAACGTCAGGCGAGTGTCTGGAGGCAATGGATGCGGATCATCGTCAAGATCGTCAAATGGCTGCTTGGCCTGATCGTGCTGGCTATCGCCGCGCTGGTTGCCTGGCTCTATTTCGCGCCGCCGGAACTCATCCGCGTCGGCTCGGGCTATTCGGCCAAGATCGTCTGCTCCAACGTCTTCATCGCCGGGCGCGACCCCAACGAGGTGCTGGCCGTCGATGTGCAGGCGCCCGGCCATCCGCTGCTGCGCTTGATGCGGGTTTCCGTCGACAAGAACCGGGGGACGGTGTCGGCCGGCCTGCTTGGTTTCCTCGGCAAGAGCGAGGCGGTTGCCCGCGACGGGCTGGGCTGCGCCTCGGTTCCCGACGGCGATGTCGGCAAGGCGCGGCGCACCGCGGTCTATGCCGAACCCGCGGCAACAAGCCAGGATGCGCTGTGGCCCGAGGGCGAACGGGTCGATGCCTCGCAGAACCCTGAAATCTTGAAGATCGTCGCGGACAATGCGATGGCCGGCACCGGCATGCGCGCGATCGTCGTGGTCAAGAACGGGCGGGTCGTAGCGGAACGTTATGGCGACGGCTTTTCGGTCAAGACGCCATTGCTCGGCTGGTCGATGACCAAGACGGTGAACGCCGCCATCGTCGGCACACTGATCAGGGACGGCAAGCTGGCGGTCGACAACAAGGGCCTGTTCACGCCCTGGAAGGTGGATGGCCGCGCCGCGATCAGCCTTGCCGACATGATGGCGATGTCGAGCGGCCTGGAGTTCAACGAAGACTATGGCGACGTCGCCGATGTGACGCGCATGCTCTACCTCGAACCCGACATGGCGGGTTTTGTCGGCTCCAAACCCCTCACCGGCGAGGTCGGCAAGGTGTTTTCCTATTCCAGCGGCACGGCGGTGATGCTGTCGCGCCTCTGGCAGGACGCGATCGGCGACAAGGCCAAGGCATTGACGTGGCCGCGCATGGCGCTGTTCGAGCCGCTCGGCATGCACAGCGCGGTGCTCGAAACCGACGAGCAGGGCACTTTCGTCGGCTCGTCCTATCTCTACGCCACGGCGCATGACTGGGCCCGGTTCGGCCAGTTCCTGCTGCAGGGCGGGGTATGGAATGGCAACCAGGTCCTGCCGTCCGGCTTCGTCGATTGGATGCGTGAGCCGGCATCCGCCTCGAAAGTCTACGGCAAAGGCCAGTTGTGGATCGAAGCACCGGGCGACGAGGAAAACCCCGGTGCCGGCGTCGCCGCCGGCCTGCCGAAGGACACTTACTGGATGGAAGGGCATGACGGGCAGACCGTCGCCATCATTCCATCCGAGCAATTGGTGGTGGTGCGGCTCGGGTTAACGCCGGCCAAGCTCAATTATCGGCCGCAGGCGTTGGTGGGGACGCTGGTGAAGGCGCTGCATTAACTAGCTCCGTGGCCCGATCACGGCCAGCCAGGCATAGCCACGATAAAACGTGCGAAAACGGAAGGTTGCGCCGGTTCGCTCGGCTTCCGATTCCAGAACGTCGCATAGGGATTCGCGCGGCGTGACGTGGAATTTTTTCAGCCAGCCGCGCAGCAAGGTGCGGAACCAGCCCGGCAAACCTTCCTGCTGGCCGAAATCGACTATGTGCAGCGAGCCCGTCGGGGCCAGCGCGGCAAGTGCTGCCGAGACCGTCTTCTCCCAGCCCGGGATCATCGATAGCGAATAGGATACGAAGATGCGGTCGAACCGTTCGACGCCATAAAGCGCCTCTGAATCGAAATCGGTGGCGTCGCCCCTTGCCAGCGTGACGCGATCCGAGAGGCCTTCGCGGTCGATTGCCTTGCCGGCCGTTTCCAGCATTTCGGCCGAAATATCGAGGCCGAAGAAACGGGTGTCGGGATAGGCGCGGGCGGCGAGGATGATGTTGCGGCCGGTGCCGCAGCCGAGCTCCAGAACGGTGCCGCCTTGCGGCACGTCCAGCCCCGCGATCATCCGGTCGCGGCCGAGCAGGTAGTATTTGCGGGTCAGGTCGTAGATATGGCGCTGCCAGCGGTAGACGCCGTCCATCAGTTCGGCATGGCTGGCCGGCAGCTCCGTCGTGCTCATGCCGCGCGCTTCACATAGAGGTGGAAGCCGCCATAGATGGCGGAGCGGTCGCGGGCCGAGAATTCGCGCGATGCTTGGTTCTGATAGTCCCACTGATCGAGCAGCGATGCCGAGACGCGCCCCGGCAGCAGACTCGGCTCGGCGGCGGTGCGGAAGATGACGCGGGCCCCAGCCGAGGCGGTGCGGGTGATCTCCAACCACAGCGCGTTGAGCTGGTCGTCGGTCATCCAGTCCTGTGCGTCGAGCAGGATGAAGCGGTCGACGGCGCCGGCATCCTTGCCGGCGAGGAATTCGATCAGATTGGCATGGTGGATGGCGACGCGGTCGATATTGCCGCGGATGGTCTCGTAGTTGTGCTTTTCCAGATAGGCGGGCAGGGCGGCCTCACCCGGTTCAGGGTAGCGCCGGGCGAAAGCCTGCCACGCGAAGTAATTGTTTTCCAGGGGAAAATCACAGGCGAGCTTTTCCAGCCGGGCCTTCAGCACGCTGGCCATGGTGCCGTCGCCGGAGGTGATCAGCGAGTCATACTGCGCCGGAGGGATGCCGAGGCCGAACAGCGAGGCTTTTCGCGACGTCGCCCATTTCAGAAGCTTCTTGTCGAAGACCGGCGCCAGCTCCTCGTTGAAGAAGCGGCGCTGTTCGCCGATGTTCCTGGCTTCCATCATGCGGGCCGGGTTGACGCCGAAGAATTTCGCCGTGCGGTGGCCCATGGCGATGAACAGGCCGAGCAGGCCGGTCTGGTAGAAATTGCGGTCGAAAACGCCAATGCGCCTGTTGCCACGCCAGTTGCGGCGCTCCCAGTAATGACGGCTGACCGGATCGAGGTGCGGGGCGATGAAGCGATCGTAGACTTCGGAATTGTGGCTCATGTCCGCCGCACCGAAGAAACGGAACAGGTCACCTTGCGAAGGCAGATGGCGAACCGCCTCCAGCTTCATGCGGTTCAGCGCGATGTGGGCCGCGTTGAGATCGACGGCGTCGATCTGTGCCGGCGAGCGGGTGAGATAGGCGAGGATGTTGCAGCCGCCCGAGGCGATGGTGACGACGCGGTGGCCCTGGCCAAGCTGCATCGCGTCCATGTCGACGTCAGGGTCTTCCCAGATCTGCGGATAGACAAGACCGGAAAACAGGAAGGCAAACAGCCGCTCGGAGATGCCGGCTTTCGAAAGCGCGCGGTTCTGGTAGACGGCTTTTCCAACTTCCTTGCCGCGGCGAAAAACCAGATCTGCGGAGACGTCCGTCATGGCAAAGTGATTCCCCATTTGCTTTGGCGCAAGCGGGTAACGCAGGGTCATGACAGGCCGGTGACAGCCTGTTGACGTCCTCCCTTACGTGTAGCGCGACCGTTTGCCAAGCAGCGCTACACCGCGTTCATTTACCGCATCAGCAAGGGGGTAGATGGCGTCAGCTTCACCATTTGGGCTGGTGCAAGAGCAACGTAGAGCCCGATGTCAGTTCTGGTGCACCTTTCTAACCCCGTTTTCTGCGATAAAGGTCGTTCGCATCACGGTTTGACCGGATTACATCCATCAACTTTGGAATCTGTTCCCAATATTCTCTCCGAGAAAAACAATCTAGTAGTTTCAGAAAGGCATGCCATGTATTTACTTTTTCTGTATCGTCTTCATTTTTATTATAGAAAATCTGATGAGCCTCTGCAGATAATTTTTCCAAATGATTTTTCAGAGAATTGAAGTCAAAGTCATCTAAATTACCATCGCCTGCCAGTCTAAGGGATTTTTCATCCGAAATTCTGCCTGATACATTGGTGATTTTCATGGCAATTTTTATAATTTCTTCCTCACTTATAGCCGACCGCATAGCGAGGACCGTAACAATGTTAAGCATTTCGCTGTGTCTAAATAATGTTGACTGCTTATGAGATCCTCCTGCCTCTCTTGTCTCTTGAACTCTCTCCATTTCCTTAACAGTTTCCTTGGACACAAGTTCTTCGTTCTCGCTAGACACAAAAGCTAAAAAACGAGACGGCGAATATACATGGAAAAACTGCCCTGTTGTGTCGAAAAACTCGTGCCTAAGCTCAGGTCTTGGTCCAAAGGTCTTGCCATCATGCCGCGCCCACCAATCCTCCTTGTTGTCGTCGGTGACAAAAATGACAGGAAGCTGAGCCGCCTTTGCCTTATCTTTCATTTCAGCCCAAATTAGATAATCGCCCGGGCGTCCCTTGTCTTTATAACCAGGGGGGATCTTTGCTTCGAAACGTCGCAGCGCTTCTTTCCGCCGCTGTTCAATATCGGCTGGCTGATTCCCTACTTTTCCATCGAAGATGTTCGTAACATCCTTGAAAACCGAGAGGGCGTCAGGAAGTTGCCTTACGGCAACTTCAACTTCAACGGTCAGGCGCTCGAAGAATTTACCGATTTCGTCCATAGAGGACCCCTGCGGCCAGGGATCGAATCTGGAAAAGGCGCCAATTGCCCCTTCAACCTCATTACGTTTCTTTAGGAGTTCATCTTTCAGTTTCTGATATGCCGCTCTGTTGGTGGAATCAGCATCGCGCCAGTCTGCCTGAAACTCCGCACCGGCCTGATGAGGCAACCACAGTCTATCCCCGAACGACTTAAATGCGGCCAGGACTTCTGCTCGCCTGGCAGGCATAAATCTGAATAAGTGCAGCAGGACATTGGTATCAGGAACCAGAAGGCCCGTCTTCCAGATCTTTTCCAATTCCTTTTTTGTGGGCTCGTAGAACCCATGAAAAATTTTCCGCATCCAACGCCCCCCTCGGAATGGAGATCATTACAACACCGCTGTGGGCATTGAAGCAAGTGAGACTCAGAGGGAAAAGACCTCGAAATATTGTCTTTTATAGTCTGGACGACTCGCTATTATCGAATTGCGGTGTCTTTGGCGGAATCCTAAACGGCTGCTGTCTTGCTTGCCTTCGTTTGCGATACACCCTGAGCGACGGAAAAGCCGAATAGATGTGATGAACGCGATCGGGAGACGTGAGCCCGGTGAACGGTTTCAGGTCTTTTCGAACCCGCCCGGCGTCGGCGTGGTCACGATGACGGCCTCACCGGCGTCGAGCACGGTCTGATCGCAAGCCTTCAGCACGTCGACCGTGCCGTCGTTGCGGCGCACCTTGGTCGAGCCGACCTCGCCGTCGCCGCCGCCGTCTAACCCTTGCGGCGGGCGGTTGCGGTGCGAGGACAGGATCGCGCATTCCATCTTCTCGAGGAAGCGAATGGTGCGTTTGGTGCCGTCGCCGGCGTTCCATTTGCCCTTACCGCCGGATCCCTGGCGGATGTGAAAATCCTCCAGCACCACGGGGAAGCGCAGTTCCAGCACCTCCGGGTCGGTGAGGCGCGAATTGGTCATGTGGGTGTGGACGCCGGAGGTACCGGCAAAGCCGCGGCCGGAGTTCATATGGCCGGCCGGCGAGCCGGAGCAGATCGTCTCGTAATACTGATACTGCTTGTTGCCGAAGGTCAGGTTGTTCATCGTGCCCTGCGCGTTGGCCATCGCGCCCATGGCGCCGAACAGGGCGTTGGTGACGTGCTGCGAGGTCTCGACATTGCCGGCGACGACGGCGGCAGGGTAGGTGGGCTTGAGCATGCAGCCGTCGGGAATGACGATATTGATCGGCCTGAGGCATCCCGCATTCATCGGGATCATGTCCTCGACCATGACGCGGAACGCATAGAGGACCGCAGCGCGGGCGACCGGCTCGGGCGCATTGAAGTTGTTCTTCATGACAGGCGACGTGCCGGTGAAGTCGACGGTCGCCTCGCGTTTTTGCCGGTCGACGGTGATCTTCACCTTGATGACTTGGCCGGTGTCGGTCGGATATTCATATTCCGACGTGTCCGGCAGCCGCTCCAGCACGCGGCGCACGCTCTCGGCCGCGTTGTCCTGCACATGGCCCATATAGGCTTCGACGACGTCGAGGCCGAAATGCCCCACCATCTTGCGAAGTTCCGCCACGCCTTTCTCGTTGGCGGCGATCTGTGCCTTCAGATCGGCGATGTTCTGGTGCGGGTTGCGGGCTGGGTAGCGGTGGTCCGTGAGTAGCGTGTGCAGCTCCTTTTCGCGGAATTTTCCGCGGTCGACGATGCGGAAATTGTCGAACAGCACGCCTTCCTCGTCGACCGTGGTGGCGAGCGGCGTCATCGAGCCCGGCGCGGTGCCGCCAATGTCGGCATGATGCCCGCGCGAGGCCGCCCAGAAGAGAATGCTTTTCCGGGCATCGTCGAAGACCGGCGTCACCACGGTGATGTCGGGCAGATGCGTGCCGCCATTATAGGGGGCGTTCAAGGCAAAGACGTCGCCGGGATGAATGTCGCCGGAGTTCAGCCGGATGATGGTTTCGACTGAACGGTCCATGGAGCCGAGATGCACCGGCATGTGCGGCGCATTGGCGACCAGCGCCCCGGTGTGGTCGAAGACGGCGCAGGAAAAATCGAGCCTTTCCTTGATGTTGACGGAGTAGGCGGTGTTCTGCAGCGTCACGCCCATTTGCTCCGCGATGGACATGAAGAGATTGTTGAAGACTTCGAGCATCACCGGATCGGCCTCGGTGCCAAGGGCAGCGGCGCGCGCTTTCTTTTCCGTACGGCGTATGACAACGTGATTGAGGTTGGTGATTTCGGCTTGCCAGCCCGGCTCGACGACGATGGTCTGGTTCGGCTCGATGATCAAGGCGGGCCCGGCGACCAGATTGGACGGTCCGAGGGTCTCGCGACGGTAGACGCCAGCTTCACGCCACCGGCCTTCCGTGTAGATGCGCCGGGTATCGGAAGTGGCTGACTTGACCCTTGCAGGTCCGGCAGGCGCAAAGGCCCCGGCGCTGGTCTGGCCGGTTTCGGTGCCTTCGACGCCGACGGTCTCGACGATCATTGGCTTGTCGTCATAAACGAAGCCGAATTGTGCCTTGTGGGCGATTTCGAAATCGCGCCTGGCCTGGAAGATCGAGTCTGCCTCGAAATTCACCGGCAGTGCCGTGTCAGTGCCGTCATAGCGAATGTGCAGTACGGGCCTGGTGGAAACCGAGCCCTCGGCGATGCCTTGCGCCGCCAACTCCGCGATCACCGCCTTTTTCAAGGTGGCGATGAGGCCGCCGATTTCTGTTCTGGATTCTTCGGCGAGAGGCTTCAGCAGCGCCTGCTGGCGCGAGGCAAAGATCGAGGCCAGGCCGATCCCATAGGCCGACAGCAAGCCGGAGAAGGGATGGATCAGCACCGCCTCCATGCCGAGCGCGTCGGCGACCAGGCAGGCGTGCTGTCCGCCGGCGCCGCCGAAACAGTTCAGGAGATATTCGGTGACGTCGTAGCCGCGCTGCACGGAAATCTTCTTGATCGCATTGGCCATGTTCTCGACCGCGATGGTGACGAAGCCTTCGGCGACCGCTTCCGCCGAGCGGCCGTCACCGATCCCGGCGGCAAGAGCCGTGAATTTCGCGCGCACGGTTTCCGCGTCGAGCGGCGCGTCCTGGCCGGGGCCGAAGATCGACGGGAAGAAATCGGGCCGCAGCTTGCCCAGCATGACGTTGGCATCGGTGACGGCCAGCGGGCCGCCGCGCCGGTAGGCGGCGGGGCCGGGATTGGCACCAGCGGAGTCCGGTCCGACGCGGAAGCGGCCGGCCTCGTAATGCAGGATCGAGCCGCCGCCGGCGGCGACGGTGTGGATGCGCATCATCGGCGCGCGGACACGCACGCCGGCGACCTCGGTGTCGAAGGCACGCTCATAATCGCCGTCATAGTGGGCGACGTCCGTGGACGTGCCGCCCATGTCGAAGCCGATGACCTTGTCGAAACCGGCGAGCTTCGCCGTCTCGACCATGCCGACCACGCCGCCGGCCGGGCCCGACAACAGCGCGTCCTTGCCCTGAAACATGTCGGCGGCGGTGAGGCCGCCAGAAGACATCATGAACATGAGGCGAGGGGATTCGTCGTTTTCTCCCGCCGCACCCAGTTCTCCCGCCACCCGTTGTACGTAGCGTGAGAGGATGGGTGACAGATAAGCATCCACCACCGCGGTGTCGCCGCGGCCGACCAGTTTGATCAGCGGCGAGACCTCGTGGCTGACCGAGACCTGGCCGAAACCAAGCTTGCGGCAGACCTTGGCCACCGCCTTCTCGTGATCAGGATATTTCCAGGCATGCATGAAGGCGATCGCAACGGCATCGATGCCATCGGCTTTCGCTTGTTCTATGGCCGGCCGGCAAGCTGATATGTCGAGCAACCGTTCGACGCAGCCGTCGGCGAGCACACGCTCGTCGATCTCGATGACGCGCTCGTAGAGTTGCTCGGGGAGGATGATCTCCTTGGCGAAAATGTCGGGTCGTGCCTGGTAGGCTATCCTGAGCGCATCGCGAAACCCCCTGGTGATGAGCAACAAGACGCGGTCGCCCTTGCGTTCCAGAAGGGCGTTGGTGGCCACCGTGGTTCCCATCTTGATGTCGCCGATCAGGCCGGACGGGATCGCGGCGACCGTGTCAAGGCCGAGCAGGTCGCGAATGCCTTGAATGGCGGCGTCGGCATAGGCTTCGGGATTCTCAGACAGCAGCTTGCGCGGATGCAGCCCACCTTGCGGGTCACGGCCGATAATATCGGTGAAGGTGCCGCCGCGATCGATCCAGAAATCCCATTTCGCGGTCATGCGGCTGTCTCCGGTATTCCATTTCCGGTGTCGTTGTTAAAGCGCCGAAGCGTCGGCAGCAATAACGCTTGCATGCCATTGATGTTACAGGTGGAAATGCAACGTTACGAAACCCATGGCAATCTCGGGCATTTGTGTCTCGACCGTTCACCGCAACGTGAACGTGTGTCGAAGGAGAGATGTAATGAAAAAGCTCGTTCTTGCTTCCCTGTCCGCCCTTGCCCTGCTGGGCGTCGCGGCCTGCAGCGACAGCGGCACAGGCACCGACAACACCACAACGCAGAGCACCAATCCGCCGCCTGCCGAGCAGCCGATGAAGCCCGCGGCTCCGGCTGACAATTCGACCAAGCCTGCCGAGCCGGCTCCGGCAACGCCTGCTCCTGCGCCCGCGCAGTAGTTTGTAAGCAGTAAGTGCCTTGGGAGAGAGGCCGGCTCTACGCCGGCCTTTCTCGCATAGGCACCGGCAATGCGCCTCTCGTTCACAGACCCGACAGATGGCTGTTATTGACTTGATAGCGGGGATCGGTTGGCTCTATGAAGCGGGCCATGTCGATTTGGGACCGCCTCGGCGACTTCATCACGCGGGTTTCGTCTTCAACCACCTCTGGTGTCGCCGATGTGGTCGAGGCTGTGCGCACGGTTTTTTCCGGCGACGCCGACTTGCGCCGCCGCGTCGCCTTCTCGGTGGCGATGATCGCGCTTTCGGCCAAGATGGCCAAGGCCGACGGCATCGTCACCCAGGATGAGGTACGCGCCTTTCAGGAAATCTTCGAAGTGCCGCCGAAAGAGACGCGCAACGTTGCGCGGCTGTTCGATCTCGCCCAGCGGGACGTGGCCGGTTTCGAAACCTATGCCGAGCGCATGGCGCAGCTCTGCGGCTCCGGGCACTCCAATTGCGTGATGCTGGAAGACATACTCGACGGCCTGTTCCACATCGCCAAGGCCGATGGGCTGGTGCATGAGCGCGAAGGCATCTTCCTGCATCGTATCGCCGAGATCTTCCGCATCGATGAAACGCATTACGAATCGATCTTGGCGCGGCACGTCAATCTTGGCGCAGGCGACCCCTATGTCGTGCTCGGCATCGAGCGCGGCAAGCCGTTCGAGGAGGTTAGAAAACGCTATCGCAAGCTGGTGTCGGACAACCATCCGGATCGGTTGATCGCGCGCGGGTTGCCGCAGGAATTCATCAAGATCGCGACGACCAGGGTCGCGGCGATCAACGCCGCTTATGAGATGATCGAGCGGGGCCTGCGGCACGCATGACCGGCTTCCTGCCCGACGAGCCGAGCGCCGAGGTCAGGGTATCGCCGAATTTCGGGCCAAGGCGCGACGCGCAGAAGCCCGACATGATCGTGCTGCACTATACCGGTATGGCGAGTGGTACCGGGGCCGAAGCCTGGCTGTGCGACCCGGCGAGTGAAGTCTCGTCGCATTATCTTGTCCATGAGAATGGCCATATCGTGCAGATGGTCCGGGAAAGCGACCGCGCCTGGCATGCCGGCCAGAGTTCCTGGTTCGGACGCACCGACATCAATTCCTGCTCGGTCGGCATCGAAATCGTCAATCCGGGCCATTCACTGGGCTATCCCGGCTTTCCGAAACGTCAGATCACGGCGGTCATCGAGCTGTGCAAGGGGATTGCCGCGCGGCATGCGATCGGCGCCGAGCGGGTGCTGGCGCACTCCGATGTGGCGCCGGGCCGCAAGATTGATCCCGGCGAGAAGTTTCCATGGGCCGCGCTGTTCAAGGCAGGGGTCGGCCATCTCGTGCCAGCCTCTCCCGTCAGGCGCGGAGCCGCGCTGAAGCCCGGCGACCGCGGTGCCGATGTCGAGACACTGCAGTCGATGCTGTCGCTCTATGGCTATGGTGTCGAGATATCGGGCGTTTTCGACGATCGGACACGGGTCGTGGTCGAGGCCTTCCAACGGCATTTCCGGCCGCGCCGGATCGACGGAGTTGCCGACGGCTCGACGATGCGCACACTGCAGAAGCTGCTTGCTTCCGTCAGGAGTTGACCCAGGGTCAATTCCTGATTCAAGTAATCCTCCCTGGCCCTAAAGTTACAAACTGTCACTTAAAGTGACTTGCCCCGCCTTTATTGGCGCCAAATCGGGCTTCAAAGGGCTTTTCGTACAGTTTGTCGGACGTCCAGCCCCTCGGGTGTTCCGATATTGATCAAGCGATGCCACGCGAAGATCTTCGCGCGGTCCCAACAGAACAGGATCACATGCAGAAATTGACCGTTTTAACGGCAGCTCTTGCTGCCGGCGTAATGAGTTTTGCCTTCGGTGCGGCCGACGCCGCGCCGTTCAGCCCGCGGGCCGACCAGGGCTTCGTCGCGGCACCCGCCAAAGGCAAGGCCATTTCGGCCAAAAGCAGCAAGAGTGCTAAGGCGACGACGAAGCCCGCTTCCGCGAAAGTGGAAAAGGCAAGCTGGACCAAGGCAAGGAAATCCTCTGCCAAGAGGCAGACAAAGCGCGGTCGCAAAACCGTGGACATGATGACGACGGCATCGATCGGCCTCAGCAACGTCGCTGCGGCGACCGCGGCAGTGACGAGCGGCGGCCAGTATTCCGCGATTGTCGCCCGCTACGCGGCGAGCTACGGCGTTCCGGTGTCGCTGGCCAACGCCGTGATCCAGATCGAAAGCAACTACCGGCCGAACATGGTCGGCGGCGCCGGCGAGATCGGCCTGATGCAGATCAAGCCGGCAACCGCGCGCATGATGGGTTACAGCGGGTCGGCCAAAGGCCTGTTCGATCCCGACACCAACATCAAATACGGCATGAAGTACCTCGCTATGGCGCGCGACCTCGGCGGTGGCACGACCTGCGGCACGATCCTGAAATACAATGCCGGCCATGGCGCCACCCGGATGAACCCGGTTTCGGCGGCTTACTGCAGCAAGGTCAAGGTTCAGTTGGCGGCCGTCGGCGCGCCGGCTTGACAAGAACCGGTCACGACCGGCTTTTTTGGTTGCGTTTTGTGGTGTGAACCCCTTTATACGCCCTGCCAGCTGGCCGGGCGGCCGCACCCGCAAACGCCGAAAGGCCGCGGGTGAGGAAAGTCCGGGCTCCATGGAGACACGGTGCCGGTTAATGGCCGGCGGGGGCGACCCCAGGGAAAGTGCCACAGAAAGCAAACCGCCACGACTTTGTCGGGGTAAGGGTGAAAGGGTGGGGTAAGAGCCCACCGCGCGACTGGCAACAGGAGCGGCACGGTAAACCCCACCGGGAGCAAGACCGAATAGGGGCGGTGCGAGGGGAAACTCTCGAGGGCTGTTTCCGGCTCACCGCCCGGGTAGGTTGCGTGAGGCGCATGGCAACATGCGCCCAAGATGAATGGCCGCCACGTTCTCGTCTCGCAAGGGGCGAGGGCCATACAAAACCCGGCTTACAGGCCAGCTGGCAGTTTCTCTCCGCTACATCTAGGATTAAGTGTTTCGTATCAGAAGGTTGCCCCCACGGGTGCAGCTTCTGATCCAAGGGCGCGGCGCTACTTTTCGCCTCGTGGATGCGCTGGAAAGACGTTGGGATTTGCTGACCTTGCGTCCCTTCTCAGGTGCGCCGCGCGACGACATAGCGCCGGGTATCCGCCATCTGATTGTCGGCGAATATCTCACCTTGTACCGGTCGGCGGTGATGCGACCGAAATTCTTCGCGTGCTGCATGGTCGTCGCAACATCGAAGCCGATGACCTCGGCTCGTAGAGCGATTCCGGGAAAGCGCGTAGCGCCTTTCCCGGGAAAAGCGCGTAGCGCTTTCCCTTGCGGAATTGCGTAAAGACAAAGAGTTAGAGTCTTTCATGTTTTGACGGAAGCGTATCCGGCGTTTTCGAAGTAGTTCTTGCATTCGGCTGCCTCGATGGTTT
>NZ_VFVS01000021.1:0-115410 GCF_006442215.1 Mesorhizobium sp. B2-3-11 | reverse complement strand
CGCGACTGGAGACCCAGCCGGGCATCATCGTTGCCGAACAAAAGATACGCGATGGCCAATTCTATATTGCCGGCCTGAGAGACCCGCTTGCCGCTGACCCGCAAGCCCTGCTGTCGGGAACGCAGGTCGATCCTGCCCGGGTCCATTCGCAGTGGCAATTCTATCAAAGCCTCGAACCGGAGTTCGTGTTGAAGCGGCTGACGGCATCGCTGGCTCCGCCGGAGTCAGTACGGCTTGCCATCGTCGATGGGCGCATCGTTGCCCAGGGTGAGGCTCCCGACACCTGGATAGATCGGGCGCGCGCAGCGGCCCGACAGCTTTCGGCGGGAGGCCCGGTATTCGATGTCTCAAGGGTCCGCGATGTAAGCCCCGAAGCACGCGCGGCAGAGCACTGGCAGGCCTATGTGTCGCGCCTGGAGAGCCAGCCGGGCATCATCGTTGCCGAACAAAATATACGCGATGGCCAATTCTATATTGCCGGCCTGCGGGACCCGCTTGCCGCCGACCCGCAAGCCCTGCTGTCGGGAACGCAGGTCGATCCCGGCAAGGTCCATTCGCAATGGCAATCCTATCAGAGCCTTGAACCGGAGTTCGTGTTGAAGCGGCTGACGGCGTCGCTGTATCCGCTGAAATCGGTTCGGCTTTCGATCGTCGACAATCGCATTGTGGCCGAGGGTGAGGCTCCCGACACTTGGATAGATCGGGCGCGCGCCGCGGCCCGACAGCTTTCGGTAGGCGGACCGGAATTCGACATCTCCAAGGTTCGTGATGTGAGCCCCGAAGCACGCGAGGCGGAGCACTGGCAGTATTATGTGTCGCGACTTGAGGCCCAATCGGGGATCATCGTCGCCCAGCAGACGGTTAGGGGCGGCCAATTCTACATTTCCGGCCTGAGAGACCCGCTTGCCGCCGACCCGCAAGCTCTGCTGTCCGGAACGCAGGTTGATCCTGCCCGCGTTCATTCACAGTGGCAATTCTTTCAGAGCCTTGATCCAAAGTTCGTGGTGAAGCGGCTGACGGCGTCGCTGTCCCCGCCGAAATCGGTTCAGCTTTCGATCATCCAAGGTCGCATCCTAGTCGTGGGGGAGGCTCCTGCCGGCTGGATCAACCGGGCGCAGGCCGCCGCCGAACAGCTTTCGGCGGACGGAGTGGTTCTGGATGTCTCGCAGCTGCACGAGCTGAACCTTGCGGACCTTAATTATTTGAGAGAGGCCATCCAGACGACCGATATTTTCTTCTCTTCCGGCAAAGTTGTGCCGGGACCTGAGCAGTTGCCGGTTCTCAACAGGTTGGCGAATCAAATAAAGGAATTCGCCCAAGATGCCCGCAAGTCAGGCGTAACAGCACGGTTCATGTTGACCGGGCATTCGGACGCCACTGGCCGTGAGACGGCCAACGCGTCGATCAGTGCAGCCCGCGCCGAGACCGTTCGTGCGCTTCTCAACAAACGCGGCGTCGCTCCGGAACTGCTGCTGGTTCGGGGCGCGGGCACTTTTGAGCCGCTGGTGCCTGAAAACAGTCAAGCCGGGAGCTCCACCAATCGCCGGGTTTCGATTACGGTAAACCTGGACTAGGGGGGCCCAAGATGGTGCAAAAAAAGATCTGCATGCTGGGCGGGTTCGCTGTCGGAAAGACGAGCCTGGTTCGCAGGTTTGTGCAAAGCATCTTTTCAGAAACCTACCTGACCACGGTGGGAGTGAAAATCGACAAGAAGAATGTCGCACTCCCGGATAAAACCGTCGATCTGATTTTGTGGGACTTGGCCGGCGAAGACGACATCGGCTCATTCCGCGTCAGCTATGTTCGAGGTGCAACCGGGCTTGTGCTAGTCGTCGATGGAACCCGCGCTGCGACGCTTGCCGTGGCGCTCACGCTGCGCGAACGGGCCGAGGCCGAATTTGGCCCAATGCCGTTCGTAGTGCTGATCAACAAATCCGACCTGGCCGATCGGTGGGCAATATCGGATAGTGATATCAACGAACTCAGGCAGCGTGGATGGCAAATCTATCTCACGAGTGCGCTGTCGGGTGAGAATGTCGATGATGCGTTTCGTCAACTTGCCTTGATGGTAACCAAGTAGACCATGCACGGATTGCCCAAAGAAGTTAGCAGTTGGATTTTCAATTTCTTCTACAATGGGAACTCCGTCGCGTATCTGAAAATCGACACTCAGCTTTGCGTGGCTGCGAAGGGCGGCAATGTTGAGCATTACGGGCTCTCATCGCTTCGCATTGGCGAGCCTGTTGCCGAGCAGCTTGAATTCATGGAAGGTTTGCTGCCTTGCCCGGAGCTTCCTTTTCACATTGCCATGGTCGAACTGCCCAGCGGGCGTGTCGCTGACCTTCATTTTTTTGCTGACAGTGCCTGCGTGTGGCTGCTCTTTCTTGACGCGACTGCCGAACGCGACAATAGGCAGCGGCTTCAACAAAAGGCTTATGAAATGACACTCCTGCAAGAGAGGGAGCGTCAACTCAACGAGAAATTACAATCGACGAACGAGGCGTTGAGGAAGAGCCAGGAGGGATTGGCGCGTGAATACCAGCGCGCCGAAACCCTGCTCCTCAACATACTTCCGGCGTCGATCGCGGAGCGGCTAAAGGCGCACAAAAAAATTGCTGACAACCACGCAGAAGTAAGTGTGCTTTTTGCCGACATCGTCGGTTTTACAGAACGAGCGCGGAGCGTCGGAGCCGTGACGACACTCGCAATTTTAAACTACTTCTTCAAGGCGGCGGATCGTCTCTCGGAACGATACGGCTGCGAAAAGATCAAAACAATCGGCGATTGTGTGATGGTGGTCGCTGGCCTGCCCACCGCGCGAGCCGATCATGCGAAGGCACTCGCGCGCTATGCACTTGAGCTGCGTAAGGCGGTCAAGCGCGAACGCTTCGCAGGAGAACCGCTGAGACTCAGAATTGGAATTCACTCAGGGCCAATCGTCGCTGGCGTCATAGGCAAGAGGCGGTTCGCGTATGACCTGTGGGGCGAGACGGTTAATCTTGCCTCGCGTATTCAAACCTCCGCGGAGCCCGATGAAATCCGCATTTCGGATGCAACTCGCCAAATGCTTGGACCAAATTTTGCTTGCGACCCACTCGAGGAAACGGAATTGCGTGGTACAGGTCGTGTGCGAATGTGGCGGCTCCCGGCCTGATTGCCGCGCAGCAGTGCCGATCCTGGGCCCATGCATCTCAGGCCCCAAGCTGTAACGCGAAGTTGGCCTTCATTGTCCGCATTGCAGATGGCAGCAATCCAGTCTTCCGACAACTTATTGGGCGACTTGGGACACGGCTGACATCAGCTCTTGCGGGTTTGGCGCCCCAAACATGTATCGCCCACCTTCTGGCACCTCCGTGAAGCTCCAGCGGACGATCCCTTGCCGGTCCAGTAGGAACTGACCTATCAGTTGTCCGTGTCCCGTCGCCATCATCTGCTCGTCGGCTTCGGTCACTTCATAATTATCCCTTTTGTTGAGGATTTCGGTGGCCGCAAAAGGATCCATTGGACCGGGCAACTCGCTTGGCATATCGACCAGCATATCCTTTGCCGCTGCGATCGAGACCTTGTACGGCCAGTTCGTCTCGTTTTGGGTGAATTCGAGATTGGGCAGCCCAAAAGCACGATGTGAAGCGCGTTCAGGATCTGAGGCCGCAAGCAGAGTCGGCATCGGGTGGTAGCGGAAATAAAGACGCGCCCGTTCGATCGGTGTGTTGACCACCGTCAGGCTCTCCACGCCCTTTTCGCGCAGCTCCGGATCAAGCCGCGCCTGAGCGGCGATATGGCGCCGGCAAAACGCACAATGCAGACCTCGAAACAGACCAACCAGCACCGGTTTTTGTCCGCGAAAGTCGTCAAGCGCGATCTTGCCATCCTGGGTAATGGCGTCGAGGACCAAGTTCGGCGCACGGTCGCCCGGTTGAAGCGGTACCAAGTCACTACGCGCGGACATTTCCAACCTCCAACCCCGGCTAATCGAGAAAGGGCAGCACCACAAGCGTTTCCGGGTCGAGCCCGTGCTGGGCGCATATACCCTGCGCCAAGGAAAAGTAGCGTTCGGCCTCGGCAAGATTGTCGAAGTCGAGATTAAGCGTTGCCAGACCATCATAGCACGGAAACAGCAGTTGGGGCTCGCCCGTTTCGCGCGCTACCTCCAGTGCTTCGTGGAACAAGCCAAGGGCCAGTTCCGGACGGCCGTTGCACTGGTGGATTTGCCCAAGCACAATCAACGGCACCGGCAGGTGCTCTCGCTGGTCGAGTGCGCGGTCGATCTCGATGGCTTTCTCGGCAGCAGGCACGCCCTCTGTTGGACAGCGATCCGTGAAAGTACAACAAGCGACCGCCAGATTGGCGAGAAGGCGCGCCTGGAAGCCCAAATCCCCAATATGGCGCGCGACGTCGAGACCGCGTCGACAGACCTCCATCGCCTGTGCGGGATCGATGGTCGTGTAAAGCACGCCTAGATTGGTGTAGCCGCGACAGGCCGCGCCCAGCAGACCGGCGGCTTCGGCCAATTCAATGCTATGCTCGACCTGACGCACGGCTTCACGGTTTCGCCCAAGGCGAGCCAGTGCGACAGCCTTGGTATTGAGTGCCTCGGCGGTCACGAGAGTGGCATCACGCCCCACCTCGGAGACATGCTCCGTAGTCCGGGTGCGTACGCAATCCAACGCCGCGTCTGCCCATTTTGCCGCGAGAGCGTGATCTCCGTTGCGGAACGCCTGTCGGCCACGTTCTTGCCAGAGATGCGCCTGCTCGACCGGAGCATCCGCTCCATCGAGGAGCGCTGCCGCTTCAGCGTAGCGGAATTCTGCTTTGTCCCGCTTGCCGACGTCCCAGAGCAGCCGACCGATTTTACGCAAAACGCGCGCAGAGGCTACGCGATCAGCCGACTCACGGTATGCCTGCAAGGCCGCCTCGTAGTGGTGGTGCGCGATCTCGCGGCGGCCCGCCGAGCCGCTCAAATCGGCAATGCGCTCGGCAATTGTCAGTTTGAGCGGTGTTTGCCCGGTCGCCTCCAACGCAGTCAGTGCTCGCTCGTAGAAACGAAGGGCGTCGTCGTTGGCGTATATCATGCGGGCGCGATCGCCGGCCGCCTGCAGGTAACGCGCGCCCTTCTCCCGCTCGGCGCTTTGTGCGAACTGGTGACCGAGCACGGTCAAGTCCTCGAGCCGTTCCGGATTATCGCCGCACAGTTGCTCCAAGGCAGCACCTATCCGCCCGTGGATTTCGGTCCGGCGTTGCCGGAGCAGATTCTGGTAGATCACGTCCTGCAGCAAGGTTTGCGTAAAGCGGTAGCTTTGCGACGAGACGGAGCCTGATCCGGCAACTTCCTCGATGATTTCCGCATCGCAAAGCAGTTCGCAGCCTGCTTCTAGCCGGGCGGGGTCGGCTGTCACGGTCTTCAGAAGGGTGGCATCGAAGCGCGCGCCGATTACCGCGGCTTCCTGGGCCAACCGGCGCACCTCTTGTGGCAGCCGGTCGACGCGAGCAAGCAACATTGCCTGGATAGTGGCGGGAATGTCGGTTGCGACTTCGCCTGCTACGGTCCGCCATCGCTGCCCCTCGCGCACCAGTACACCGCGATCAACAAGGCCGCGAACAATCTCCTCTACAAAAAGAGGGTTGCCACCCGCTCGGTCGAGGATCTGATCGACGAGCCCTGCTGCGGAGCTTACCCAGCTCTCGCCGAAAAGCGCCGCCAGCAGGCTGCGTCCTTCATCGCTGTTGAGCGGCGAAAGCCTGAGCGCCGTGTGACTGACCCGACTTGAGTCGAGCTGGCCGCTCTCCGGTGCCGAGCGATGCGTGACCAGCACCATTAACCGCGTGCGTTCCAACCTGTCCATCACGAAACGTAGTGCCTCGAGCGAAACGGCGTCGGCCCAGTGCAGGTCTTCGACGACAATTAACAGCGGCGACAACGCAAGCCGCCGTTCGATGATGGTGCGGACCGCGTAGAAAATTTGCCGCCGTAGCTGCTCGGGTTCGACATGCTGCAAGGTGGCATCCGGGTCGCCAAGCCCAACCACATGGTAGAGCAAAGGCATCAGCCGCTTCGCCTCCTCGCCCTGCAGGCCGAGATCGGCAAGCAAGCCTGAGAGCTTCCCCCGCATATCGTCCCCATCGTCGTTTTGCATCATCCCGGCAGCACTGCGCACCACTGCGCCCAAGGCGCCAAATGATTGTTCGCCCAGTGGTGAGCACGTGGTCTGTCGCACGGCGACGTTGCGAAAACGGTCCTCGTCGCCGACACGGGCGACGAACTCCTTCACCAGCCGCGATTTCCCGATACCGGCTTCTCCGACGAGGCGGACAAGTTGGGCCGTGCCGCCGCACGCCTGGTCAAGGCTCGCCAGCATTCTGTTGAGCTCCGCAGCACGACCTATCATCGGCGCGCTGAGGCCGAGCGCCTCGAGCCCACGCGCTGCACGCGGCACCGCAAGCGGTGCATCCAATCGATGGACGAGCACACTGCCAGCCTTGCCGCGAAGCACGACATCACCCATCGACTCGTAAGAGAAGGCATGCCGGGTCAGCCTGTGAGTGAGTTCGCCTACCAGCACTTCACCCGGTGCGGCCAGCGATTGCAGGCGTTGTGCTGTATTCACCGTGTCGCCGGTCACGGAATAGGATTTGGCGGTGCCGATGCCTAATCGTCCAGTAACGACGGGGCCAGTGTTTATGCCAATATGAAGTAATAGAGGCGAGCCGGAGTGGGGGGTGCTTTCGCCGAGCCGCGCCGTCCGGGCGATCATGTCGAGAGCGGCGCGAAGCGCACGTTCCGGATCGTCCTCATGCGCGACCGGCGCACCGAACAAAGCGAGCAGTGCATCGCCGATGAATTTGTCGACGAACCCACCAAAATTTCGCACCGCCGCCGTCAATTCCTTGAACAGCTCGTTCTGCAGCGTTTGCATGACCTCGGGGTCGAGCTGCTCGCTGAGTGTCGTGAAGCCGCAAAGGTCGGCAAAGAGGACGGTTACCGTCCGGCGATCGGCGTCAGAGATGGGCTGCAGCCCTTCGTCGTTACCAATGTTCGCAAGCAGCGACGGAGTTCGAGAGGGCGGCACAATGGTTCGGCTTGGTGTCGGAGCAAGCCGTTCGACGGCTTTTGCGGGCGCACCGACGCTTGCCCCACATTTCGGACAGAACCCGAAATCAGATGCGCAGGGATAACCGCAACTGGCGCATGGCACGGGCTGGCGCTTGCCACACCTCGGACAGAAAGCGTAACCGCCCTCAACCTCGAAACCGCAGCCTGCGCAGTCCATCGAGCCAGACCTCACTAGGGGCCGTGACGGCGTGTTCTCCCTACGCATTTCCCGGCCGGTGTATTCACAAGCATGAACCCATAGCCGTCGATGGGCAAGCGGCAGCGCAAATGGGCATCGGGCGATCGGGTGGGGCCTGTGACAGCGCGCAGCCAATTCGGTTCTGCGTGGCTGTCGATTGCGAAAGTTCCCTCTTGGTTCGGTCTTCCTGCTATCGTGAAGATAAGGAGACGGACCCTTGAGCGAGAATCGTAAGCTAGCCGCAATTCTAGCTGCGGATGTGGTCGGATATAGCCGGCTCGCGAGCGCGGACGAAGATCGTACATTGGCGAGGTTGCGGGCACTGCGCAGCGACCTGATCGATCCGATCATTGCAGTGCACCACGGCCGGGTGATCAAGCGCACTGGCGATGGGGCGCTGGTTGAGTTCCGCAGTGTGGTGGATGCCGTGCGCTGCGCCATAGAGGTTCAGAATGGTATGATTGAGCGCAATGCAGGCGTGCCGCAAGACCGCCGTATCGAGTTCAGAATCGGCATCCATCTGGGAGATGTGGTCGAAGAAAGCGACGGCGACCTGATGGGCGACGGCGTCAACATCGCTTCGCGTTTGGAGGGACTCGCGGCGGCCGGCGCCATCTGCCTGTCCGAGGATGCCTATCGCCAGGTCAAGGCCAGGCTCGACCTCTCCGTCAGCGATCTCGGCAGCACACAGCTCAAGAACATCGCCGAGCCGATCCGGGTCTATTCGCTACAAGTTGGCAGCGCCGGGACCGCGATCCCGGAAAGCGCTACTAGCCGGCCGGCTACGGCAGTGCCGCCGAAGCTGTCGATCGCCGTACTGCCGTTCGCCAACATGAGCGGTGATGCCGAACAGGACTACTTCGCCGACGGCATCTCCGAGGATGTCATCACGGCCCTGTCCAAACTGTCGCAGCTCTTCGTCATCGCACGCAATTCGTCGTTCACCTTCAAGGGCCAGAACGTCCGTGTGCAGGAGGTGGGCACGAAACTCGGCGTGCGGTATGTTCTTGAGGGTAGCGTACGCAAGTCGGGGAACCGGGTGCGCATCACCGCGCAGCTCATCGACGCAACCTCGGGCGGCCATCTTTGGGCGGAGCGGTTCGATCGCGACCTGACCGACATATTCGCCGTGCAGGACGACGTGACGCAACAGATCGTCGGCGCGCTGTCGCTTAATCTGACCGCGGGTGATCGGCAGCGGCTGGCGCCCGAGTACCCGCGCAATACGGAGGCGTATGACTATTTCCTGCGGGGCAGGGAGCTGTGGCACCGGCTGACGAGGGAGACGAACGTCGCGGCTCGCAACCTCTTGCAACGTGCCATCGAACTGGACCCGAAATTTGCCTCTGCCCACGCATTCCTGGCCCTTACCCACGGCATCGATTACCTGAACCGGTGGGGTGCGTCGCCCCCCGAATCGATGGCGCAAGCGGAAGAGGCCGCAACGCGAGCGGTAATGCTGGACGGCAGCGATCCCTGGGCGCACTGGGCGCTTGCTATTGTCATGCTGTACACACGGCGACACGATGGGGCCATCGACGAGGCCGAGCGCGCGCTAGTCCTCAATCCGAACTTCTCCGAAGCGCACGTTGCCCTCGGCGAGGCGTTGTACTATTCGGGCAGATCCGAAGACGCCCTCGAGAGTTTTGCCCGGGGGAAAATCTTGAATCCATATTTCCCGGATGTGCTTCTCCACTTTCAGGCTTTGGCTTTGTTTCAACTTGGAAGGTACGAAGAGGCCGCTGACCTCTTGATGCAGCGGCTGGCTCGCAACGCTGTCACCGACGTCTCGCGGGCGCTTCTGGCCGCCAGCTACGGCCATCTGGGCCGTTTCGCCGAGGCCCAGGCGGCATGGCAGGAGGTGCTTCGCGTCAATCCCGACTATTCGCTGGAATACCGTCGCAAAGTCCTGCCCTACAAGAACCCTGCCGATTTCGAACTCATGGTGGAGGGGCTCCGCAAGGCCGGTATAGAGCAATGACAGGTGAGGCCATGCGGCCGGATCAGACGCTGTAGGCTTGACCGATCTTGCGCCATCGCGCGTTTTCGCGAATCAGTTTCAGGTTGTCGGTGGCCTCGGCAAATGTCCGCGAACGGTATTGCCGGAGCAGGTCCGCGAAGAGCGCCCCTTCCGGTAGGCGGGCAAGCTGCTCGCGGACTGAAATCTTTTCATCGATGACCCGGGTGCCCCAAGCATTTTCCCTTACCTGCAGCTCCGCAACCAGATCACGCTCTTCCGGTGTGGTTTCGTCCAACGCAGCTAGGAGGATCGAGTGGAAAAGCGCTACATAGCCAATCTGTCTCAGGCCGCCGACAACCCGGACCCGCGGCAAGATGGCGAGAACGAGGAACGTCAGGAACAAGTTCGGCAGCAGCACGCCGTCAAGCAGCGCCTGCTTGAGATGTGGCCGCTCGAACGGGATGGACAGACCATGCGGCTTGTCAAGCTCGATCAGGTTCCCGTTCTCAAGAACGAGCTTGCGCACGCGCTCCTCGCGGATGCCCCAGAAATAGTCCGTGGCATTGGGGAGGAACCTGCCGAATGGGCCCGATGCGGCCTCTTGCAAGG
Source organism: Mesorhizobium sp. B2-3-11 (assembly GCF_006442215.1). NCBI lineage: Bacteria > Pseudomonadati > Pseudomonadota > Alphaproteobacteria > Hyphomicrobiales > Phyllobacteriaceae > Mesorhizobium > Mesorhizobium sp. B2-3-11. The sequence goes on along the minus strand of NZ_VFVS01000021.1, from coordinate 105,552 downwards.
CATGTTCGAGACGCCGGCGTCTTGCGGGTTCCATGAGCAGCCTGGAAATAAGACTGCCGTCATATTGTAGATGCCGCGCCATGGCAGCCGCGGCGAGCCGATCATCGATGAAAACCGGTAGGGCCATGCCGGAGCGATCCCAATTGGCGACCAGATCCTCGTTGAGCGCTGTCATGGCATCGGCGGCGGTTCCAAAGACCTTATCCTGGCGGGCAAGCAGTGTACCTAGCCAGCGGCTGGCATCCCTTTCATCGCCCACCGCTTCGAGCGCGCGCTTGTTGAGGGTGACTGGACCGGCCGCGCAGGCGCTTTTGCGGCACAACTTGTGGCGCCCCATGCCAAACAGGTTGACCTTGTCGTCGCCGACATCGAGCCATCCGGGCCCCTCCCGGCCAATTGTCTCCATGGTCATCGTCGTTCCCATGAAGCCGACAAAGGCTGACAGCTCGTTTTCAACCGCGCCGAGCCAGGCGAACAGGAGGGCATCGAAGGTGATCCGGTCCATCAGAAGCAGGCAGTGCAGACCGGACTGGATCACCGGTTTGTACTCGAACTCGTCGAGGGCCTTGCCGATCTCCTCGGGCTGCATAATTGCACCGAGGCGCTGATGCAGGACTTCGCGCAGCATCGAGCGGGCAGCGATCGCCGGGCCCGACACAGGCTTTGCGACCGGCCGCCACAGATGGCGGGCGTAGTCGGAAACCGAAACATTCCAGTTCTGCTCGATGTCACGCACGACTTCCGGGCAGAGCAGCGACAGTACAGCCAGAATTTCCGCCGGAGGCGCAGGGGTTGCATCAAAGACGTCGGTCATCGGTCCCGTCTAGCCGCTTGCGGGGCAAACGCCAAGTGAGAGCGGATCCGGCACGAATTGTCTACGTCAACGCCATAAACTGGGTTGTGGGGGACGATGCAATGAGCCTCAGATTGCGTGTTGTCGCTGTCCCGGCACTCCGAGGATACCTGCTGTCGACCGCGCTCGTGTCGCCAGCAGCGTTGATAAAAGCGGATCTTAGAACCGCAGCCGGGCCATACTCAGGAGGTCGCGGTACTGGCCGTCGGTAAAACCGGCCTTCACATGCCGGCCTTCGACCTCGAAGCCGTGGCTGGTGTAGAGGTGGATGGCCGGTTCGTTGTCGACATAGACGCTCAATTCGACCCGCTTCAGGGCGCGCCAGTTGTCGGCCACGTCAAGCAGCGCGCCAAGGATGGCAGAGCCGATACCTTTGCCGACAAAGCCATCGTCTAGGCCGATATTGATTTCGCCGATATGTGAACGGCGCGGCGAGCTTTGCACGACCAGGCTGCCATGGCCGACGACCTTGCCGTCCAATTCGGCGACGATCCAGGTGGTTTCCTGGCCGGACTTGGCGATGCGCCGCTCCACCTGATCCACCGTCTCGAAGGGCATCCTGAGCGTGCCCCAGCGGAAGCCCGGCATGTTGAAGATCGCGCAAAGCGCCTCTGCATCGCTTCGCCGGACGGCCCGGAGCTGCGGCTGGATCTTCTCGGATGGCGAGGTCGTGGTGGTCATGGCTTCCTGGCGAAATGTATCGGCCCCGCACGATGCACCGGACGTCACCTGAAAATCCAGCCGTCTCCGCCTATGCTGTCGAATGCGAACCAAAATACCGGGAGGCGGTGTAGAGTTTGAAGGCGCCGCTGATGCCGATCCAGCCGAAAAGGGCGAGCCAGCCCAATGTAGCGGCCGCCGTCCAGTCGATCCGGTGCACCGCGGCGTCGGTGATAACGAGGCCAAGAATGGAAAGCAGGCCGACCAGAAATTGCGCCAGGCCTAGCACCAGCAATTCTTCGCGCGGCGCACTTTTCCAGACGAGATAGGTGCCGCCAGCGCCGGCGAGGAAGATGGCGCTGTAGACCTGGGCGTGGAAGGGATCGACCGGCCATGGCCAGGTGCTGCTGACCATCAGGGGAAACAGCAACATGCCGAAGCCATAGACCCCAAGGATCGCCGTTTCCGCCAACATGTAGCTGCGCCATGCGGGGCTTAGGGTCACGCCTTTTGCTGACGGACGGGCCCTTGCCCGCCACAGGAACAACCCGGATACCGCGACCGAACCAAGATAGACCAGAAACCAGAGCCAGGTCGCTTTGCGCCCAAAGTTGAAATAGCCGAGATTGATCAACGAAACCGCCGACACGATTACGGTGAAGATGAACGCCATGACCAGCACGAGCCTGCCCGGCGACCAGCGATTCCAGACCAAGAGCGCCGCCATCACTGCCATTTCGGCGGTGTAGAAGCCGCCGAGAAAGCGGGCACTGAACGGCGTGACGGGCCAAGGCCAGCGCGGCTTGACCAGCGCAGGCGCGAAAAACAGGCCGGCGCCGACGATGAGGACGATAATGACCCCTGCCGAGAAAAGCCGTAGCGCCGCGGGAAGTGGCGGGTTGTTGGATGTCGGCACGGGAGAAAGCCCCAAAGATGAATGCGCCATGCACCCATCATAGTGCCGCTTGCGGCCGGTGAAAATCCGCCGCATGCAAATCGAGCTGTCATCAGATCTATCCATTCGAATGGCCGTTCGATCCCTTTCGGCGTAAGATGGGGTGCGCGGACCGAAGCCCGGTCCGGCCAATACGCCTCGGGGCGCATTTTCCGGAGCCTGCACGATGACCGAAGCTCAGGATCTGTTCTCACTTCTGCGGCAATCGACCGATCTCGATCCGCAGGCAATCGATGCGATCCGGCGAACCATCGCCGAGGGCAAGGACCGCGAGCTTTGCCGCATCAATGCGCTGGCCTTCGCCAGCAAGAATGGCATCGACGAGGAACGCACCATCAGCGCCTTTCTGCATGCGGCGCGGGTGGGCATCTTCGACATCTCCTGGAATGTTCTGTGCCCCGGCTGCGGCGGCGTGCTCGACACCAACGCCACGCTGAAAACCATGCAGAAGGACGAATACACCTGCGCGCTGTGCTGCGAAGGCTATTCGCCAACCCTCGACGAGATGGTCGAGGTGACATTCACCGTCAGTCCACGCATACGCAAGATTGCCGCCCACACTCCACACGAACTGCCGTTGGTGGAATATTTCCGCCAGATCTACTTGGCGTCCGGCGCCGATCTGCCGGAAGAGGATTTGGCGGAGAAGATGGAAGCGTTCTCCCTGGAGGATATCGAGCTTGCGCCTGGTGAAAAGGCGGTTCTGCCCATACAGCTTCCGCCTGAATTCGTCATCGTGTTCGAGCCGGTCACGCATTCAGCGCAGTTCATCGATGCTAAGGGCGAACCAACAAAGGAGCGCCGAAGCCTCTCTTTGGTTTTCGACCGCGACCATGTCCAGAACCAGACGTTGGAGATGCAACCAGGCCCTTTGCGCATTTCCCTGGAAAACAGGACCGACACCCGCGTGCTGCCGACGGTCTTCATCGCCGGCCACGCATTGCATGATTTCCTGGGCAAGCGCCGGCCCTTCCTGACTGCCAAGCGCTTGCTCACCAACCAGACGTTTCGCGATCTCTATCGCACGGACACGCTCGATATCAACCAGCGGCTGAAGATCACCAGTCTGACCTTCCTGTTCACCGACCTGCGCGGATCGACCGAGCTTTACGAGCGGGTGGGCGATCTGTCAGCCTTCGATCTGGTGCGCGAGCATTTCCAGGTGCTGCACGAGATCGTCGCGGCCGAGGCGGGCGCGGTGGTGAAGACGATCGGCGATGCGGTGATGGCGACCTTCGCGACACCTGATCGTGCGGTGGCCGCGGCCCTCAGGATGCGCGATGCCATGCGTGGGCTCAATGGAAAAAGCGGCCGCGAGGACCTGCTGCTCAAGATCGGAGTCCATGCCGGCCCTTGCATCGCCGTGTCCATGAACGAGCGGCAGGACTATTTTGGCCAGACGGTCAACATTGCTTCACGGGTCCAGAACCTGGCCAACGCACAGGCGATCTTCGCCACCCGCGCGGTGGTCGACGACAATCTCACCGCCGATCTGTTGCGCAGGAACGCGCTGACGCCCGTGCCTCACGAAGTCTCGCTGCGCGGCATTGAGCGGGAGATCGCGGTATATACAATCCCCTGAGGAATTTCAGAGCAATTCCTGGACAAGCGTGAAATGGGTTCCCGCGAGAATGGCTACGATTTCGCTTGGCGATCGCGTTAAAACAAGGAGCTGGAGCAGCGTTTCCGTGAGGCGCTCTCGGCCGCTCACAAGCGCTTACAGAGGAAATAACGATCGGCAGGCTCCGACGTCGGCGCCGGAAGGCGTTGCAGCAGCGGGTGATCGAGCGGCGTGCCACTGACCGCGAAGCCGCCGACGCGAAGCAGGCTCGCAATCAGATCGGGAAGCCAGGTAGCGGTCACTGCATCGCGATCATCATAGCCGGTGCCGATGTCGGCATGAACAAGGGCGGCTTCGATGCCAATGAACCTGCGGGCCGTCTCGCGTATTTCGCCGAGCACGAGGTTTTCAGCTTCGGGAATTGAGCTGGTGTGTGCGCCGACTTCGCGGTCGAACACCACGATCCGACGCCCGGGCAGGCGCTCGCGCAGATGGTGGAACGTCCGGCCATTGCCGAGGCCGAACTCGAGCACAAGCCCCTCCATCTTCGCCACCTCGGGGCAGACGTGATCGAGAATGTCACGCTGTGCGGTCATCCTGCTGATGAAATTCTCGAGACGACTCATATGCTTTTGTGTGTCCTGAACCAGATCAAGAGATCGGCAATGCCCGCGAAGAATTATTCACGAGTGCATCCCGAAGGCGAGGCGCTAATCTCGATTGCGTGTCGGCACATATACGGGCGGACGATGAACACTGCAATAACCGTACGGGCGGCCGGCAGGGACCATACCGGGTGGAGCCGGCGGCCCGGCGCGCGGCGAAATAGCGATCTCACTTGTAGGGGTCTGCGGCGTCCCGCAAGCCGTCGCCGAGGAAGTTGAACGCCAAGATGACGAGAACGACGGGGAGCATCGGCAAAAGCAGCCATGGATAGAACGCGATCACGCTGACGCTGCGCGCCTCGGTTAGCAGGATGCCCCAGCTGGTTGTCGGTGGCCTCAGGCCCAGCCCAAGGAAGCTCAGCGCCGTCTCGCCCAGGATCATGCCGGGTATGGAGATCGTCGCCGTCGCGATCAGATGCGACATGAAACCCGGAATGAGGTGCCGCCGGATAATGCGGCTGCTGCTGGCGCCCATCAATTGCGCGGCCAGAACGTAATCCTCCTCGCGCAAGGCCAGAAGCTTTGAACGCACGGCCCGCGCCAGTCCGGTCCAGTGGAGCAGCCCGAGGATGACGGTGATGCCGAAATAGATCAGGATTGGACTCCAGGTTATCGGCATGATCGCCGCCAGAGCCAGCCATAGCGGAATGCTGGGGATCGATTGCAGAACTTCGATTATGCGTTGAACGATCAGGTCGAAGATACCGCCGTGATAGCCAGCCAGTCCGCCTATGACAATGCCGAGCAGGAAGCTGAAACTGATGCCGACAAGGCCGATTGTCAGTGAAATGCGTGCGCCATAGATGATACGCGAGAGCACATCGCGCCCCAGCCTGTCGGTGCCGGCCAGAAAGAGCTGGCCGTTTTCGGCAGGACAGACAAAATGCCAGTCACCTTCGACCAGGCCCCAGAACCGGTAACTGTCGCCCTTGCAGAAGAAACGAATCCGCTGAACATCATCCTGTTTGTCGATGTAGTTCCGCTTGAGTGTGTCCATATCCAGCGTCATCTGGCGACCATAGACGAACGGCCCGACAAGCTGGCCGTTATGGAACAGGTGTACCCGCTGCGGCGGCGAATAGATGTAGTCCATGTTGCGCGTGTGCAGATTGTAGGGCGCCAGGAACTCGCAGATCAGTATCCCGAAATAGAGCGTTGCCAGAAATATGCCGGATACAAGGGCAAGCCGGTGCCGCCGGAATTTCCACCACATCAGCCGCAACTGCGACGCCTGAAAGACCTTCGACTGCTCCGCCGTCATCGCCTCGACTGATTGCAGGTCAAAGGGTGCGATGGAAACGAAGTGTTGCAGTGGGGCACCCGGAGCGGGCAGGGGCGATTCCTTGTTCATTTGGTGCTGCCGCCCTGCAAACGAATTCGTGGATCAAGCAGCGCCAGCGCCAGGTCGGAAATCAGCACGCCGATGACCGTCAGGAAGGCGAGGAACATCAGGAAAGACCCCGCCAGATACATGTCCTGGCTTTGCAGCGCCTTGATCAGCATCGGCCCGGTCGTTTCCAAAGACAGCACGATCGCCGTGATTTCGGCACCGGAGATGATGGCCGGCAGGATGGAGCCGATGTCGGAAATGAAGAAATTGAGCGCCATGCGCAGCGGATATTTGACGAGCGCCCTGAAGGGATGAAGGCCTTTGGCGCGCGCGGTCACGACATATTGCTTGTGAAGCTCATCGAGCAGATTGGCGCGCAGCCGCCGGATCATGCTTGCCGTGCCGCCGGTGCCGATGATCAAGACCGGGATCCAGAGATGGGCGAGGATCGACTTCGCCTTGGCCCAGCTCATCGGCTCACTGAGATATTGCGGGTCCATGAGATGGCCGATGGAGGTGCCGAACCAGATATTGGCGAAATACATCAGGATCAGCGCCAGCATGAAATTCGGAATGGCAAGGCCGAGAAGGCCGAAGAGCGTAAGGCCATAGTCGCCCCAACTGTATTGATGCGTGGCGGAGTACATGCCGATGGGAAAGGCGATGAGCCAGGTGAAGATGATCGTGACGAAGGAAACCAGCACGGTCAGCCACATTCGGTCCCCGACGACGTCGCGAACCGGCAGCTCATACTCGAAGGAATAGCCGAAATCGCCGTGCAGCATCCCGCCGACCCAGTAGAAGTAGCGAATGACCGGCGGCTGGTCGAAACCATATTCCTTCCGCATCATTTGGATGCGATCGGAATCCACCGCTTCGCCCTGAGCCCGAAGCTCGGAAACATAGCTGTCGAAATAATCGCCTGGGGGAAGTTCGATGATCGTGAACACCAGCGCCGATATGATCAGCAGCGTTGGAACCATCACAGCGATGCGCCAGACAATATATCGAAACACGCTCAGGACTCTCCAAGCCAGAATGTATCCGGCATGTAGACACCGAAATAGGCGGTCGGGTCATAGCCGTAGAGCGCCTTGTCAGGCAGATTGCGCAGCCGTGAGGACACCAGAACCGGCTGATGCGTTCCGTTCACCGTGCCGATCGAAAACACCTGATCGGTGTAGATCGACAGCATCGAATTCCAGATCTCGGCGCGCTCCGCGGCCTCGGTCGATGCATTCCAGCGCTTGAGCAAAGCCATCAACTCGACCACAGGGGGAAGATCGGGCGCCTCACCCATCGTGCCATGGGACAGATAGTAAGTGCCCCAGAGCGGCCATTGCAGCTGGTCGTCGATGGTGGGGGCCAACTGGTACGGATTCATGTCTGAGGTCGGCACGCCATTGTCGATGCCCGACCACATCGACATCATGATCTGGCCGCCAAGTGCGCGGCTGCGGAAGATGTCGCGCTGCGAAGTCCGGACGAACAGGGCGATGCCGATCTGGCGCCAGTGATCGGTGATGAGTTCGAGCGCGTCGGTTTCCAGCGTGCTTTCGCCGGCCGTTTCCACTATGATCTGCGCCGGGCGTCCATCGGGAAGTACCCGCAGGCCATCATCGTCGCGCGCTTGAAGCCCGACCTCGTCGAGCAGGGCGTTGGCCTGGTCGGGATCATGGGCGATCCATGCCTTCGCGAATTCCGGCCGGTAGAGCGGGCTCTCCGGCAGGACCGTATCGGCGCTTTCCTGCGCCAATCCGTAGAATACAGCCAAATTGATCTCGCGCCTGTCCACAGCGAGGGAAAGTGCGCGGCGCACGCGCACGTCACGAAAAAGGCTACGCCACACCTGGTCGCCACAATTCAGATTGGGCAACAGCGCCAGCCGCGAACCCTGTGTGCGTTTCCAGAGATGCATCTTCACGGGGTAACGCTTCTCCGCATCCTTCAGAAAAGAGTAATCGGCGAAGTCAATTCCCATGCTTTGCAGATCGCTCTCACCCGCACCGGTCTTGGCGGAAATGATCGCCGACGAGCTGACATTCATGACAATCCGGTCGACATAGGGCAGTTGCCGGCCATTCTCGTCTATTCTATGAAAGAACGGGTTTCGCTCGAAGATGAACTGCTCAGCCGGCGGCTTGGTCCGGTTCTGCCAGGGATCGAGCGTGGGCAGCTCCGGGTTCTCCGGGCGATACTGCCGCGACATGCGGATATGCAGGAGCGTCCATTTCTGGACCCGGTTCTCCTTCATCAGGCCGGCGAGCCGGAATGGATCCTGGTATTTCTTGTGGAACTGCTTGAGATAGGCGGCCGGCAAAACAAGCGGTGTCGGCGAAGCAGCGGCAAGCTTGGGCAGGAAGTCGGGATTGGGCGCCTCCCAACTATAGCGGACAGTCAACGGATCGACGATCTCGAAACGTGGCGGCTTGCCGTCCGCCAGCAGGGCAGGGGCGAGCCCGCCTTGCGAAAGCTCATCATTCAGCCAGACATCTTCCCAGCAATAGCGAAAATCCTCCGGCGTCAGCAGGCTGCCATCGGACCATTTATGCCCTTCCCGAATCTTGAACGTGAAGACGCGATCATGCGCCACCTCGAAACTTTCGAGGATGTCGGGTTGCATTTTAAGCTTTTCGTCATAGCCGACCAGGCGGGCATATCCGTAGATCGTCATCATCCGGATATCTTTCTGGCTGCCGATGATGGTACGCAGCGTGCCGCCATACTGGCCGGGTTGCCGGCCCATCGCAGCGAGGTTCAACGCGCGCGGGCTCTTGGGCAGGCGCTCTGCGAGTGCCGGCAGAGCCCTGGCTTTCAGCTGCGGCTGAAGAAAATCCGGCTCCAGATCGCCAGCGCGCGACGTGCCCGGCAGAAGTGCCGAAGCCATGAGTCCAAGGAGGGCGCGACGGCTGATCAATGGCGCAACTCACTGACATCGGCCGAACGTCGGGCCAGCACGAGGTGGCCGCCGCCAAGATCGATCGGCGACAGCACATCCTCTTCGCCCTCGTCGTGGAATTGAGGTCCCCATGCGCTGGCGTCGGAAGCGCCGCCGAGCTTCAGCGTCTTGAAATCCATCGGCCTGTCGAGATCGGGAAACGGCACTGCGGCGACCAGTGAGCGCGTGTAGGGGTGGACCGGTTTCCTGAGCAGAATTTCGCGCGGCGCAAGCTCGACGATACGCCCGCCGCACATCACTGCGATGCGGTCCGCCATGTAGTCCACCACCGCCAGATTGTGGGATATGAACAGGTAGGTCAGGCCCAGTTCCTTCTGCAGGTCCTTCAGGAGGTTCAGGATCTGCGCCTGGACAGAGACATCGAGCGCCGAAACCGGCTCGTCGCAGATCAGGAGTTCTGGCCCCAGGGCCAACGCGCGCGCGATGCCGATACGCTGACGCTGCCCGCCGGAGAAACTATGAGGATAACGCTTGATGAAGCGCGGATCGAGCCCGATTGCCTGCATCAGGCTCTTGACGGTGGCTAGTCGGGACGCGGCATTGCCACGTTGATGGATTTCCAGCGGCTCGCTCAAGATATTTTCCACCGTCATGCGAGGTGAAAGCGACGAAACCGGATCCTGAAAGACCATCTGGATTTTCGCGCGCAGCAGGCGCAGGGCATCTCTGTCGCCTCCCAATACGTCGATCGGTCCATCGCGGCCATTGAAGATCACAGAGCCGCCGCTAGGCGTGACAGCCCGCATGAGCATCTTGCTGACGGTGGTTTTGCCGCAACCGCTTTCGCCGACCAGGCCCAGGCACTCGCCCCGCCTGATATCGAAGCTCACGCCGTCCACGGCGCGAACAGAGGTTTGACGATCCCCGCCGAACCATCCGGACTTGCGGGTGGTAAAAACCTTTGTCAGATCCCTGACCGACAACAGGATGTCGTCCGGCCCCTTCGATGCCGGCGCCGTCTGCTTGCCCAGCAGGGTGCCGACGTTCACCGGTACCTCGCGGAGCGCCTTTAGCCTCTCGCCCGGCTTCAGGTCGAAATGCGGAACGGCTGCCATCAGGCCCTTCAGGTAAGGGTGACCTGGTCGGCGGAATATCGCCTCGACAGGTCCCGCCTCCATGATCTCGCCATGATACATGACCACCACCTCGTCGGCGACATTGGCGACAACACCGAGGTCGTGCGTGATCAGCAGCATCGCCATATTCAGCTTGGCCTGAAGCCCGCGCAGCAATTGCAGGATCTGCGCCTGGATGGTGACATCCAACGCCGTCGTCGGCTCGTCGGCAATCAACAGGGCGGGCCGGCAGATAAGCGCCATGGCGATCATGGCGCGCTGACGCAATCCTCCCGAAAGTTCAAACGGATACATGTCATAGGCGCGCTTGGGATTGGGAAAGCCGACAAGGCCGAGCATTTCCTCGGTCCGCGCCTTGCGCTCTGCCCGAGCCATTGGCGTATGAATCTGCAGGGATTCGCTGACCTGGTTGCCGATCGTGTGCAGCGGCGAAAGCGATATCATCGGCTCCTGAAAGATCTTGCCGATGCGGCTGCCCCTCAACGCCCGGATTTCGGGTCCATCACGCGGCATCTGCAGGATATCCTGTGTCGTGCCGGGCTTTTCAGGATCGGAAAACAGGATACGGCCACGAACATGGGCGGTGTTCGGCAAAATGCCCATCACTGCCTGGCTAAGAACCGATTTTCCGGAACCGGACTCGCCCACAAGCGCGGTAACCTTGCCGGGAAGGACGCGAAGATTTGCACGCCTGACGGCGTGCAACGGTCCCCCGATAATGGCAAAAGAGATGCCAAGATCTTCGACCCGTAGTAGATCAACGCCCGAATTCATTCTCACACCAGCCCCACTCCTGCCGGCCTGCCCGGGCGGCAGACCCAAAAGCGAGACTAGCGCATTGCCAGCCTAGAGCAACTTGGATTCGAAACGGTCGCCAGCGGCGGAACCGGCGACCGGACTGCTTACCAAAGGCGTTCGTATCAGATTGGGGTGGGCTACTGGAGCTTCCTCGGGTCGCCCGCCGACTGCCGTGCGGCATCGCGATGAAGCAGCATGACCTGCTCGGCCTCCGATCTCCGGTCGTAAATCGGCTCCAGCGCACCGTCTTCATCGAGTGCGAGAGCGCCCGACAGATCGGGTGAAAGCACCGTCAGCTTCTGCTTGATCCCCGCCAGTTCCTCGCTGCCGAGCGTCAGCCAGCTGCTGGCGCCGCAATAGCTGGCGAAGTCTTTGCTGGCGAGAACGCGGTGCGGATATTTCTTGGTCAGGGTCTGGAGGCGCTGGACCTCGTTTACAGCCGAGCCGAAGACAGAGAATGTGAGCCGGTCGGTAAGCCCGACATTGCCGAACATCACGTTGCCGACATGCAGGCCGATGCCAAATTTTATGTCGGACAACCCCTTTTCCTTCCTTCGCAGATTGAGATCCACCATGCGCGCAGTGGCCTTGTGCGCTGCCGCCAGAGCAGACTGGCAGGCGGTCTCGGAATGCGAGCGATGTCTTTCACAAGGGTAGACGGCAATGAAGCCATCACCTATGAAACTCATGATCTGCCCGCCTTTGCGATTGAAAGGTGTAGCAATGGCATCGAAAAACTGGTTCAGCGTATCGATGTAGATTTCGCGGCCGGAAGTTTCGGCAAGCCTTGTCGACCCCCGCATATCGGCCATGACCAGTGCGGCCCGGATTGTGTCGCCCTCGCCGCGCTTGATCTGGCCGTCCAGCACGCGTCTGCCGGCGTCGCCGCCGAGATAAGTGGTCATCATATTGTCGGCCAACTTGGTGAGCACCGCCATTTTGGTTGCGATGGCGAGATGATTTTGGATACGCAGCAGCGCCGAAATCATGCCCTCGCTGAAACCTGAAGCACTGTCGGTGGACCAGGACCCGATCATGCCCTGACTGGTATTGCCATTGAAGGGATGGACGAAAGCCATGTAATCGGTCACGCCCATAAGCCTGAGTTCATCGAAAACAGGAAATTCCGACGGGACCGACGGGTCGAGCCGACGCCGCAGATGGTCGAGCTTGTTGCTGAGCAGATAGTAGTATGGGCTGGTCAGGAACCTGTCAGAATGAACGCCGTCCTTTTTGCGGAAGCCTTCCACTTCCATGCCTTGGCCGCGAATCCAGGTGAAGCCAAGCGCGTCATAAAGCGGATGAAGCATCGAAAAGCTCAAATGCACCCGCTTCAACGGCAGGCCGGCAGCAGCCAGCCGTTCGCAAAACCCCTTTACCAATGTTTCCAGCTCATTGCCGGCCAGCGCCGACTGAGTCAGCCAGTCGGCAACTTTATCCATGAGAATTGTGGAAATTTCTGCTTGCGCCGTGCTCATACTACCTCGAAACCCGTCGAAGACGGAGCCATTATCCTTCGATCCGCCATAACACAGTCCGCCGGCGAGCCAAAGATGCCCAAAGTCAACGGGGTCGGCTTCGGCGGCAGAACGGCGAAGGAATTACCCGAATGACTGTCCTTGCAACCAAGGAACAGGCTTAACTGCAGTCATGTCTTGTGGCGTATGTGGCGAAGCTGCGGCCGGAGTGCAATCTCGATCCTGACATCGGGCAAAAAATTTGCCGGCTGGGACGTCGTCAGGCCTTCACCACCGTCTCTCGGAGCAGCCCGAGACGGCCAAAAACATTGCGTGTGTCGACGATCAGAACGGCGTGATCAGCGATTGTCTGATAGTCGATCGCGTCATGGTCGGTTGCAACGACGACAGCATCGAAATCCTTCAAGGCCGCCTCGGTCAATTCGACCGAGCGGCGCCCCTTGATCGCCATATGCTCTCGTGTGGTCGGGATCTCGGGAACATGCGGATCGTGGAATTCCGCCTTGCCGCCCCATTCCTCGATGAGTTCAATGAGCCGCAATGAGGGGCTTTCGCGGATGTCGGGCACATTCTTTTTGTAAGCGAGCCCGATGACGAGAATGCGCGAGCGGCTGAGCGCCTTGCCGCAGCGCCGGTCCAACGCTTTCGCCAGTTCATCGACCACATGACGCGGCATAGCGGTGTTGATCTCTGCCGCCAGCTCGATGAAGCGGGTCGGCAGTTCATACTCGCGCGCCTTCCACGTCAGGTAGAAGGGATCGATCGGAACGCAGTGCCCGCCCAATCCGGGGCCAGGATAGAAAGGCATGTAGCCGAAGGGCTTGCTCTTGGCCGCCTCGATCACCTCCCAGATGTCGATGCCCATCGCGCCGAGCACGACCTTCAATTCGTTGACGAGCGCTATGTTGACCGAACGGAAGATGTTTTCCGTCAGCTTGACTGCCTCGGCGGTCGCCGTGCTGGAAACCGGAACGACGGTTTTGACCACGCCTTGGTAGAAAGCCTGCACGAGCGTCGCCGCTTCAATGCCGTCACCTGCCACGACTTTGGGGATCGTCGCGACTTCAAAGTTGCGGTTGCCGGGATCCTCGCGTTCGGGCGAGAAGCCGAGGAAGAAGTCTATCTTCGACTGCAAGCCGGTTTCTTCCAGTATGGGCTTGATCACGTCGTCGGTTGTGCCGGGATAGGTGGTAGATTCCAGCACGATGAGGTGGCCGGGACGCAGATGTTTTGCGATGACGCCAGTCGTGTTCCTGACAAAGGAGAGGTCCGGCTCACGGTTTTTCGTCAGCGGTGTCGGAACGCAGATGATGATGATATCGCAGACGGACAGTTCGGCAAAATCCGCTGTGGCGCGGAACCGTCCACTCGCCACGTGGCCGGCAAGGGCTGTCGACGTCACCGCCTCAATGTAGGATTGGCCGTTGTTCAGGCTCTCGACCTTCTGGGCTTCGATGTCGAAGCCGAAAACCGGGAAGCCGGCGCGTGCGACCGCAATTGCCAGCGGCAACCCGACATAGCCCAATCCAATCACGCCGACCTGCGCGGCGTGCGTCGAGATACGGTTCAGCAGACGGTCATATGCCGATCGTGAAGCGTCCAAAAATCTGCTTTCCCGTTAATTCGGATAGGCTGGCCGCTGCCAGGCGCGGCTTACCATGGTCCCAGGAACCATGGCCGAGGCATATTGCGGAAAATGGATTCTCGCAAGCCGTCATCAGACCGGCAACTTTGCCTTCAAGGTTGCGGCAGCCATCGCATAGCCGCCGGCGGCGCCATCTATGAAATGAACGTGATCGCGCTGCAGCGGCGAGGCGACGAGGCATGTCATCAAGGCCGATTTCTGGCGGTGCAGGCCATAGTTGCAGATGCCCGCCTCTTCCGCCTGTTTCAGCCGGTTCTCGATCCGTTGCAACACATCAGCGTCAACGTCGATGGTCATCTTCAAGCCGTCGTCGAATTTCCGGAAATCCGAATTGCTGGCCACGTCGCGTTTGTAGATCTTCGGATCGAAACTGCCGATCGTCCAGCCGTATCTATCGGTGACGGCCGTAAGCGTCATCAGGAACACTATCCACAGCTTCGACAGCCACCGCCGTCCTGCCGGCGCCGTGGCCCGCGCCTCGATATCGAGGCCGGCGGGCAGCAAGCTGTAATCCGGCCCGTTCACCGGCACAGGGTGGCCATCGCGTTCCTGCCTGCCGGCAAGGGCGATGATGTCGGATGCCAGAAACTGAAAACCGCGCAGGTCGCGCGACGCCCCCGGTACGGCTATGATCGAGACGATTTCGCCATGCCGGGTTTCGATCGGGTTCCAGCGGCAGGAGAGGCCGGTCAGATCCGGCCGTGCGCCGGCCGGAGCAGGATCGATGCGGTAGCGCCCCGCTTTCATCTCGGCTTCCGCCCAACTGCCGCCACCGCCGGCGAACATGGCATAGAAGACCGCATCGGATGCTTGGAACCTTGCCACGCGAACGTCGAGGCCTTGCGCTCGAATATCCTTTATCGGCACGATCGCGGCACGCAGGGTTAGGTCCAGTTCGTCCGCCACCCATCTCTGGACAGCCGCCAGCGCGTTGCGGGTGGTCTCCACCGCCGAGCCGGGAAATGCGACGAGCGCCCCGTCGCCGCCGAAGACAAAGGGAAGATCTTGCCGACCCAGCGCATTGAGCAGGGCCGAAATGACACTGGCGCCGGCCATATTGACCGTTTTGTAGCGTCCAGTCTCGATCGCCTTGGTCGAGCCGACAATGTCGGCGGTGGCCAGCGCCCAGCCATCGGGGAGAGGCCGATAGTTGTCGATATCGGCAACGCTTTCGAACTTTGCGAAGACCGGCAGAGAAGCGACAAACGGGTCCGAAGCGGCAGCTGTTTCCATGACCATCAGATAGCACATTCCACTGCTTGAAGGTGAAGTCGATGATGCTTCGAAATTGACTTGCGCATGCTTTCCGATGATAGGGTCGCGCAATGCGAATTGCCTTCTACGCGCCGCTGAAGTCACCCAATCATTCCATTGCCTCCGGCGACCGCCAGATGGCACGCACGCTGGTCAAGGCGCTGGAGCATGGAGGACACAGCGTCGAACTGGCATCCGAATTGCGCTTCTATCTACGCGAACCGGAGCCGAAAAGTTTCGATGCGCTCAAGGTAGAGGCCCGAGAGGAAGCCGCGCGGCTGACCAGGCTTTGGGATCGTGACGGCAAGCCCGATCTATGGTTCTGCTATCATCCCTATTACAAGGCGCCCGACCTGATCGGGCCCGGGCTGGCGTCGACCTTTGCTGTCCCATATGTGACGGCGGAAGCCTCCTATTCGAGGCGGCGCAATGCCGGTTTGTGGGCTGATACACAAGCGTTGGTGGTGCAAGCGGTCGAACAGGCGGCGCTGAACATCTGCTTCACGCAACGGGATCGTCAGGGACTGGCAGATGCGATACCCGGGGTCGCTCTTGATATGTTGTCACCCTTCATCGACACATCGGTCTTCCATGAACTGCCGGCACGAGGTTGCCCGACGCGCCTCGTTGCTGTTGCCATGATGCGCCAGGGCGACAAAGTCGAAAGCTATCGCATGCTGGCGCAAGCGTTGGGTCAGATTGGCCATTTGCCCTGGACGATGTCGGTCGTCGGGGACGGGCCTGCCCGTGACGAGGTCAAGGCGCAATTCGCCGGCTTTGCCGCCGACCGGATCGAATGGCTTGGCGCGATGGAGCCAGCCGCCGTGCCGGATGTCCTTTATGGCGGAGGAATTTACGTCTGGCCGGGTTACGGCGAGGCCTATGGCGTTGCCTATCTTGAAGCACAGGCCGCCGGCCTTCCGGTGGTGGCTCAGGACATCGCCGGCGTGCCGGAAGTCGTGCGAGATGGCCAGACCGGGTTTCTCACCCCGCCGCGCGATGTGGCGGCGTTCGCTTCTGCCATTGAAAGGCTTCTGGCCCGTAACGACGAAAGAACCATCATGGCTGCGGAAGCCAGACGTTTCATCCTTGAAGAACGTTCCCTCGGCGTTGCAGCGGCGCATCTGGCCGAACTCCTTCCGAAGGTCCCGGTTTCATGACATCGTCCGATCGGATCTGGCAACCCTTGATGGAAGAACTGGCGGGCCGGCAGCGGGCCGGTCGTAAGGCAGAGTTCTGGCTGCGCGACGATGATGCCGTGGATCCGACGCCTGCGCTTGATCGGCTGCTCGATCTCACCGGTGAATTCGCGGTTCCGGTCACTCTGGCCGTCATTCCGGCCCTCACTGATGAGAAGCTTGTCGCCCGGCTTGACGAGGCGCCGCATGCCACGGTCGCCAGCCATGGCTGGGAGCACCGAAATCACGCGCCCGAGGACCAGAAAAAGCAGGAGCTCGGCCCGCATCGGCCACGCGAAGCGGTGCTCGATGATCTGGCTCGCGGGCTGGCGCACGTAACCGGTCTGCACGGCGCACGTGCCGTTCCGATCCTGGTGCCCCCCTGGAACAGGATCGACGCCGGCCTGGTATCCGACCTTGGATCGATAGGATTTGCGGCATTGTCGGTCTATGGGCCGCCGAAGGCGGCTCCACTGGCGGTCATCAACAGCAATGTAGACATCATGGATTGGCATGGCACGCGCGGCTGCCGCGATCACGGCCTATTGGTTCAGGCTATCATCGCGCACTTGCAGCATGCATTCGACGACGAACCGGTCGGCCTGCTCACCCACCATCTCGTACATGATGAATCGGCGTGGCTTTTCCTCGAACGGCTGTTCGCAGTCACCACACGGACTGAAGCCTGCGCATGGCTTCCGATCAGGACATTGATCGCGCGCAGCGCCGGTAGAAGAAATAGCTCAGCGCTTTTTATGCGATGAGACTGGAAATTCGAGGGTCTGGCCATCCCGCGCGGCAAACGCGCCGGCAAACCTGTCCTTGGCCAGTTTCTCCATCTCGTCCAGTTGCTCGTCGGTGCGTGCTGGATCGTGGTGAAACAGCGCGAGCCCCCGCGCACCGGCCGCCTCACAGAGCTTGACGCCCTGTTGCCATGTCGAGTGGCCGTTACCGCGGCGGCGTTCCAATTCCTTCTCGGTATAGGTGCAATCGTAAATGACGAGGTCGGCATCGTCGATCAGGCCGAGCACCGACTGATCGAGTTTGCCCGTCTCGTGCTCGGTGTCCGTGATCACCGCCACGACGCGGCCGCGCCATTCGACCCGGTAGCCTATGCAGCCGCCCGGATGGGTAAGGCTGCCGGTCCGAACCACCACCCCTTCGCGCGGCCGAAGCACGTCTCCGGACACGAAATCGCGGCAGTCGAGCTTTGCCTTGCAGACGTCCATTTTCACCGGAAACCACGGCGGCCGGATGAACTCATCGACCATCTGTCGGGTCGTCATGCGTCCTGCAAGATGCCCGGACCAAACGGTAAGCTTGACGCTCGGGTCAAAGATCGGCGCAAAAGCCGGCAGCCCGATGATGTGATCGTAATGGCAATGAGTGAAAAGCAGGTCGAAATCGGTCACATCCGCCGCCTGAAACGCCCTGCCGGCAGGCCGCAGGCCAGAGCCCGCGTCGAATAGAAGCGTATGCTTGCCGCATCGCATCTCAATGCAACTTGTGTTGCCGCCATAGCGAACGAATTCCGGCCCGGATACCGCAATGCTGCCGCGCACGCCCCAAAACCTGACCAGGAAAACGTCGTCGTCCATGGTAGCCCCTTCGCAGTCCCGTTGCTCATCGTAGCCAAACAACTGCCGCTAGAGCACCAGGAAAAGTGTGAACCGTTTTCCGCCCGAAATTTGCCGATTTCCTCCAGTGACCCTCTCAGCCAGAGGCTTGCGCTATCATGACGGGGAGCGTCGACCGCATCTCATTGGCTATTTGGCACTTCGTGCATCGATCAGATCGGCGGTGGTGTGGCTTAGGCGATCGGCAAGAACCCGCAATATCTCGATGGTCATTTCCGGGGACTCCTTCATGAGCCTCAGGAAATGATCCTTGCGGATTCTCAAGGCTTCCAGCTGACTTGCCGCTCTGACGGTGGCTGTGCGCGAGCTGTTGCACAGTATGGCGATTTCCCCAACAATCGAATTTGGCGCCATTTCGGCTACTTTTAACGGCCCTCTGTCGGAATCAACCAGAATATCTGCCTTGCCTGAAAGGATGACATAGGCGGCATCTCCCTCGTCGCCCTGCCGGAAAAGGATCTGGCCCGCGCCGTAGCTGACGCGATCGGATGTGAACGCAAGCAGTTTGAGCTTTGTCAACTCAATGCCAGAAAACAAGGGAACGCGTTGCAGCATTCCAACTTCATCCTTGAGCAGCATTGTCGCAAACCTCAAAATTCGCGTTTGCCAGACTAGAGCAACGCGCGCCCAGATGGAATTGGTTCCGTATTTCGTCGCTCTACGACACCAGTTCCTTGAAGACACCGTTGCCTGCCAAAAGTGTCTCGTGTGTTCCGTCTTCCACCAATTCACCCGAGTCGAACACGATGACGCGATCGAACATCATCGCCATGGACGGATTCGTCACCACCCAGACAATTGCCGGCGAATGGCCGTCGCGTCTGGCTTCCTCGAGAACGTTCCGCAACACCTTATCTTGCATGCGTTGATCGAGCGCCGACAGCGGCCGGTTGAGAATGAGAAAATCGGGACGCTTGAGCAGGGCCCGGGCAACGTCGAGCTTCTGTCGCTGTCCACCGGTCAGCCGCCTGCCGCCGGCGCCGACGTTGAAATCCAGGCCGACATTGAGAAGTTCGCCATAAAGCCCCAGCTCGTCAAGAAGGTCATAGAGGATGGAGCGTATGCGGTCCGGCGCGTCGGGGTGGTTGTTGCCCACACGCCCGAACAGCACATTATCCATGACAGTAGCCGCGGCGATGTATTTGCCCGGATCATACCGTTCGATCGCGTCATGCAGCTCGGTCGGCAGGTTTTCATAGAACCGGTTGCGGGCAGTGACGATCTTGCTCATCAGCTCATCGCTTAGCAGGCCGAAGCGGTGCCGGGGCTCGATATAGGCAAAGCTCAAGCTAACGATCATGGCGCGGTCGGTCTCCGAAACCGCCTCGTAGGGACGGTTCTTGAGCCGTTGCAGCAAGGTTTCGTAGGCCGGTATCTCCTCGGCGCTCATGAAGGCGAGCTGCTGGAAGAACTGGTGATCGGCTGGCAGGTCGGCGAACAGCTCGATCGCCTGTTCGGCGATTTCCATGCCCATTTCGTAGAGCGTGCGGTCGAGACCGGCTTCATTGAGCACAGAAGCAAAATAGGGGTTGGCCGCCAGCGCCCTATCCGCCAGTTCAGGGCCGGCCGCAGCGCCGAAGAGCAGGTTCTGGCCGATCGTCGCTTCCTTGTTGTAGGCGCCCGGTTCGAAAGGAACCACCAGTCCGCTCAGCCCTTCCTGTTCAAGCCGGGTTCGCAACGCCGCACGCAGTTCGACGATCCGCCTGGCAAGTTCCGTGTGACGCTTGAGGTCGGCCGAAGAGCGCAAGCCAAGGTCCAGAATGTCGCGCGACAGAATAACCGCGTCGAGCACCCGGCGCACGGCTTCAAAGAGGTCGTGCGGGCCGGTAGCGCCGGCGGAAGCATAGTTGATCCAGTCGCTGCGGATATCAAGATCCGGATTGCCGGACCGGCGCGCCTCTTCGATGTTCCAGCGGTGCTGGTCTGCCGCTGCACCGTCATAAGTCACCGGTGTCAGCGGCGCGTGTTTCAACCCGTAGAGCAAGTTATCGCGGAGGCTTGCCTGGAACAGGAAAACATCCGACGAGGCATACGACATGCGACGTCCGGTCACCGCTTCGGGGAGTTCAAGCAGGTCGTCGGTGCCCGAAACGATCCTTCCGCTGTCGGGCCAGTTCAGCCGCGCAAAGGCTTCTGCAAGCGCTTCGGCTCCGCCTGTTGCGGTGCTGACCAGCGCTACCGTCTCACCCGGCTTGACCTGGAGGGAGACACGGTTGAGAAGGATCGCACCGCCATCGTCTGCTATGGACAGACCGATTGCCGACAGGGGGGCGGTCATCGGATCGGGATCGTCGATCGCCAATGCCCCGATTGTAGGCGCAATGAGACCCTCCACGGTGAACTGTTCAACGACCTGCTGGTATTTGACCTGGACATCCTGCCGATCCTGATCCCAGTCGATCAGTTCCTTCATCGGTCCGGGCAGGTCCTTGTAGGCGCCGATCACGGCCACGAGTTGGCCGACGTCCAGCCGGCCGCCGATGACCAGATACCCGCCGATCATGTAGAACAGAAAGGGCGTGAGCTGCGCGAGAAAATTGTTGAGGAACTTTACCATGAATTTCCATTGGTAAAGATCGAAGCGGATCTTGAAAATGAGCCCGAGCCGGGCAGCTATGTCGGCGCGCTCGTAGTTTGACGTATCGTGGACGTGAACCGCGCCGATGCCATCGACGATTTCGCCAACACGGCCCGAAAGCGCGCGCGCCGTCAATTGCCGTTGGCGCCCGAGCACGAGTAGCCGCCGCCGCATTCGCGGGATGAGCACGATCTGGATCACCACGATCACGACCGCTATCATTCCGAGCCAGACGTTCTGGACCATGATGAACAGCATGGCCGTCAGCGCCTGGCCGCCGAGCAGCACCGGCTGCAGGAAGGCATCGCCGATGAAGCCGCCCAAGGGCTCCACCTCGTCCTTCACCATGGTCGCCACTTCGGCGGATTTCACCCGCTTGAAGTAAATCGGCGGAAACCGCAGCACACGATCGACAAGATCGAAGCGGATACGCCGCAGCATGCGTTCGCCGAGACGGCCCTTGTAGGTGTTGATGTAGAGTTTGAACAGGCCGTTGATGACGACCAGCAAGAGGAACACAATGCTCAGGGCAAGCAGCGTCGCCTTGCGGCCGAGCTGAAAACCGGAGAAGAACAGGACCTCGCCAATAAACGGCAGGTTATAGTGCAACCTCATGAATGGCAGGGTCGCGCCGGGTTGCTCGAAGCCGCGGCCTTGGATCGGGCCGTTGACGATCAGCTTCGGCAGGTTGAAGGACATGAAATACGGGATCATCGAGATCACGACGATCAGCAATATCCAGACCTGCTGCTTCTTGGTGTGCGTCCAGATATAGCGGGCTAGGCTGGGTTCCATATGCGACTGTGGACCTCAGTTGGAAGGATGGATGCAAAAGCACCTGCTGGCGAATGGCGTATCGGCAATTTCTTCGTCGCCAATGACAAGCTCGAAGCTGCAGTGCACGGAAGTAGTGCTGCGCTCAGCAAGATTGCGTTGTGTCGCCCGAAATCCCAACATACAAGGCGAATATGATGGATGTCACGCAACCACGCAATGCCGGCATGGACGGGCACGAGCAAGCCTTGGACCTCACCCGAGGGATTGCGGCCTATGTCAAAAGCCCTCTCGTGGCAGGGCTGGCGCGCGTCATCGCCAAGCACCCGAAGGCCGATATCGCCAACGCCTTCAACCACAAGCAGGTCGCCTGCAAGATGTGGGCGCTCGATCGGCTGTTCGACAGCTGCGGCGGGCGCTTCGGGCGCATATGGGTTCTGGGTGGTTGGTATGGCGTGTTGTCGGCGATGCTTTTCAACGATGTCCGCTTCGACATCGCGGCGGTCGACAGCATTGACATCGATCCCGAAGTCGCGCCCGTCGCCCTGACGCTAAACCGGGACGCCGGCGACCGGTTCCGGGCCATGACGGCAGATATGCACGCACTCGATTATGCGACCGGGCGTCCCGACCTGACCGTCAATACGAGCTGCGAACACATAGCCGATCTG
This sequence comes from Mesorhizobium sp. B2-3-11, assembly GCF_006442215.1. Lineage (NCBI taxonomy): Bacteria > Pseudomonadati > Pseudomonadota > Alphaproteobacteria > Hyphomicrobiales > Phyllobacteriaceae > Mesorhizobium > Mesorhizobium sp. B2-3-11. Next base: position 83,480 of record NZ_VFVS01000021.1, on the reverse strand, counting down.
CGCGCCTGGCTTGCGCTGCTTCCGCAGGGCACGAATGTTCTGCTGCAATCGAATGATTATTTCAGCGAGCCGACGCACGTCAACTGCGTGGCTTCGCTGGCAGCCTTCGGAGCAATGGCGGCGCTACGCGAGGTGCGCTTCTCCGGCGAGCTGCCGACAAAAAACTATACGCGCTTCATGCTGATTGGAACTGTCTAATGCATTTCGCCCAACAGTGCGTGGCGCTTTTGGGGCTGCGACATACATAAAAACAACGGCTTGACCCGCGTCGCACGAGATAGAGCGGTTCTGCGTTTTCCGTGAAACGATGGACCGTTTTAGGATCCATCGTCCGTTTGATCATGAGCTTCTCTGAAACCGGGCCCCCTTTTTAGGGACCATGTTCGATACCGGTCGCGCAGGATCTGCGCCGAGTGGCGGGCGCCTTCCAGATCGAGACGATGCGCGGATGGTCTCGGTGCCACAAGCACCTCTTCGATCGCTTGCGCCAAACCTTCAGGCGTTAGGTCCTTTTCCATCAGCACCGTTGCAAGACCGAGTTCTTCGAGCATCAGGGCGCGAACCGTCTGTTCGCTTTCCCCGCCGGCTGCAAATGGAACGAGCAGGGAGCGACAACCCGCGCGCAGGACATCGCAGACCGTGTTGTAACCTGCCTGCGAGACTGACAGGCGGGCGCCGGTCAGCAGGCTGGCGAAATCCTCTCGGAACCGGAAGATGGACAGGCCCGGCGTGACGTCGTGTGCGATCGCGTCAAACTGGTCTTTGGGCAGGTTTGGGCCGGTGATCAAACACCATTTCCAACCGTTGTTGGCATTCCGCGCCGCTGCGATGGTGGAGCTTACAAGGCTGTTTCCGGCAGCTCCGCCGCCAACTGACACCAGAACGTCGAAGCGCTCGGAGGCCGCGGGCGATGACGGCGCGGCAACGAGCCCCGTGTAGGTGACCTCGGCCTTGATCGCCCCAGCCAGCGGAAATGTCTTGTCGACGGTTGCAAAAGCCGGGTCGCCGTGGACCATTACAAGGTCGAAATGCGTATTGACGAGATCAACCGTTTCCTCGTTTCGGCCCGGCTTGACGCGCTCCTGAAGGATGTCACGGACAGACGTCACCAGTAGCGGTCTGGGCGACGTCGCGTCGATGGCCTCGATCAGCGGCAAGAGTTCGAAACGCATCTGCCGACGTCCAAATGGAAACGCCTCGACAATCACGATATCAGGCCTGCAATCCTGGAATGCCTGCAGCAGCATCTCTGAACGGCGTTTCTTGAAATCATCGTCGATGGGTTTGCCCTGCAGGTCGACAAGTCCGGAAAATCCTTCATCGCCGGAGGTGACAGGTGGCAGGGTGACAGATTTTACCCCCAGTCCCGGAAACCCCGCGACCGGCGCTCCGCCGGTCACGATCGTTACGTCAAACCCGTCATCGACCAGAGCCGCCGCGACGCGGCTGGTGCGTGCGAGATGCCCGATACCGAGCAGGTGCTGGACATAGAGGAAGGCACGCAGTTGCTTCAATTGACGGCCCGCCACTCGCGCTCGAACAATTCCTTGAGCTGTCCAATGCTCGCCATATGATCGAAATTGCCGCGCACGTGCCGCTCTGCGGCGTCGCCTAGGCGGGCGCGCAGGACGGGATCCCGGATCAGGCGCTCCAGCGCCTGTGCCAGGGCGATTGGGCTGTTTGTCGGTACCAGCAGCCCGGTTTCATCGGGCGATATAAGCTCCGGCACACCAGAAACATCGGTGGACACGCATGCAAGCCGCTGGCTAGCTGCCTCCACAAGAACATTTGGCAAGCCGTCCCGGTCGCCATTCGCCGTGATCCTGCAGGCCAGGGCGAAGATGTCGGCGCAGCGGTAGTGCTCAAGCACCTGCTCCTGCGCAAGCGCGCCTTTCCAGGAGACGCGATCATCGAGTCCGAGCTTCTTCGCCAGCGCCTTGAGCCGTTCCAGTTCCTCGCCGTCGCCGATATGCTCGAAACGCCAGGCCAAATCGCCAGGCAAGAGGGCAAGGGCCTCCAGCAAGGTATCGTAACCTTTCTTTTCGACGGCCCGTCCGACACTCAGAACGACAACCGCTCCGCCGCGCTCCGAGCCGTCATACTGTTGTCGCGCGTCGCCAAAACTTCCGAAGCGATCAAGGTCGAGCCCATGATAGCTCAGATGCACAGACGAGTTGCCTTTGGCGAGTTTTTTCAGACGATCGAAGCCGGTTTTCGTGCAGGTGACTGTCCAGCGGGCCGAGGAAAGTTTGCCAGCCAAATCCCAGTCCGCCGAAGTCCAGATGTCCTTGGCATGGGCTGAGCAGCTCCAGGGCAGGCTACGAAGCTGGCTGGCGTAGCGCGTCACCGATGCCGGCGTGTGCACGAAATGCGCATGCAACCATCCCGCTTCTTCCGGCCATTCGGCCGCCAGCACGAGCGCTTGCCCGAAGCGGCGTGCGCGATTGCGCGTAAAGTCGCGGGAGATATCGGCTACCAGCGATCCGAGCGCGCGCCAGAAGCTCGGCCGAGGCAAATAGGCACAAAGCGAGCGAAGCACGCGTAGCGGCTCGTCATGCAGATATTCCGGCAGGTAGTGGACCGGCGCTTTGATCTCGTCATGTACGGGGTGCCGTTTTGCGTCGGTGGGCCGCCTGAGTGCGACGAGTATCAAATCGAACCCCGCGCGTTCCAGACCGAGCAGTTCCTGTGCGATAAAAGTTTCCGACAGCCGCGGATAGCCCTTCAGGACCACGACGATCTTGCGACGTTGCAAGTCAGTTCGTTCCTTCAACGACAGAAAGGTGATGGCCGGCCCGCCGGTCGAGCAATTCCGCGACAATCTCGGAAATGTGAGGCAGCCCTTCCAGCGTCAGATGCGGGTTACTCTGTGAGGGGCGGGACCGCTCCGGCAGCGCCACTAGTGCATCGGCGAATCGCTGGGAGTCCTTGGCTTCGTGCGGCAAAAGCAGCTCGATGAGGCCGAGTTCGGCTGCGCGCCGAGCGCGAATCAGTTGTTCCTGGCGTGGCTCGATGCGCGGCACGATCAGCGCCGGCTTGTCGAAAGACAATATCTCGCAATAGGTGTTGTAACCACCCATGGCCACCACCGCCTTGGCGCCGGCAATCAGGTCTTCCATGCGGTTGTCGAACTCGATCATCTTGATGTAGGGGATCTTGGCCCCCTTTTTGAGCAGCTTGTTGCGCTTGCGGGCCGGCATGTAAGGCCCAAGCACGATCAGCGCCCTGTGCTGCAGTTGCGGATCCTGCTGATAGACATCGATGACGTCGTGAATCAATTCGGCACCGTCGCCGCCGCCACCGGTGGTGACCAGGATATAATCGCCCTCGGGCCGGTGGCCTGGCAACTCGTTGCGCTGCAAGCTTCGTTGCAGGAAACCGACGAAACTCATCTTTGCCCTGACGGCCGGAGGCACATCCAGGCCGGTCAGCGGATCGTAGAAATCCGGCGGCCCGTAGACCCAGACCTTGTCGTAGAACAGGCCAATCTTGCGCATCACATCCCTGCGCGCCCACTCTGCCTCGAGCAGGTGCGGCGCATCCATCACCTCGCGCAGGCCAAGCACCAGCGTGGTGCCACGCGTCTTGAGGTAGGACAGAGTATCCTCAATCTCACCGCGCAGGCCGAGCGGTTCCTTGTCGACGATGAAGATATCCGGCCGGAAGGTCTCGGCTGTGTGGCGGATGATCGACTGGCGCATTCTCAGCGTCTCATGCAGATCGATATCCTTTTCCAGCGAGGTGTATTCGCCGTTGCGCAACTTGATGACGCTGGGGATCTTCACGAAGTCGACACGGGCTCGGTAGTCGAACGCGCCAGCGATAGTCGCACCCGAAATGATAAGCACCTGAAGTCCGCGGAAGTCCTCGACCAGCGAATGCGCGATTGTTCGGCAGCGCTGCAAATGGCCAAGCCCGAACGTGTCGTGGCTGTACATGAGAATTCGAGCGTTTTCTGCGTGCTGGGTCATTGTTGAACGTCTCTTAGAATTCTCGCCTTGAGGGACCGTGAGCGACGCGCCGGCTTCGAAACCATCTTGGCTTTGAAATATGAGGTCGCCATTTCAATAGTGTACTGCTTCTGTGGAATGCCTGTCAGACAGGCCTTCCGATTGTCTAACTCCGAAACTTGACGGGTAGCGAATATAGCCTTGCGGGAGCGGGCCGAGACTCCCTGTTGTCGTTTTGGGAGGGATCGAAGGGGAATGTGGTATCCAAAAGATCGGCAGAAATCATCCCTCTTGCTTTCAAAAAGTTCCGGTGTCTCCGAACTCCATCGGTTGGAAGCGGTCAAGGCGAATTCCGCTATTCTGCCCATATAGCCAATTGGTTGGTCGCCAGGCGTCGCTCGGCCCATATCTGTTGTGGGACGCACTTCGTGCGCCATTGCCCTCGGTCTTGGGGGACCAAAGGTGCTGCCCATCAATCTCTTGACGGGCGGTCTGATTGTGATTCTCCGACCAGAACTGAGTCATCTGTCGCCAAGCTAGCCGGAATTTCAGCAAGAATCGAGTGGATGCCAGCGCTGACAAAGCACCGCCCGCAGATGGGCGTGTGCAAGACCAGTTGCTTGTCGGTTGCGATGGGCCTCGAATCCAAACGGCGGTGATTTTCCCAATCACCGCCGTTGATGCACCCAAGCCACAGGGAAGGACGGGCTTAGGCACATGAGAACGATCACCAAATTAGACCTAGCGGCGAGTCCGTCAAGTCGTCCTGCGGCCTTTCACAGGAAAATACCCGATGGCCGGGACATCCAAGGGTCAATTGTCACGAACCGGTAACGACGCCCCACACCGCCGCATTCAAGGCTTGGGCGGGAAGGGGCACGTCTCTATTGGTGGGGAGCGGAGGTAATTGCTGCCTCCTTGGGAGGCGCGAGCAAGCATGAAGGACCTCGCACCTGCGAGACTTGCCTTGCCCTTTCGAATCTAGCTGTGAGCCTTCAGGAGGGTGCCCATTCGGCCCCGACTTTCCCGCCCGATCTCGCGCACGGCGGAGGATCTCGATCGGATTCGAGCGCTCATCACGCGCTGTGATTCCGATATTCTAAACCCCGACCAGCGCGCCTTCCTTCGCCTTAACATGGATTTCCTCTACGAACTTACCGCGATGACTGGCAATCAGCCACTGCGCGAGATCAGCGAGCGCCTGTATTTTCAGGTGGCGCGGGTCGTTCTGAAGATGATGCCGCAATTGGGTCTTGTCGAAGAATTCACTGCCTTCCGCCGGGAGATGGAGGAAGTCCTTGCCGCGGCGGAAATCGGAGATTGGGAATCGATCGGCCACATAAGGCGCGCTCATATCTCGATGAGCTTTCGTCGCATGATGCGCCATGTCGGTGAGGCCACCGGTTTAGACAGCGCCAAGTGATCCGCTCATTGGTCAGCGATCGATCTCGCCGAACACGATGTCGAGGGATCCGATGATTGCGGCGACATCGGCGATCATGTGACCCCTGGATAGGACAGCTGCGGAACCAGCATTGCTGCGCGGGATGCGATTATCTACTGAACAGGACTTGCCTCGAAACGCGATGCATCACGCCCTCTCGTAGGTGCCGACAAGTTCGGCCTGTGCGATCACATGTGGCTTTGCCCGATCCAATATGTCGGCGACCTTGGCCTTCTCGCCACAATGCAGCGTTTCGACATCGAGGGCCGCGAGGCGAAAATGATAGTGATGGACACCGTGGCCCTTGGGTGGCTGCGGTCCATCGTAGCGCGGGTTGCCAAAATCATTGACGCCATAGCCAAGGCTTTCGGTCTTGGCGCCGGCCGTCGTACCCTCCGGCAAGCGGTCGCGTTCCGCAGGGATGTCGTAGATGCCCCAATGGCGGAAGATCCCGGAGGGAGCGTCGGGGTCCTCCACGATCAAGACGAAGCTTCGAGTGCCCTGAGGCGCTTCCTTCCAGGTCAGCGGGGGCGACAGGTTCTCCCCGTCACGCACATATTCATCCGGAATCCTGTCGCCGTCCCGGAAGGCCGGACTTTCAATCGAAAATGCCATGACGTTCACCTCAGTCGTGGTGATTTTTGAGCGTTCGCGTCGTCCTTGGATCGACTCGGAACGTATGGGCCTGGAGCGAGTTCCAGTAGGATCGACAAAAGCTCCAGGCGGGGCCTCTCGCGGCCAGCTTGGGATTGCCTCGAAATCGGTCGAGGCGGAAACCGCGCATTTTGGACTGAAGCTCATGACCGTTCGTCGAATTCACGAACATGATTGATCCTCCTGGTCAGAACCGCACATCCGCGTGGGAAGCTCCGCCAGTGCTCCCGCTGCCGACCCATCGTCATTGCTGGACATAAGAACTACGGCTCAGGTCAATTGTTTCATTGCTCCAGAAAATAGCGCGCCTGGAGACGAGGTTTTGATGTTCCGCATACCGCTTCTGCCGATCCGCGAGCATCTGGCCGCCGGCAAGACAGGCGCGCTCAGCGCCGGAACAATCTGGATTCTGCGGTGTTCGGTTCGGAAAAGCCGGAAGTGGGTGCACCGAATTGGGTGAACGATACAAATGGACTGGACCGATGAGGGTTGCCCAAGTCGCACCCTTAACAGAAAGTGTTCCCCCAAAACTCTATGGTGGTACCGAGCGGATCGTGTCGTATCTTGCCGAGGAGCTTGTCCGTCGCGGTCATGAGGTCACGCTTTTCGCAAGTGGGGATTCGCACAGCTCGGCGCGGCTGGTAAAATGCTGCGACCGGGCCTTGAGGCTTGATCCGACCGTTCTGGATCCCATTCCTCATCACATTGTAATGCTCGATCGCGTTCGGCGGGTTGCCGACGAGTTTGATGTTATTCATTTTCACACTGATCTGTTGCAGTTCCCTCTGCTCAATACCCTCCAAACTCCTGCGCTCACGACCCTGCATGGACGTCTTGATCTTCCTGACCTGTATCCGTTCTATCAAAGCTTTCCCGACGTGCCGCTGGTATCGATATCGCAAGAACAACGTCGCCCGATGCCGCCCGTCAACTGGGCCGGAACAGTCTATAATGGACTACCGCGCGATCTACTGCCGATGACGATGCATCCCTCGGGCGATTATTTGGCGTTTCTCGGCCGTATTTCTCCGGAAAAAGGTCCAGAGACAGCGATCGAGATCGCCAGGCGTGCTGGCATGACATTGAAGATCGCGGCCAAAATCGACAAGCAGGACAGGTTATTTTGGGAGAACGTAATCTCGCCCATGATCGCCACACATCCCAATGTGGAATTCCTCGGCGAAATAGATGAACACCACAAGGCTGATTTCCTTGGCAACGCCCGGGCACTGCTTTTTCCTATAAACTGGCCCGAGCCCTTTGGGTTGGTGATGATCGAAGCCATGGCGTGCGGAACCCCCGTAATCGCGTTCGATCGAGGCGCGGTATCCGAGGTGATTGACCATGGGGTGTCGGGGTTTGTCGTAAGAACTGTCGACGAGGGAATTGAGGCGATAAGATCGGCCGGCAATTTGGATCGGCGACGGATCCGGGCTGTTTTCGAAGAACGGTTCTCGGCCGAGCGTATGGCATTCGACTACGTGTCGATTTATGATCGCCTTGTCGCGCTATCATCAGGCGCTGCGATGGCTCGCGCCAGGGGCGCTCAAGTGTCAGCTGAAGTTAGAGGTCTCAGCGATGCAATCCGTGAGTGCTGAAGCGATCTCCCATGCACCTTTTCCCGGGGGATCTGGCGTCACGCATCTTGCCCAGCTTTTCGTCCCCTCACTGCAGGAGCGCCGGCCCCGAACACTCAAGCATGACGACATTTTCGGCGTCTTCGACCGTAACGGCGACGTCCTCTCGGGACCTGGTAGCCCGGATGGGATTTATTATCGCGACACACGCTATCTCTCGCATCTTGGTCTGACAATCAATGGCGCCAGGCCTATGCTGCTCAGTTCGACATTGCGCGACGACAATGCGACCTTGACTTGCGATCTAACCAATCCAGACATTTTCGATGCTGAAGGCGTTCGCGTGCTGAAGCACGACTTAATTCATCTCCGCCGGTCACGATTATTGTGGGGCGCCCGATGCTTCGAGCGGCTGGCTGTGCGCAATTTCGATGAAGTTCGGCATCGTCTCCAGCTTGAGCTGGTTTTCGCATCCGATTTCGCGGACCTGTTCGAAGTCCGGGGCACGCCGCGGCCCCAGCGCGGAGAGGATTGTCAACCGGACGTGGCCGGTAACCGGGTCGCGCTTGCTTACGTGGGCTTGGATGGCGTGCGGCGCGCTACCATTTTGTCCTTCGATCCCGTGCCGGCGACGCTCACCGGTGAACAGGCCACGTTTGTGATAGAACTCGCACCTCACGAGACACGTTCGCTTTTCCTGGATGTCGGCTGTGACAAGAAGGAAATTGGCGACGAGTCGCCTCGCCGCACCTTTTTTATTGCGCTTCGCGATGCGCGGCGGGCACTGCGTCATTCCACATCGAAGGCCGCCGTCATAACGACCTCCAACGAAATCTTTGATGAGGCGGTGCACCGAAGTGTGTCGGACCTCTACATGCTGATCACACAAACACCTGAGGGACCCTATCCCTATGCTGGCATTCCATGGTTCAGCACCGTGTTCGGGCGTGACGCTCTCATCACTGCCATGGAGATGCTTTGGCTGGACCCCTCGATAGCACGCGGCGTGCTCCTCTATCTCGCAGCCAATCAGGCAACCGAGGTAGATCATGTGTCGGATGCGGAACCTGGCAAAATCCTTCACGAGTTGCGGCATGGCGAAATGGCGGTGCTTCGGGAGGTGCCGTTTCGTCGATACTATGGCAGCGTCGACTCGACGCCCCTCTTCATCATGTTGGCAGGTGCCTATTTGGAGAGGACAAGCGATCTCGACACATTGCAGCGTCTGATGCCCAATATCGAAGCTGCTCTCGCTTGGATCGACGATTACGGTGACCGCGACAAAGACGGCTTCGTTGAGTACCAGCGGTTGACGCCCGATGGTTTGGCAAACCAGGGTTGGAAGGACAGCAGCGATTCTGTTTTTCACGCGGACGGAACACTTGCGAAGGGATCGATCGCACTCGCCGAGGTGCAGGCATACGTCTACGGAGCATGGTGCGCGGCGGCCGCGATCTCTCGTCGGCTCGGCAATTCGGCGCGAGCCAACAAGCTCGAAGCCAAGGCATCGGACCTGCGCGATCGCTTCGACGTCTGCTTTTTCGACGAGCAACTCGGCACATATGTGCTTGCGCTCGACGGGGACAAGCGCCCCTGCAGGGTACGTTCGTCAAATGCCGGCCATACACTTTTCACCGGTCTCGCACGTGCCGAGCGAGCAAAGTCTGTGGTGCAGAGTCTCACGGAGCGCGCCTTTTTTACAGGCTGGGGTATCAGAACCATCGCTGCGACAGAGGCCCGCTACAATCCAATGAGCTATCATAATGGCTCTGTCTGGCCGCATGACAACGCGCTGATTGCCGCCGGCTTCGCTCGCTATGGCTTCCGACATGAAGCCGCAAAGATATTCGAAGGTCTGTTCGCCGCCTCGACATATCTCGATCTGCGCCGCTTGCCAGAACTATTCTGCGGCTTCCCTCGCCAAAGTGCCCAAGCACCGACCTTCTATCCGGTCGCTTGCAATCCCCAGGCATGGGCGGCCGCTGCGCCCTTGCTTTTCGTGCAAGCTTGCCTCGGCCTCGAATTCGATCCGAAATCGCAGTTTGTCGTTTTTGACGCTCCTGTCTTGCCGAGATTCCTGGATCAAATCGTCCTGAGGCGGCTTTCGCTGGGTGCCGGATCGGTGGACGTGGCGCTCCGTCGTACCGGCTCTCAGGTGGTCGTTGACGTTCTTGGCCGCACTGGATCAATCAGAGTCGTGGCGAAGAGCTGATCAACGGCGTCTCATCAGGCCCCTAACCCTCTCAGCGGTCTTGTTCACTTCACAAGCGGCGGGCCCGGCAAGAATCCCGGACCCTCGCCACCTCAGGCGGTCGACAGTGGATGATTACTGGCGAACCAGAGACTTGCAGCGGCCAGAAGCGCGACTACGATACCGGCGATGATATGTGCCCACATCACAGCCGCTACTGTTGAGAAGCCCAGGACCCACGGCGCGATTATGGCCCAAACGCCGAGGACCAGGTTGATCCATTCTTCCGCTCGTAGAAGGCAAACAGTGCGGCCCCGGCGACGACAACTACGGCGACGCCCACGATCCAAGCATTCCATGTGGCATGGGAGGTTCCCGTGAAGCCAAGAAACCAGGGTGACAGCAGGAGACAAGACCGGCCACGATATTGGCGATGTCGAAAGCCATCCGGTTATCGGAAAACTGATGTTTCGGCATGGTCACCCCCCTTTGCTTGGTTCATTGTCGATGTGCGGTCTCCGTGGGGGAGGCGGCGCGCCGCTGAAGCTCCTCGCCGCAAAAGATGCTGCCGGCGATCGTAAGGATGGCCGGCGGTCCGGCCCGGCGAGTTCAACCAGCGCGCCATTCGAGTTCGACCTGAACCAGCTTGTCAGCTCCTTTGTCCAATCAGCTCTTGATTTCGATGCGCTTGACCTGCGATTGCGCCTTCTCCGTCTTGGGCAAGGCCACGGTCAGCACGCCGTTCTTGAAGCGGGCTTCGACCTGGTCTCCGCGGATTTCATAGCCGAGCGGGATGCGGCGCTCGAAGCGGCCGTAGTAGCGTTCCGAGAACTGCCTGTCCTTGTCCTCGGTTTCGGATTGCTTCTCGCCCTTGAGCGTCAGCACACCATCTTCGAGCAGTACCTCGATATCCTTCTCCTCCAGCCCGGGCACCTCGGCGGTGACCTTTATCTGTTTCTCACTGTCGGAGATCTCGACGCTCGGCCAATTTCGGCCAAACACGGTCCTGCCAACAGACGGCAGGCCTGTGCCGAAGCCGCGGAAAACATCGTCGAACAGCCTGTTCACTTCCCGATGCAGCGACAGGAACGGATCGCGCTCACCGTCGCGCAAAAGGCTGGGGGCCTGGTCGCCATTGCCGCGGCCCCAAGGAATCAGATCACGGACACTCATGATTTTCTCCTTTCGGTCGTTCGGTGACAAAATCATCTCGGCGGTGCCGGGCGATGCCCGGCACCGTGCGGAGATCTCAGGCGGCCTTCTTCTCGGCCTCGATCTGCTTCGTCGCGCCCTTGGGCAGCGTCGTGTCGGCTGCGATCTCGATTCTGCGCGGCTTCATCTCTTCAGGAATCTCGCGCTTGAGATCGATCGTCAGCAGACCATTGACCAGGGCAGCGCCGACGACCTTGACGTGGTCGGCCAGTTCGAAGCGACGCTGGAACGCACGCCCGGCGATGCCGCGATGCAGGTACTGGCTGTTGTCGTCGCCTTTATCGTCGCCAGTCTTCTGACCAGACACCACGAGCATGTTCTGCTCCTGGGTGAGGGTCAGTTCTTCCTGCGAGAAGCCAGCCACCGCCATCGTAATGCGGTAGTCGTCCTCGCCGTTCTTGGCGATGTCATAGGGAGGCCAGTTGTCGATCGTTTCGATGCGGCTGGCGGCATCCAGAGCGTTCAACATCCGGTCGAAGCCGATGCTCGATCGGAACAGGGGAGAAAAGTCGAAAGCGGTTCTCATAGCTATATCCTCCATTGAGCAACATAGGAGGAGCGCCAAGGAAGCGGCGCCCCTTGACTTGCCGACCCGTTGGGCGTCGGCGAAATCGATTTGGTAATTCGCCTTTTTTCCGTCAAGAGCTGTTCGTTAAAATTTGTTCCCTCGGAACGGCAGATGGTTCGCGGGCGTTGATCCCTGGATCACCCCGGAGGGAATCATACATGCGCACGGCTTTGACAAAGGACGACGTGACTTCAGTGCTCGGACCAATCGAGGAGGCTACCGTCGCGGAAATCATTGCAACCGGCGCCTCCGCCGAGGAGCTTCGCGAAGCCTGGGCTTGGCTCAATGAAGACGAGGCGTTGATGAGCGAAGGACGGCCGCTGCCCGGGACCCGCGTGGCCGCCTTGATCGGCCTGCTGGAGCCGGATGACGAGGAATAAGGGATCCGAAGCGTGCGATGAAGCCATCGATGGCAGGGTCGGGAGCGCCGGTACAAAGTTGTAGCGGGAGGAAATGCGGGAGCATTCACGTTTTCGGCCTACGAAAAAATTCCGCCGGCCGAAATCGGAGATTGGCAATCGATCGGATCCGCGCATTGGTCAGCGATCAATTTCGCCGAAGACGATGTCAAGGGATCCGATGATTGCGGCGACATCGGCGATCATGTGACCCCTGGATAGGAAATCCATCGCCTGCAGGTGGGCAAAGGACGGCGCACGTATCTTGCATCGGTAGGGAACATTGCTTCCGTTCGAAACCAGATAGACGCCAAATTCCCCTTTCGGCGCTTCGACGGCGGCGTAGACTTCTCCGGCCGGCACGCGATGGCCTTCGGTATAAAGTTTGAAATGGTGGATGGTCGCTTCCATCGATCGTTTCATCTTGGCGCGCGGTGGCGGTGTGATCTTCTGGTTCGGAATCGCCACAGGCCCTTGGCCTTCAGGTGCGCGCAGCTTTTCCAGGCATTGCTTCATGATCCGGACCGACTGGCGCATTTCCTCCATGCGAACCAGGTAACGATCATAACAGTCTCCGTTCTTGCCGACGGGAATATCGAAATCCATCTCGGGATAGCATTCGTATGGCTGTGCCTTGCGCAGGTCCCATGGCGCCCCGGATCCGCGTACCATTACGCCGGAGAAGCCCCAGGCCCAGGCGTCATCGAGGCCAATCGCGCCAACATCGACATTGCGTTGCTTGAAAATACGACTGTTGGTGAGCAGGCCGTCAAGATTGTCGCAGACCTTGAGGAACGGGTCGCAAAAATCCCGGATGTCGTCAAGAAGCGCGGCAGGCAGGTCCTGGTGCACGCCTCCAATCCTGAAATAATTCGCATGCATACGGGCGCCGGAGGCGCGCTCGTAGAAGACCATCAACTTCTCACGCTCCGCGAAACCCCAGAGCGGCGGCGTCAGGGCGCCTATGTCCATGGCCTGGGTCGTGACGTTGAGGAGATGCGACAGAAGCCGGCCGATTTCGCAAAACAGAACGCGGATAAGTTGCCCACGCCTTGGCACCGATATTTGGAGCAATTTCTCGGCGGCGAGGCAGAAGGCATGCTCCTGATTCATCGGCGCGACGTAATCCAACCGGTCGAAATAAGGCAGGGCCTGCAGATAGTTCTTGTACTCTATGAGCTTTTCAGTGCCGCGATGGAGCAGGCCGATATGTGGATCGGCACGGTCGACGATCTCGCCATCCAGTTCCAGCACCAACCGCAGAACCCCGTGAGCCGACGGATGCTGCGGTCCGAAATTGATGGTGAAGTTGCGAACAGCGGCTTCGGCCATGGCGGCTCTCGGCGATATCTGCGTTTCATTGCTTCACGGCGCGACCGCATCGTTCCGGGTGCCGATCAAGTTGTGGTCTGGATGATCAGGGTCAGCGTGCCATCGCCATCGATGTTGGCGGCCACGACCTGTGAAGAGTTGAGCCCGTTCGCCCTCAGCGCCGTTGTTGCCTGGGGCGATGCATCGATGGAGTTCTGCAGCCGCAGCAGATCTCCCGCACTGGTCTGGGTGATCACCGCTTCCGCCTGCGCTTTGATTTCCGCAGGCAGATCCTCGACGGCGACAACGGCAATATTAGTGAAATTCTGGCCAGCAGCCCCTTGCCCGGGCTGCGGTATCTGGTCCGGCTGGGGCTCCAAGGGTGTCATCTGAGGAACAGGCGTTATCCGGGGAACCTGCGGGCTGATGGCTTGCCCGTAGAGGGACTGCGTGAGGGCCGCTCCGGAAAGCGCGGCAACTATCATCAACATCCGCATCGTCGTTCCCTGGATTAGTTCGAAACGTCAAAGACAACCCGTGTGCCGGGCGATGGTTCCGTACGCACGACGGCCGCTGGGCAATTTCAGTCGTTTCCAATTGTTCAATCGTTTCCGCTTGCTGCCAATTTGGCCTTGCTCGGGCGCCAAGCCGCTCCAGTTAAATCCAGCGAACCGAGGCTGGAGACTGAGTGATGGACAACAAGACCGCCGCGACGACGCAGGTGATCAGCCTCGAACGGATCGACCTCATGAACCGCTACTGGCGCGCCGCGAATTACATCTCGGTTGGCCAGATCTATCTGCTCGACAATCCGCTGCTGCGCCAACCCTTGAAGGCCGAGCATGTGAAGCCGCGGCTGCTTGGCCATTGGGGCACGACGCCGGGGCTCAATTTCGTCTACCTGCATCTCAACCGGATTATCCGCGAGCGTGATCTCGATGTGCTGTTTATCTGCGGCCCAGGACATGGCGGTCCGGCAATGGTCGCCAACACCTGGCTCGAGGGCACCTATAGCGAGATCTACCCCGATATTGGTCAAGGCGAAGACGGCCTGAGAAAACTGTTCCGGCAGTTTTCCTTTCCAGGTGGAGTGCCAAGTCACGTGGCGCCAGAAACACCCGGCTCCATTCATGAGGGTGGAGAGCTCGGATATGCGCTGGTCCATGCTTTCGGCGCCGCATTTGACAATCCGGATCTGACAGTCGCCTGCATAGTCGGCGATGGAGAAGCCGAGACTGGTCCACTCGCCGCGGCGTGGCATTCAAACAAGTTCCTGAACCCGGCGTCGGACGGCGCCGTCCTGCCGATCCTGCACCTCAACGGCTACAAGATCGCCAACCCGACGATCCTCGGCCGCATGGACGACGAGGAGCTGCGCGACCTCTTCACCGGCTACGGCTACGAACCGTTCTTTGTCGAAGGCCATGAGCCGGTTGCCATGCACCAGGCGATGGCCGGGACGCTCGACACGGTGCTCGATCGGATCCATTCCATTCAAGGGCAAGCCCGACGTTCAGGATGGCATGGCGAACGCCCACGATGGCCGATGATCGTCCTGCGCAGCCCCAAGGGCTGGACTGGGCCGAAAGAGGTCGATGGTGAAAAAGTCGAGGGTTTCTGGCGCTCGCACCAAGTGCCGGTATCGAACGCCCGCGGCAATGACGAGCACCGCAAGATCCTCGAAACCTGGATGCGAAGCTACGAACCGGAACAACTGTTCGATAAGGATGGACATCTGCTGCCGGAACTCGCGGCTCTTGCCCCAGCTGGAACAAGGCGCATGGGCGCAACTCCACATGCCAATGGCGGGCTGTTGAAGCGCGACCTTGTGCTACCGGACTGGAAAAGCCTGGCACTCAAAGTGCCTCGGCCCGGGGGCGTCGCTGCCGAAGCGACACGGACTTGCGGTGGCTATCTTCGCGAGGTCTTTCGACTTAACGCCAAAGCGCGGAATTTCCGGCTGGTGGGACCGGACGAGACGTCTTCCAATCGCCTTGACGCAGTGTTCGAGGCCACGGATCGGATATGGATGGAGCGCATCGAACCTTACGACGTCCATCTTTCCCGTGACGGCCGCGTCATGGAAGTGCTGAGCGAGCATCTCTGCCAGGGATGGCTGGAAGGTTATCTGCTCACCGGCCGACACGGTCTGTTCTCATGCTATGAGGCGTTCATTCACATCGTCGATTCCATGGTCAACCAGCATGCCAAATGGTTGAAAACTTCTGGCGAGCTTGCCTGGCGCAAGCCGATCGCCTCGCTCAATTACCTGCTGACCTCTCATGTATGGCGGCAGGATCACAATGGCTTCAGCCATCAGGACCCGGGCTTTGCCGACTTTGTCGCCAACAAGAAGGCTGACACGGTCAGGCTCTATTTCCCGCCGGATGCCAACACGCTGCTGTGGATTACCGACCATTGCCTGAGAACCTACAACCGCATCAATGTCATCACCGCCGGCAAGCAGCGGGCGCCGCAATGGCTGTCCATCGAAGACGCTGAAGCGCACTGCAAGGCCGGCGCAGGTATCTGGGAATGGGCCGGCACTGTTTCGAAAGGCGAGGAGCCGGATGTGGTGCTGGCCTGTGCCGGCGATGTTCCGACGCTGGAAACGCTGGCTGCGACGGACCTTCTTCGCTCCGCAATTCCCGATCTGAAAATCCGCGTCGTCAATGTCGTCGACCTGATGACGTTGCAGTCGAACACCGAACATCCTCACGGCCTCACCGACCAGGCTTTCGATGCGCTGTTCACGAAGACAACGCCGGTCATCTTCGCCTATCATGGCTATCCCTATCTCATCCATCGCCTGACCTACCGTCGTGCCAACCATGACAACATGCATGTGCACGGCTTTCGCGAGGAGGGCACCACGACGACGCCGTTCGACATGGTGGTGCTCAACGAACTCGATCGCTACCATCTCGCACTTGCCGCGATCGCACGCGTGCCGCGCTTGGCCGAACGGGCGGAAAGCCTCGCCGCGGACCTTGACGGCAGGCTGGCAAGGCACAAGGCCTATGTCCGCGAGTACGGCGAAGACATGCCCGAGATCCAGAAATGGAGTTGGCCGGCTGCGAGCGGGGGAAAGGCTGGTCGATGAGCCAATCGATCCTGGCGCTGAATGCCGGTTCGTCCAGTGTCAAGTTCGCCCTATACGATCTTGCCTCGCCAGACGGCCAGCAGCTCGTTTCGCGCGGCACTCTGGATTTGGGCGACGCGCCCAGGCTCACGGCGAAAGCGGCCGATGGAACAGTGCAGTGCGACAGGCAGTTCACCGCGGACGATCCGCACGAGGCGGGCATAGGCGAAATACTGAGTTTGGTGCAGGGGGAACTTGGTGGAAGAAAGCTGATCTGCGCCGGCCACCGTATCGCGCATGGCGGAAAGGAGTTCAGCAAACCTGTCCGTCTGACGCCCGCCACCATCGAGGCATTGGACAGGCTGACCGCACTCGCGCCTTTGCACCAGCCTCGCAGTATCGCGCCGGTTCGTGCGATAGCTGCATTGCAATCGGATCTGCCACAGGTCGGATGTTTCGACACCGCGTTTCACCAGACGATCGAGCCGCTGGTGCGGCGCTTTGCCATTCCGCAAGAATATGAACGGGAGGGACTGCGGCGGTACGGATTTCATGGCCTCTCCTACGAATATATCGCCAGGCGGCTGAGCGAGATATCGCCCGCGCTCGCGGCGAAGCGGACAATCGTCGCTCATCTCGGAAACGGGGCAAGTCTCTGCGCTCTGCGCGAGGGCAAAAGCGTCGATACCACCATGGGCTTTTCGGCACTGGACGGTCTTGTCATGGGCACTCGGTGCGGCGCCATCGACCCCGGCGTGCTGTTGTACCTCCTGCTGGAGAGAGGCATGGCAGCGGACGAGTTGCAGACAATGCTCTATGAGAAATCCGGACTGCTCGGTGTATCCGGCATTTCGGGCGACATGCGCACGCTGGAGGCAAGCAGTGATCCTCGCGCCCACGAGGCGATTGAGCTTTTCGCCTTCCGTGCCGCGAGGGAAGCAGCCGCGCTCGCAAACACCATGGGTGGTCTCGAATGTCTCGTATTCACCGCCGGCATCGGCGAACGCTCATCGTCCATCCGCAAGACGATCTGCGATAAATTGACTTGGCTCGGCATGGCGCTCGACGAGGCGGCCAATGACATCCATGCAGAGATCATAAGCCGTCCCGACAGCAAGGTGGAAGTGCGCGTGGTTGCAACCGACGAGGAGAACGTCATCGCGCGCCACAGCCGCGCGGTGATGCAGGTCTAAGGACCCGCGACTCAGTTGCGCGAGCTGGAGTCCTGTTCAACCTTGGTTGCGCTCGAGTGAACGTCCGGCCGATCCACCCGAAAGGTCAGGTAAGAAGTCATTCTTTTGAAGCGTCGGGAAAGCGCACCACCAATTTTTGCTCCGCCGCCGCCCAGGAATGTAGATGGTATCGCCGCAGCAAAAGGATGCTCGCGCCGAATATCAACAGACCCACGATCACGCTGAGCGGGATCGCCGGGCCGATCACCGATGTCACGACCACGCTGGAAAAAACCCCGGCGATGGCACTGCTGATCACGCTCACCATTCCTGCGGCAGTCACGAAGAACTGCCATGGCGAAGATCTAAGACCCTTGTCGACGCGCACGGCCGACTGATCGTCATGGGTGGAATGGATCAGATAGTACTCCATGACGGGCGCATGCTCGACGTAATAATGCCTTATCCGGGCCATCCCGCGCGCATGCACCATATCCTCGATGGCGACTTGCACCGCACGCACGAAAGTGACCAAACCCAGGAAATAAAGGCAAGGGAGCAAAATCAGGCTGAACAGCACGAACGGCCCTCCCATGCGGGTGACCTGGGCGACGAAGCCGAGGGCGATCGCGGCGCTCGAAACGGTGGTCAGGAACAGGTTCGCACGCTGGCTCGCTTCCTGAATCGTGGCCGCCCGTGCGGTCTGCAGAACAAAATGCTCTGTGGTCATGATCTGCAGGATTTGGGGATCGCTTTCATCCACCTTCGCCACCGTAGCCTCCTGGATGCCGCGCGGCGACGTCCCTTCAGAAGGAGGTCCCTATCGCTCCGATCAGAAGAAGTGACGCCGACCCAGCAGCGCATGTTGTCGGCCGGCCATGCACCAAGACGATCGGCCGCCCAGCCGCGGGGCCGATCTCTTCATGGGTGATGTGGAGATCTCGGGTTCCGATCTTGCCAATCATGATTTGACCCAACGTCGCGCCGTTTGGATCGGTTCCAAATCCAAGATTGACCTGCCGCGCATATGGCAGGCGGAGAGGGAACTCCGGCTTGCTGTCAGGAGTTCGGCCTGGAAGCGGAGCCCTTGGCAATGACGGGTGGTCGCTCCTCCAGGCGGCTTCGAGGACCTTGCCTGGCTTCCAAAAACAGCGATCGAGTTGAACCTTCCGCCATCTCAGCTGTTTGGTCACATGCCCCGGCTCTCCGCATGCCCATAGCTCGCGGTGAGGGGGAGAAAAAAGCTGACACGGGAGTACGATGATGGCGACCATGAAAGCCGTTCGCATCCACGAATTTGGCGGACCGGACGTTCTCTCACTCGAGGACGCTCCGTTTCCGCAGCCGCACGATGATGAGGTCTTGCTGAAGGTCCATGCCAGCAGCGTCAATCCGGTTGATTACAAAATCAGATCCGGAGGCGGAAAGAAGGACCAACTGCCGATGACGCTTGGCCGTGACGTTTCCGGCACCGTCGAACTCTGCGGCACGAGGGCGCACACGCTCAAAAAAGGCGATCCGTTCTATGCGATGCTGGGACCGGATCGCGGTGGCCAAGCTGAATATGTTGTGGTGAAGGCAATCGAAATGGCCGCCAAGCCACAGTCCGTGGACCACCTGCATGCGGCGGCGGTGCCGCTTGCAGCGCTCACCGCCTGGCAGGGGCTTTTCGACCATGGTGCACTGACGGCCGGGCAGCGCGTCCTGATCCATGGCGGGGCTGGCGGGGTCGGCCATTTTGCTGTCCAGCTGGCAAAGGCAAAGGGCGCGTTCGTTGCGACCACCGTTTCCGGCGAGGATCTCGAATTCGCGCGCTCGCTGGGCGCCGATCAGGCCATCGATTACAAAAACGAGCGGTTCGAGGATATTGTCGGCAAGGTTGATCTCGTCTTCGATCTGGTCGCTGGCGAGACGCAGGATCGCTCCTGGGCCGTCGTAAAGCCTGGCGGGATAATCGTGTCGACGCTGGCGGAACCGTCTATTGAGAGCGCACGCAAAGCCGGCGCCAGCGGCATTCATTACATGGCGAAGCCGAATGCAGCCCAGCTTGGCGAAATCGGCCGCCTGATTGACGAAGGCAAGGTGCGGCCGCACGTCGACGCGACCTTTCCGCTGCAGGAGGCCGCTGCCGCCGAAGCCTGGCTGGAAAACAAGCATGTGCGCGGAAAGATCGTGCTCGAAGTTGCGCCCTGATTTCGAGGCCAGATGTAGCCTGGGCTGTCCTTCACAAGCGCCTCAGTCTTCTGGCTCGTCCTGGTTGCCCTCCTTCTTCACAACGGCTACCTGCCGGAATCGACCGCTCTCGATCCTATGCAAGGCCGTAACCGCGGCGCGATTATCGCCGTTGGCATCCCAGGAAATCTTTTGTTCGTACGCAATCCCCTGGCGATGTACCCCGCGCAGCGCGTCCGCGACGCGATCCCGGGTCGGGTCGCCGTTGTTGGAGGCGACCCGGATGGCATCGATCAACGTCGCCGCGGCGTCAAAGGCATTGACGGCATAATTCCTGATCCGTCCGAAACGCCGCTCGTATCGATCGGCCATTTCCAGCGATCCGGCAATTTCACCCAGTTGCGGACATGCTGAAAGAACGAGCACGCCTTCACCCTGCTCGGCGGCGGCTCCGGCCGGCTCAAGAAAATTTCCGACGTCCCAGCAACCATCGCCGGTGGCGAACAGGCGATCATCCTGCCGGGTCCGCATTTCCTTCACCAGAGGGGCACCCTCGAAGGTCCCGCCATAGAAGATGGCGCTCGCTTCCCGAGGCAAGGAGGCCACGAGGTCCGCGAAATTTCTTTCGCCTTCCTGAACGGTGTGCCGCCGCAGAACAGAGCCGCCGGCAGCTTCAAATGCGGCGGCGAACTCCTTGCTCATGCTCCTTCCATAGACGGTGTCGGTCTGGATGACGACAACAGTTTTCTTGCCCAACTGGCGGACCATGTATTGGGCGATGGCGAGCCCTGTCGCATCGTCACTGTTGGTGAAACGGTAAACGTTGCTCCATCCGGAGTGCGTTAGTGCCGGGTTGGAGACGATCGGACCGATCAACGGCAGACCGGCCGCGGCATAGAGAGGCGCGACGTGCAGGGTAACATTGCTGTTGTAATGGCCGATCGCCGCGACGGCAGCGGCATTGCGAACGAATTCCTTCACGACCCGCTCGCCGTCTTCCTCGCGACCTTTGTCGTCGAGGACGACCGCTTCGATCCGGTGGCCGTTGATGCCACCGGCCTCGTTCGCGCCATCGACAGCGAGCTGGATGGCGTTGGCCATTTCGCGACCGAGCGTCTCGCCCATCCCGCCGAGCGGCACGCCGACGCCAATCTTCAGTGGTGTGTCGGTCAAAGCGGTCAACTCTCGTCGGCCCGGCCTGCGTACCGAGCGACCGCCCCGGCCAGGCGACGAGGCGCCTTTGCATGGTCGGCAAGAACATGGTCAGGCAATGCCTCTCCCGGCACTATGTCCTGTCTCATGGGCTGTCGCCTCTGTGGTGGCGCGTTTGTCGGTCTAACCGAAGTACGGCGTTTATGTTCCCATCCGACTTCATGGCAACATTCCCGCGTAGCATCGATCGTGATGATTTCGAACGCCGGGGATTGCGCAGGGTTGCGATTCCCGGCGGTTTTCGGCTGCGTGCTCGAGGGTCACCATTTTGTGAGCAGTCCGCGCCTGCGGAACCTTTGTCACGTCGCAGCCGTTAGGCGCTCGATCCAAAAATGAATGAAAACCGGCGAGGGGATGCCGCAGGTCTTTTCCAGCAATGCCAACGGGATTGCCCGCTTCATACTGTGGGGACTTTGTTTCTTCGCGATTTTCGCGGCCATCGGCGGCACGGCACTTTTGCGTTCGGGGTTTATCACCGGTGTTGGCCGTCCCGTGGCACAGGCAGTCCCGTTCAGTCACAAGCACCACGTCGGCGATATCGGGCTGGACTGCCGCTATTGCCACAATGGCGTCGAGACATCGACGTCCGCGGGATTGCCCGCGACCGAGGTGTGCATGACCTGCCACTCGCAGATATTCACCAATGCCGACATGCTGGCGCCGGTGCGCGCAAGCCTTGCCTCAGGACAGCCGCTGCAATGGCAGCGCGTCAATTCGGTGCCGGACTTCGTCTACTTCAACCACTCCATCCACATCGCCAAGGGCGTCGCCTGCGAGACCTGCCACGGCGATGTCGACGACATGCCGCTGATGCAGCGCGCGCATTCTTTGTCGATGGAATGGTGCCTGGGCTGTCATCGCGATCCCGGTCCCAATCTCCGTCCGCCGCAGGACGTTTTCCTGCTGCACTGGAATCCGCCGCAGGACATCGAACAGGTCAGGCGTTCCCTGATCAGCATCCTTGATATCCACCCCGAGACGATGACGGATTGCTATGTCTGCCATCGCTGACATCAAGCCAGTCTCGGTCTCCGATCTAGCGGCATTGCGGCGAGCTGCGACGGGACGCGAGCCGTGGCGGAGCCTGGATGAACTGGCCGATACGGCCGAGTTCCGGCGCTTCGTCGAGGCGGAATTTCCGGCCATCGCCGAACGCCTGCCGTTCGGCCTCGACCGACGCACCTTGTTGAAGCTGATGGGCGCGTCACTCTCGCTGGCCGGTCTGACCGCCTGCAGCGAGGCCGAACGCATCGTGCCTTACGTGCGCCAGCCGGAAGACATTATTCCCGGAAAGCCGCTCTATTATGCGACGGCCCTTTCCAACGATGGCTACGGCATCGGCGCGCTTGTCGAGAGCCATGAAGGGCGGCCGACCAAGGTCGAGGGCAATCCGGATCATCCGGCCTCGCGCGGCGCTACCGACGCCATCATGCAGGCGGCGGTGCTGTCGCTGTTCGATCCCGAACGGTCTCGCACCCCGCTCAGGCAAGGCGAGCCTGCGAGTTACGGCGACTTTCTCAAAGACATGGCGAAGCTTGCCGGCGGATTGGCCGCTTCGGGCGGGCAAGGTTTGGCACTGCTGATCGAGGCGACAACATCGCCGACGACCAAGGCGCAGATCGGATCGCTCAAGCAGCGCTACCCCAAACTTCGCGTCTTCAGGCACGATCCGCTTGCGGCCAGCGCGAACGAGCAGGCAACGGCCAAACTGTTCGGCAGGCCGCTGACACCGGTCTACCATTTCGACCGCGCCGATGTGATCGTCAGCCTTGATGCCGATTTCCTCGGCGAAGGGCCGGGACGTCTGGCCTATGCCCGCGATTTCGCGCAGCGGCGGCGCGTGCGCAAGCCGACGGACATGATGAACCGTCTCTACGTCGTCGAGTCGACGCCCACAATCACGGGTGCGGCGGCGGATCATCGCCGTGCCGTCAGACCGAGTCTGGTGGAAGGCATTGCGGCGGCGATCAAGGCAGCTCTCGAAGGCGGGCACGATGCGGCGAGTTTGCCGTCGCTCGGCATGGAATACGCGCTTGTCGACGATCTCCGCGAGGCCGGCCGCAACGCCCTGGTGGTGCCTGGCGCGCACCAGACGCTGTTCGTGCATGCGGTGGCCTTTGCCGCGAATGTCAGGCTCGGAGCCGTCGGCAACACGCTGGATTTCATCGAGCCGCCGCACGCCATGCCGATCGACGGCGATCTTGCCGCGCTTTGCCAGGCCGTCACGAGCGGATCGGTCGACACCGCCATCGTGCTCGGCTCCAATCCCTTGCACACGGCGCCGTCGGACGTCGATGTGCGCAAGGCCTTTTTGAAGCTGAAGCTTCTCGTCCACTGGGGACTCTATCGCGACGAGACCGCATTTCTGGCGCAGTGGCACATTCCCGCCGCGCACGAGTTGGAGAGCTGGAGCGACATCCGTGCCTATGACGGCACGGCCTCGATCGTGCAGCCGCTGATCCAGCCTCTGTTCGGAGGCAAGAGCCTGCATCAACTGCTGGCGGCGCTCGGCGGTGAGTTCGATGCCGATATGCAAGCCCTGGTGCGCCAGACATGGGCTGACATGGACGAGGCAGGCTGGCGAAAGGCATTGCGCGATGGCGTCATACCGAACAGCGTCATTGCTCCTGTCGTCGTCTCGATGCCGGCGGATATCGGCGATCCCGCGCCGCATGCTCCTGTTGCCAATCGGCTGGAGGTCCGCTTCGAGGCCGATCCCTGGCTTCGCGACGGCCGCAACGCCAATTCGCCGTGGCTGCAAGAGTTGCCCCGCCCGCTGAGCAAGCTCGTCTGGGGCAATGCGGCGCTGATCTCGCCGGCGACCGCACAGCGCCTGGGGCTCGAAAACGGGCAAGTGGTCAATCTGGCACGAGGCGGCAAGGATCTCGACGCGCCGGCCTGGATCATGCCCGGACAGCCTGACGACACGGTGACGCTGTCGCTCGGGTTCAGGCGCAAGATCGGTTCGGTCGCCGCGTTGTCCGGTGGCTACGATGCCTTCATTCTGCGTACCACAGAGGCTCCGTGGTTTGCCGATGGCCTCGTGTTGACCCCGCGCGACGGGTCGGCGCGGGTGGTGACGACCCAGCACCATCAGGCGATGGAGGGCAGGGCGATCGTGCGGCACGCGACGCTCGACGCCTTCAGGCAAGATCCGCATTTCGTTCGCGACGGCGTGCCGCCGGCGCCGACGGAATCGCTGTACCGCGACTGGACCTACGACCAGGAAGCCTGGGGCATGTCGATCGACCTCTCGGCCTGCATCGGCTGCATGGCTTGCGTATCGGCCTGCCAGGCCGAGAACAATATCGCGACCGTCGGACCGGATGAAGCCGCCCGCGGTCACGAAATGCATTGGCTGCGCATCGACCGTTACTACGCCGGCGCGGTCGACGACCCCGACACCTTCTTCCAACCCGTGCCTTGCATGCATTGCGAGAAGGCGCCCTGCGAGGCGGTCTGTCCGGTCAACGCGACGATCCACACCCATGACGGCCTGAACGCGCAGGTCTACAACCGCTGCATCGGCACGCGTTACTGTTCGCAGAACTGCCCCTACAAGGTGCGCCGCTTCAATTTCCTCGAGTACCAGGAGTTCGACAAGGACAGCGCCGGGCCACGGCAGGCCGTGCATAATCCTGACGTCACCGTGCGCTCGCGCGGCGTCATGGAAAAATGCACTTATTGCGTCCAGCGCGTCGCCGAAAAGCGCATCCGCGCGCAGATCGAGAACCGCGAAATCGCCGATGGCGAAGTCGTCACCGCTTGCCAGCAGGCATGCCCGACACAGGCCATCATCTTTGGGGACCTCAACAGGAAGGGTTCTCAGGTATCGCGCGAGAAAGCCGCGCCGCATAACTATGCCCTGCTCGAAGAGCTGAACACGCGGCCGCGCACCACCTATCTCGGCAAGATCACCAATCCGAACGCCGGGATCGGCGGCAAGCCAGGCACAGAGACCGGCGATGGCTGAAGCGGTCGCCCTCAGAGCCGGAAAAGCCCAGCCGCAAGCGCCGGTGCTGCGGGGGCGCCATGATTTTCCCGAGATCAGCGGCCGTATCAGCGCGATCGTCCTGCAAGGCAAGCTGCCGCGCTTCTTCTGGGCGGCGTTCTTCGTCTGCTTCGCCTTCGTGCTGCTGTTCCTCTATTCCATCACCTACCTGATCTCGGTCGGCGTGGGCGCTTACGGCGTCAACATTCCTGTCGTCTGGGGCACGATGATTTCCAGCTTCGTCTGGTGGATCGGCATCGGCCATGCCGGCACGCTGATCTCGGCGGTGCTGCTTTTGCTGCGCCAGCCCTGGCGTGCCTCGATCAACCGCTTCGCCGAGGCGATGACGCTGTTTGCCGTGGCGATGGCCGGGCTCTACCCGATCCTGCATCTCGGCCGGCCATGGTTCTTCTACTGGCTGCTGCCCCTGCCCAACACCCATATGCATTGGCCACAATGGCGCAGCCCGCTGGTCTGGGATTTTGCCGCGATTTCCACCTACGCCAGCGTGTCGCTGCTGTTCTGGTACATGGGACTGCTGCCGGATCTCGGCGTGCTGCGCGACTGCGCCAGATCGCGCGCCGGCCAACTCTTCTACGGCATCCTGGCGCTTGGCTGGCGCGGCTCGGCCTACCATTGGGCGCGCTATCGGACCGTCTATTTCCTGATGGCGGCCCTTGCCACACCGCTCGTCGTGTCGGTGCATTCGATCGTCGCGCTCGATTTCACCTATGCCATCACGCCGGGCTATCACTCGACGATCTTCCCGCCTTACTTCGTCGCCGGCGCGCTGCTCTCCGGCTTTGCCATGGTGCTGACCATCGCCATTCCCTTGCGCTGGGCCTTCGCGGTCGAAGACCTGATCACGTTGCGCCACATGGAGAACGCCGCCAAGCTGATGATCGCGGCTGGCATGATCGTCATCTACGGCTATGCGTCGGAAGCATTCTTCGCCTGGTATTCCGGGCAGCCCTATGAGCGCGCGATGATGGCCCAGCGCGCAGTCGGTCCTTACGCGCCATTGTTCTGGATCATGCTGTTTTGCAATTGCATCGTGCTGCAGCTGCTCTGGCTGCGCCGCGTGCGGCTCAACATGCCGGTTTTGTTTTCGATCGCGCTGGTTATCAACATCGGCATGTGGCTGGAGCGCTATGTCATCGTGGTAACAGGTCCGAGCCGTGACTACCTGCCGTCGTCCTGGGGCGAGCAGTCTCTGACCTGGCTCGATTTCGGCATCCTGTTCGGTTCGGTCGGTACCTTTTTCGCGCTGGTCTTCCTGTTCATCCGCATCCTGCCGGCGATCACCATCTTCGAGGTCGAGGAATTGGTCGAAGAGAAAAACGGGGCCGCATGAGCCTCCATGGCGTCATCGCGGCTTTCGCCGATCCCGATGCGCTGACGCAGGCGGCGCGCACGATGCGCGATAAGGGTTACCGGCGCATGGATGCGTTCTCGCCCTTCGAGGTGCGCGGCCTTGCCGAAATTTTGGGCATGCCAAGGACGCGGCTGCCATGGGCGGTGCTGGCGGGCGGCATTGCCGGCGGGCTGCTGGTTTATGCACTGATCCTCTATTCGGTCGAGATCGACTATCCCGTCAATGTCGGCGGCCGGCCGCTGCATTCCTGGCCGCCTTTCATGGTGATCGCCTTCGAGGCAGCCATACTGGGCGCGGCTCTGGCCGGCTTCGTCGGCATGCTCCGCGCGAACAGTTTGCCGCAATATTACCATCCGGTGTTCAACGCCAAAACTTTCACCTACGCGCAGGGCGGCAAGTTCTACCTTCTCGTCGAAGCCGCCGATCCGAAATACCGCAAGGGCATCACCAGGCGGCAACTGACCCGGCTTGGCGCGGAGACAGTCGAGGATGTGGAGGCATGAGATGGCGGACGCCGCTCTTGCCATTCATCCTGCTGCTCGCCGGCTGCAAACAGGACATGGCCGACCAGCCGCGTTACAACCCGCTCGAGGCCAGCAAGCAATTCTCCGACGGCATGTCGGCCCGGACGCCGGTCGATGGCAGCGTGGCGCGCGACACCGACCTCGCGGCAACGCCGGACCGATTTCCGTACCCGGTCACCACAGCGTTTCTCCAGCGCGGGCAGCAACGCTTCGACATCTTCTGCTCGCCCTGCCATGGCCGCACCGGCGACGGTCACGGCATGGTGGTCCAGCGCGGTTTCCCGGCGCCGCCGACCTATCATCAGGACCCGCTGCGCAAGGCATCCGACCGCCATTTCTACGACGTGATCACCAACGGCTATGGCGCGATGTATTCCTATGCCGCGCGGGTGCCATCGACGGATCGATGGGCGATCGTCGCCTATATCAGGGCCTTGCAATATTCACGCTACGCACCTGGCAAGGCGCTGCCGGATACGCTTCGCGCGAAACTCGATGCGGAGGCCGCGCGATGAGGCATTTCGCATGGCCCGATGGTGTCTTTGCTCCGATGGTTGTTGCGGCCGCCGCGGGACTTCTGCTTTGCGGCATCGGGCTTTTTCTCAATCCGCAGACAACGCTTGCCGGCTGGCTGACTGCAGCGCTGTTCCTGCTCGGACTGCCGCTTGGCGCGATGACTGTTCTGATGGTTCATGGCCTGACCGGCGGTCGTTGGGGCGACGCGCTGCGTCCGCCCCTGCGCGCCATCGTCGCGACACTGCCTGTGGCGCTGTTGTTGTTTCTACCTGTCCTCACCCGGCTCGATCTGGTCTTTCCCTGGGTGGGAGCGGACCCTGCGATGCTGCCGGAAGCGGTGCGGCAAAAACTTGCCTATCTCAACGTGCCATTCTTCATCGGTCGCTTCCTGATATGTGCACTGGCGTGGCTGGTGCTCGCTTGGCTCGTCATCGGCTGGACAGCGCCTGATGGCGACAGATCGAGACAGGGGAACACCACCGGCTATGCGATCGGGCTCATCGTTCACGGCCTGGCAGCAACGGTGCTTGCCATCGACTGGATGCTGTCAATCGAGCCGGAGTTCACGTCGACCATCTACGCGCTGCTCGAAGCCGCTGCCGAAGTCGTCGGCGCGTGTGCATTGGCTCTGGTGGTGTTGGCAGCCAGCCGCGCGATCGAGACGATGCCCGGTGGCGAGGAGGACGTGGCGCTTGGCGAAGACCTCGCCAACATGCTGTTCGGCTTCATACTTATGTGGACGTACCTGTCCTTCATGCAGTGGCTGATCGTCTGGGCCGGCGACCTGCCGGAAGAAATCCACTGGTACGTCCTTCGTGGCCGGAACGGCTGGCAATATCTGCTCTGGCTGCTGATCGCGCTGCAGTTCGTGGTGCCCTTCTTCGCCTTCCTCATACGCTCGGTCAAACGCAGCCATCGCGGCCTGCTGGGGCTTGGCGCGGTCGTTCTTGCCGGACATTTCCTTGACGTCGTCTGGCGCGTTCGCCCGTCGCTGTCGGCAGCCGGCGCGCAGGTGTCCTGGCCGGACCTGGCGGCGTTTGCAGGGGCGGGTGGCGCGTGGTGCGCGTGTTTCCTCTACCTCTGGGAGAGGCCAGACCGCATTGCTGTGTGGCGCAGGAGGCTGGTCCGTGGCTAAGGCCTCGCATCCTGAAACGCGTGATGTCTGGCCACGCGCCCTGCTGCTCTTCGGGGTCGCGCTGGTGGTCTTCCTGGCGCTTGCGGCCCTGGCGCTGAAGCTGATTTTCGACACGGCTCCATACTGGCCCTTGGCGAATGCCGAGAAGACCAGCCAAGCAGGTCCCGCATTACAGCGCTTGCCGGGAGCCGATCTCGCGGCGTTCCGCAAGCGGGAAGATGAGGAACTCGGCAGGCTTGCCTGGGTTGATCGCGGTGCCGGCATAGTGCGCATTCCAATCGAAGACGCGATGAAGCTGGTTGCGGCGCAAGGTCTGCCGGACTGGGCAGGCGCGGCCGCTTCGCCAGGTCAGGATTGCGGCTTGCTCGAAGGCCAGGTCCCACGCGCGCCCCAGGCCAGCGATTGCCACGCCGGATCATTCACCGCGCAGCCAAACGACAAAGCGCCCCAGCCGAGCCAAGCCGCACCGGCCCCGGGGGCGAGCCCATGACCCGTTTGGGGCTGCTGGTATTTTTGTTGCTTGTTCCAGCTGCCGCCAGCGCTTCGGCGCGGCCGTCTTTCGAACCGAAAATCGGCGCCCAGCTCGATCTCGATCGGGTTTTTCAAGACAGCTCCGGCAAGCAGGCGCCGTTGTCTGCCATCCTCGACGGTCGGCCGGCGCTCGTCATCTTCGGCTATGACAAGTGTCCCAACCTGTGCGGTGTCACCCAGCAGGCGGTGGCCTCGGATCTGAACAAGACCGGCCTGGATCCTTCCACCTATCACGCGCTTTTCGTCTCGATAGATCCTTCCGAGGCGGTTGCAGACGCGGCCTCCGTCCGGAGCGAGGTCGCGCGGTCCGCCGGTGAGGCCGGCCTGTCGGCCTGGCGCTTTCTGACCAGTGCCGATGGCGGCGGTGCCGACCTTGCATCGGAGGCCGGCATCACTTTCGACTGGCGTGACCGCATTGCCCAATACGTCCATCCGATCGCCGTCATCGCGCTGACGCCGCAAGGGCGGATCGCACAGGTGCTGCCGGCGCTGACTTTCGAGCCGCGCGATTTGAGGCTTGCTCTGGTCGAGGCGTCGGCGGGGCGGCTGGGATCGATCGCCGACCATGTCTTCCTGCTCTGCGCCGGCTTCGATAGCTCCAAAGGGCAGTACACCTCGACGATACAGGCGGTTCTGAAGGTAGCGGGGCTGGCAACGCTGCTGGGGCTCTGTGCGAGCCTTTTCATGCTGACGCGGGGGAGGCGGGTCTGAGCTTCGGCATCCCCTTCACGCCACCCGAGGCCTCGTCGATCGCCGGCGGCGTCGACATGTTGTTTTACACCTTGCTGGCATTCACCGCGGCCTTGGGGATCTTCCTGGCGAGCCTCGTCGTCTTCTATGCCATCAAATATCGCGCCGGCTCCAAGGCGGAACGAACCGGCGAGCGCGCGCGCAGCCTGCCCCTGGAAGTGGCCTGGACAGTAGCGAGCCTGCTGATCGCTTTCGTCATCTTCGGGTGGGGCGCCGTGCTGTTCCTGCGCCGCGAACATCCGCCGCTTGACGCGCTCGAGATCGCCGGCCTCGGCAAGCAATGGATGTGGGAGTTCCGCCATCCCGGCGGCCAGCGCGAGATCAACGAACTGCATGTGCCGGTCGGAAAGACGGTGATCGTCTCGCTGGCATCGCAGGATGTCATCCACTCGTTCTTCGTGCCGGCCTTCCGGGTCAAGCAGGACGCCGTGCCGGGGCGCACCACCCATGTCTGGTTCATAGCTGACGAGCCGGGGCGCTATCATCTGTTCTGCGCGCAATATTGCGGCACGCAGCATTCGGAAATGGGTGGCTGGGTAACGGCGATGCCGCCGGAAGATTATGCGGCGTGGCTGGGAAACCAGGGCAAGGGCGACACGCTCGCGGCCGATGGTGAAAAGCTGTTTCGGGCGCTCGGCTGTTCCGGCTGCCATGAAAAGTCCAGCAAGGTGAGGGCTCCGGATCTTGCCGGCATCTTCGGACGGCCGGTGGCGTTGGACAACCAGCAGACAGTCGTCGCCGACGAACGCTATCTGCGCGATTCCATCATAGAGCCGAAGAAGGAAATCGCCGCCGGTTACGATCCGGTGATGCCGAGCTTCGATGGAATTGTCGACGAGGGCGAGATGCAGATGCTGCTCGCCTATCTCAAATCGCTTTCACTGCGGGCGGCAACCAGGAACGAGGCGACCCAATGAGCACCGAAGCGCTGAGGCCTTCGAGCTATCTTGGCGAGGGCGCCGGTCCCGCCGCATGGCTGTTGACCACCGACCACAAGCGCGTCGCCTGGCTCTATTTGATGTCGCTTACGGCTTTCTTCTTCCTCGGCGGCGCCTTTGCCGTGCTGATGCGCGTGGAACTTGCCACGCCTGCCGGCGACCTCGTTTCCGACGATACCTACAACCGATTGTTCTCCCTGCACGGCATCATCATGGTGTGGTTTTTCCTGGTGCCGTCGATTCCGGCGACATTAGGCAATTTCCTTTTGCCACTGATGATCGGCGCGCGCGATCTCGCCTTCCCGCGCCTCAACCTCGCCAGCTGGTATGTGTTCATCCTCGGCAGTGCCTTTGCCCTGGCCTCGGTGCTCGCCGGCGGCGTCGACACGGGCTGGACGTTCTACACGCCGCTCTCGACGCTCTACGCCAACGGCTTCGTCTCCATGGCGGCCCTTGGCGTCTTTATCGTCGGTTTCTCGACGATCATGACCGGCATCAATTTCATCGTCACCATCCACACGTTGCGCGCGCCGGGACTGACCTGGTTCCGGCTGCCGATCTTCGTCTGGACGATGTACGCCACCGCGCTGGTGATGGTGCTGGCAACGCCCGTGCTGGCCGCCTCGCTGATCCTGATCGTGCTTGAACGGGTGTTCGGCATCGGCATCTTCAACCCGGCGCTCGGCGGCGACCCGCTGCTGTTCCAGCATCTGTTCTGGTTCTATTCGCACCCGGCCGTCTACATCATGATTTTGCCAGGCATGGGCGTGGTCTCGGAGGTGCTGCCCTGCTTCAGCCGCCGGCCGCTGTTCGGCTACAAGGCCGTTGCCCTGTCCTCAATGGCAATCGCGGTGTTCGGCTTCCTCGTCTGGGGCCACCACATGTTCGTCTCCGGCCAATCGGCCTATGCCGGGGTGCTGTTCTCTTTCCTGTCGTTCTGCGTCGCCATCCCCTCAGCTATAAAAGTGTTCAACTGGAGCCTGACGCTGCGCAAGGGCGAAATCACCTTCGAGACGCCGATGCTTTACGCGCTGTTCTTCCTGGCGCTGTTCACCTTCGGCGGGCTGGCGGGTTTGTTTCTCGCCGCGCTCGCCATCGATGTCCACGTCCACGACACCTACTTCGTCGTGGCGCATTTCCACTACATCATGGTTGGCGGCATGGTGACGGCCTACATGGCCGGGCTGCATTTCTGGTGGCCGAAACTGACCGGCCGCATGTATTCCGAGACGTGGGGGCGGATCGCGGCGACCGTTACCTTCCTCGGCTTCAACCTGACCTTCTTCCCGCAATTCGTGCTCGGTTTTATCGGCATGCCGCGGCGGTATCATACCTATCCGCCCGAATTTCAATTCTGGCATGTCCTGTCGTCGGCCGGCGCGGTGGTGCTGGCATTTGGCTACCTGATGCCGTTGTTCTATCTCGGCTGGTCGATGTTTCGAGGTGCGCGAGCGCCCGCCAATCCGTGGGGCGCGACCGGGCTCGAATGGCAGACGGCTTCACCACCGCCACCGCATAATTTCGACATCATGCCGAGCGTCAGCCGGCCCGCTTATGACTATGCGATGAAGGGGTTGCAGCACGAGACGTTCAGTCCGCACAAGGACGAAGCCTGATGCGTTCATCCACCGAAAGTGTCGCCTTCGATACAAAGGCCCGCGAGAAGGCCGCCGACACGTTCGGCATGTGGGTGTTCATCGGGTCCGAGGCGATGCTGTTCGGCGCGATCCTGCTGGTGTTCCTGATCGCAAGGATCAGCTACGGCACGGCTTTTGCCGCTGCTTCACAACGCCTGTCGCTGCCGCTCGGCACGCTGAACACGGCCGTTCTTTTGACCAGCAGCTTTGCAATGGTGCTTGCTCACATGTTCGCGGCCAGGCGGCGTTGGCGCCCGGCTGCCTGGGCTTTGATCTGCACGAGCCTGCTTGGAATTGTTTTTCTATTCGTCAAGGCCGTCGAGTACGGCAGGGAATTCAAGGAGGGCCTGGCGCCGGTTCTTGGTGCGCCGTTCAGTTTCACAGGCCCCGATCCGACCCACGCCGAGTTCTTCTTCGCGCTCTATTTCGCCATGACATCGCTGCATGCGCTGCACCTGATATGTGGCATCGCCGTGATCGCCGGCATGCTGCTGCTTTGGCCAGGAACCACGGAGGCCAGCCGCACCCACCGTGTCCAGGCAATCGGGCTTTACTGGCATTTCGTCGATATCGTCTGGGTCTTCCTGTTTCCCGTTCTCTATCTGATCAACCGATGAGCCACATCCGCAAACTTATAGTCGCTTATCTCGGGCTGCTGGCCTTGCTGGCATTGACGGTGGGCTCGTCGTTCCTCGACCTCGGCGGATTGAACTCCGCGCTCAACCTGGCGATCGCCGCGGCCAAGGCCGCGATCATCGCCACTCTGTTCATGCACCTGACCAGCGAGGGCATCTTGCCCCGGCTGGCGGTGGCGGCGACAGGCCTGTGGCTAGCCGTTCTGTTTGGCTTGACGTTGATCGGACAATAAGGCCGAGCCTGGCCGCGTTTGGACATAGGTCATCGCCTCGCGCGCTGAGTTGGCTTGAGCGCCGCTTTTGAGGCCCTGCCTTGGCGAGATAAACACCTAGCGACTTTTTAGAACGGCCTTCGCTACCGGTCAGGATTCGGCGACCGGAGCCTTCCGGTTGACTGGCTTATTAAGGAAAAGCTAATGGACTGGCGGTTTTGCCGCGAATTCGCCCCGATCTTTGACGAGAGCGGTACCGACGACCATGCCCGCATAATTTTTATCAACCCTTGCGGAGAAAACGAAGTCCCGATGATCTCGGACAAAGCCACAGTTGGCGTCGTGGTGCCGATGTTCAATGCCGAGCGAACCATTCGCTCTACCCTGACCAGCATCTGCCGGCAGAGCTACCGGACATTGGACATCGTCGTGGTCGACGATGGATCGACGGACGGGTCCGCATCGATCGTGGCCTCCTGCGCCGAGAAGGATCGGCGCATACGCCTCATAGGGCAGTCAAATGGCGGTGTCGCGCACGCTCGCAACAGCGGTGCCGCTTCTACTGAGGCAGAGTTTCTGGCGTTTGTCGACGCGGATGATCTTTGGGCTCCATCCAAAATCGCACTTCAGTTGGGCGCGCTGAGGGACGGGGGCTCGTCAGCAGGCCTGGCCTATTGTTGGTTTGCGCATATCGACGAGGACGATCGGGTCTTCTCGCTGCACAATCAGCCCGATGCCCAAGGTCACGTTCTCCAGCGCATGTGCAGACAAAATTTTGTCGGTAACGGAAGTTCGATGCTTGTCCGCCGCTCCGCATTCGAGCGAGCCGGACAATTCGATCCGTCGCTGCGAGCCAGGAGCGCACAAGGGTGCGAGGACCTTCTGATGTGTCTGAGAATAGCGGAAAGTTACGAGTTCCGCGTCGTGCCCCAGTACCTCGTGGGTTACCGGATGACGAATTTCAACATGTCGAGCGATGTCATGCAGATGCTTCGTTCCTGTGAAATTGTCCTTGCCGAGTTTCGTCGAAAATATCCGCAATTCGAAAGTGATCTTGATGCCCATCTGGTCGACATGATCCAGTGGCTTGCCACAAGAGCTTTGATTGAGGGACGGTTTCGCGCGGCCGGCAGCCTGTTGAAGACGTCAGTCACCCTGGACCCGCGCACGACGATTTCGCGTTTGCCCGACATGGTAAACTCATATTGCCGGGCCAGGCTGGTTCCTCGCTGGATCAAGGTTGGCATGAAACGGATGCTACGCACAGACGCCGAGTTTCGGCCTGTTTACGGCGAAATTAGCTGGTGAAGATGTCATCCACCCCAGACGGGCACGCGAATATACTGAAAGCGGAACTGCGCGAGATGTTTGGCGTGGAAGGCTGCGCGGGTGTCCGCCATGTGGATTTGGACATCCAAGATGCTCCCGAAGGCTGCGATGCCGGCATGATCGTCTTGTGGCGCGGCGGACTGCCGGTCGGGCATTTGCTCAGGGCGAGCGACGGAGAGTGCCGCATTGCCCCGATGGCGACCGCTCGAGACTCAAGCCTGATTGCACCGGTTCTGGACCTGCCGAGCGCCAGCGTGGTCATCTGCACGCGCGACAGGCCGAACGAATTGCGGCGCTGCCTCGCCTCGCTTCCTCGGCAAACCTTCCCGCCTGAAGAGATCATTGTGGTTGACAACGCATCGAGAGGCAGCGAAACGCGCGAGGTAGCGGTCGCTGCCGGCGCGATCTATGTGCGCGAGGATCGACCTGGCCTGGATATAGCCCGCAACCGGGGAGCCTTGTGTGCATCCTCGGAGATCGTTGCATACACCGATGATGACGTTCTGCTTCATCCGCAATGGCTTGAGCGGCTGGTCACGGCATTCGACGGTCCCTCGATCGGCGCGGTGACGGGTCTCGTATTGCCCGCCGAGCTTGCCTCCGAAGCGCAGCGCTATTTCGAGACATTCTGGAGTTTCGGGCAGGGCTATACACCCCGAATTTTCCGCGCGGCCGATTTTGCCGCCAGCAGGCACGAGGTGTTCCCAGCCTGGAAAATCGGGGCCGGCGCCAGCATGGCGTTCCGGCGCGACGTGTTCGACCATGCCGGGTTGTTCGACGAGCGCCTCGACGTCGGTCAGGCCGGATGTTCGGGCGATTCCGAATATTGGTACCGGCTGCTCGCCAATGGATATGACTGCCGTTATCAGCCCACCTCCGTCGCGTTCCATTTCCACAGGCGGACCATGGAAGGCTTGGCCAAGCAAATCTACTCCTACATGCGCGGTCACTCAGCGGCGTTGCTCGTCCAGCACGAACGGACCGGCGTCAAGGCGAATTTGACGCAGGTTCTCAAATGGAAGCCACTTTGGTACCTTGGCAGGGTTCGCAGGAGGCTGCTTGGACGCAGGGTCCCTGAGGACCATTTCCTTTGGCAGGAAATCGCCGGCTATGCTTCGGGAATCCTGTTCTACCTCCGAACCAGGCGCGGGTAAGACGGCGTGGCGCATAATCCCTTGGTTTCAGTCGTGGTGCCTGCCCGGAACGCCGAGGTCACGCTCACACAGGCGCTCGATTGCCTCCTCGCTCAGGGTATCGCCGATTGGGAGGCGATCATTGTCGACGACGGCTCGACGGATAATACCGCACAAATCATCGCCGGTTATGTTGAGCGCGATGCCCGGTTTCGGACAGCGAACTCTTGCGCCCATTGCGCCGCGGGGGCGCGCAATGAAGGGATTTCGATGGCGCGTGGCCGCTGGCTGATGTTCCTGGATGCGGACGATTGGGTGGATGCCGGCTTCCTCGCAAAGATGCTCGCCGCACTGGAGGCCGCGCCTGATGCCGTGGCTTGCTATTGCGGTTCCCGGCGCGTGATGCCCGATGGCGCACTGACCCCGTCGAGCATCGCGACCGAGGTTGCGATTGAACCCTTCGAGGCCTTCGCGCGCCGATGTGCCATCCGCACGCACGCGCTGCTGATCGATCGGGCGACAATCGTCGAGTTGGGCGGCTTTGATGTGTCGCTGCACACCTGCGAGGACTGGGATTTGTGGCAGCGCGTCGCACGTCAAGGCAAACCTTGGGTGATGGTCGACGAGCCGCTCGCTTTTTATCGGGCAAGCCCCAACTCGCTCACCCGCAATTCGAGGCAGATGCTGGCAGACGCGGAAATCGTTATCGCCCGCGGCTTTTCCGCCGACTCCAGGGTCAAGCATCCAGCGTCGGCGCATGCCAATGGGGCGATCTCGGCGGACGGCCGCACCGCTTCCCAAGCACTGGCTTGGTTCGCGCTGTGGATCGCGGCAGCTGATTGCGGCCGCGGCGGCGGCGGCTCGATCGACCGGCAGATCTTGCGTGCGCTCCCGGCCAGATATGAATGGGTGCGTGAGATCGCCAAGGTCGTTTTCGACGGCCTGATGGTGGGAAGCCTGTCGGTGCCGGAGCAATTGGCTTCCAGGTGGGACAGGTTCGGCGGCCCCTTGAGCGGTCTGATCATCGACCTCGGCCAAGTCTGGGGCGATCCCGTGGCGGGTCGCCGCGTACAATATCATCTTGAGCAAATGCTTCTCGACTTCGACGATCTTGCCGCGCCGCGCCCGCTGGCGCTAACGCTCGGCATTCGCATCGATGCTCGAAATCCGACCTCGACCGAATTGCCGGAAGGGATCGATCAAATCTACGCCTACCTGATGATCGACGGCAAGATCGAGGCTCTGGTGCAGTTCGGTGCGCTCGGCAGAGTGACAAGGCGTCATTGGATTGAACTGATTCTCGATTTCGTGACTCCTCAGGAGGTCATACGCGGCCTGTCCGGCTACCAGCGCATGGCGTTTCGCTTCCGGAAGGGAGCCGCGCGGCTGACGGGCCGATCGCCCCTTCCAGATCCGCGACAGAACGCCGGAGCCGACAAGCAGGATAAGTTTGCAGCAGACGCATTGCTGTCGGCGGCGGGACGCCGGTCTGATCCGGGCAGCCACTACGACAGACTGGCGCGGTTGGCAGCGGAAGCCGAAGGGCTGGTGCGTTCGAGTGCCGAGGCGGTAGAACCTCTTGCGCCGCCGCGCCGTGTCCGGGCCGAGGGTGGGCGCGACAATGATCGCGCGTCGTTCTGGGATCGCCATTTCGCGACTGAGGATCCCTGGAACTACGGTTCGGCCTATGAGCAGGAAAAATACGAGCGGCAACTCGAAATTCTGCCGGCCGGTCCCATAGAGCGGGCGCTTGAACTGGCCTGCGCGGAGGGCCACTTCACGCGGCAACTGGCGCCGCTGGTGGGCCATTTGACCGCAACCGATATTTCCGCCGTAGCCGTCGAACGCGCGCGCGCGCGCTGCTCGGATCAACTGAATGTCGAGTTCGCCGTGCTGGATTTCGCCGCGGCTGTCCTGCCGGGTGGGATGGACCTGATCATTTGCTCGGAGGTGCTTTATTTCCTGGACGATCCCGCCGAATTGCGGCAACTCGCCTCAAAACTCGTCGCGGCGTTGGCGCCTGGCGGCAGTCTTGTCAGCGCAAACGCATTCGTGCTTCGGGACAATTTGGAACGGACGGGCTTCGATTGGGATAACAAATTCGGCGCTCAGGTGATCTCGCAGACGTTGGCAGCGACGGAAGGCCTCGTCCTCGAGCGATCGATCCAGACCGATCTCTACCGCATCGACCGCTTCCGCCGCGTGTTACCTGAGGATGTGGCAACGGAACCGACGATCGACCATGTCCCAATCCGCGCGCCGATCGAAATAGAGGTCGCGCGAAATATCGTCTGGGGCGGGGCGCGGGCGCTGCGCCGCGAGGTCGCGCGCAGCGAGCGGCGGCAACGCGTCCCTGTTCTCATGTATCACAGCATCTGCGATGAAGGTCCGGCCGCGCTCGCCCGTTATCGGTTGACCCCCGCCGCGTTCGCCGACCAGATGGCATGGCTGCGCGCCAATGGCTTTCACACGATCATTTCCGATCAGCTGGAATGGTTCGTCGCCAACCGCCATCCTTTCGTTGGCCGCCCGGTGCTCATCACCTTCGATGATGGTTTCCAGAACTTTGCCGAACAAACCTGGCCGATCTTGCGAGCGAACGACTTGACCGCGGAGGTCTTCCTGGTGACGGACCTTGTGGGGGAAAGCGCGCGGTGGGATGCCGACTTTGGTCCACCGGCGCCGCTCATGGACGCCGGGACGGTGCGTCGCCTCGCCACCGAAGGTGTATTCTTCGGAAGCCATCTGGCGACGCACCGCGCGATCGATGGTCTTTCGAGCTCCGACCTGGCCGGTGAGCTGTTACGCTCACGGATGTTCATCGAACGGTGGACCGGCCGGCCCACGATGGCGTTCGCGGCACCTTTCTCGGTCACCGACCGACGGCTTGGCCGCCTGGCCAAGGAGTGCGGCTATCGGATCGGCTTTGGCGGCGGACATGGGCCGGCGGACCTTAATAGCGATCCCATCGACCTTCCCCGCATCGAGATTCGCGGCGATCGTTCGCTCGATGACTTTGTTGCCATTTTAGAGGCCGTCCTTGAATGAACGGCGAACCGGTCAGCGTCATTATCCCCGCGTATAACGCGCAAGATACGATCGACGAGACGCTCCGCAGCG
Source organism: Mesorhizobium sp. B2-3-11 (assembly GCF_006442215.1). NCBI lineage: Bacteria > Pseudomonadati > Pseudomonadota > Alphaproteobacteria > Hyphomicrobiales > Phyllobacteriaceae > Mesorhizobium > Mesorhizobium sp. B2-3-11. The sequence continues at coordinate 44,711 of NZ_VFVS01000021.1, read as the reverse complement.
TTCGCTCGCAGTCCTACAAGGCGCTTGAGATTATTGTCGTCGACGATGGGTCGCGCGACCAGACTGTTGCCATCGCCCGGCGTCACATGGAGATCGACCCGCGCGTGCGGCTGATCGAGCAGGCAAACGCCGGGGTAGCCGCTGCCCGCAACAGGGGATGGCAAGCGGCGCGATCTGATATGATCGCATTTGTCGATGCCGACGATCTCTGGGCGCCGACTAAGATCGAGCGGCAGATGGCTGTGCTCGATCGGACAGACGAGAAAGTAGGGCTCGTCTACTGCTGGTATTTGGTGGTCGATGCCCAGGGTGCGGTAACCGATGACCGGCATCGGCCAAACTGGCGGGGCGATGTGCTTGAACGCCTCTTCCACGGCAATTTCGTTGGTAACGGCAGCGCCGCCCTGGTACGCCGACAGGCACTGATAGACGCCGGCGGTTTCGAGAGCGGACTGCGAGAGGCCGGTGCGCAGGGTTGTGAAGATATCCTCTTCTATTGTCGCGTCGCCGAAGGGTACCACTTCGAAGTCGTCGAAGAGCCGCTGGTCGGGTATCGCTATTTGCCGGGAAATATGTCGAGCGACATGACCCGCATGCTGCGATCCTGGATGCTCGTGGTGGACGAGATGCTCGGCCGCCACCCGGATGCGGCACCGACGCTGCGTGAGGGCCTGCATTTCTATTCGGCCTGGCTCCTGGAGCGAACGTTGCGCCAGAGGCAACCGCGCTATGTGCTCCCGATCCTGTCACTGTTGCTGCGCCACCATCCGGTGATCGCCATGCGGATAATCGCCTTCGATTTGCCGTGGATCGGTACGCATCTGGCCAAGCGTGTCGCGACGAGGCTGGCGCGCGGTCGGGGGCCGATCCGCCCGCGGGTGACCACGCGCTTCCCGATCGGGGACCTGAAATGAGCGACGCCAAGGATGCCATACGCCGCGGTGCGGTCCGTGCTTCGTTGCGCGATCTTTCACACCTGCTTCGCATCGTTGGAAAGCCGCGCTGGGCGACCCCCGTGCTGCTCGCGCTTGGTTTTCTGTCGTCCTTGGCCGAGACGCTCGGCATCACCCTGATCCTGCTGTTCCTCTATCTGGTGTCCAACCGGATCACGGAGGCAGGAGGTGGCCTTCAAGGTCGAGCGCTGGGCCTGGCAGTCGCCTGGTTCGGTAGTCCTACCCGGCTCGCCTTGGCGATCCTGCTGCTCATCCTCGCGCGCGGGGCGCTGGCGCTGGTATATTCGTTGATCAGCTCCAGCATTGGCGAACGGATCAGCGAACGGTCGCGAAACCTCGTCCACCAACAATATCTCAGGGTCGCTTTCGGAACCATCCAGCAGCACGAGCAATCGCAACTCATGGAGGTGCTCGGGACGGAATCGTGGTTGGTCGCGCAGGCTTATGGCGCGGTCACCCGGCTCATCATAAATAGCTGCTCGATCGTCGTGTTCGCCGTCTTCCTGCTCACTATCTCCTGGAAGATCCTGCTGATCGCAGCCCTCGGCTCAATCGCGATCTCCGCAATCTTGCGCATCTTTTCGCGGCCCGCGCGTGACCTGGGCCATCAGGTGAAGAAGATCCACCAATTGCTCGGCGAGCACATGCTCATGACGCTCCAGGCGTTGCGCACCATCCGCGCCTACGGACAGGAGGCGCTTCATCAGCGCCGCTTCGTGCAATCATCGGCGGCCGCGCGCAACGCTTCGTTGTCCATGATCCGCCTGTCGTCATGGATCGGGCCAACCACCGAGATCGGCTACCTCGGAATGTTGGGCTCCATCGTTCTGGTCTCGGGGTGGTGGCACATCAGCTTCGAGGTGACGCTGGCCGCGGTCGCGCTGCTGTATCGATTGCAACCGCATACCCAGGAGTTCGAAAGCAACCTGCTGTTTCTGGCGCAGATACAGCCGCAACTGCGCTCGGTCCTGGAGATGATCCAGTCCGAGAACAAGGAATATCCATCGCAGGGAACAATCGCGCTCAGGAATTTGGACGCGAGTATCGTCTTCGAGCGCGTCACCTTCGGATATGATCCAAACGCGCCGGTGCTCACGGACCTGTCGCTCGAGATTCCAGCCGGAGTAACCACGGCCCTGATCGGCGCAAGTGGCGCCGGCAAGACCACGATCGTCAATCTCCTCCTGCGGCTGTACGAACCGACCTCCGGAGAGATCAAGATCGACGGTACCCGGCTCCAGGATATCAGGCGGGACGATTGGCTTTCCAAGATCGCGGTGACCGGGCAGGACGTCGACCTGGTCGAGGGCACGGTGACGGAGAACATCCGGATGGCCAAAGCCGATGCGACCGAAGAAGAGATCCTTGCCGCCGCCCGCAGTGCGGGTGTCGCGGCATTCGTCGAGGACCTTCCCGACGGTTACGACACCTGGATCGGACAGGAAGGACTGCGATTTTCCGGTGGCCAGCGACAGCGCATCGGCCTCGCGCGAGCTGTATTGCGCGATCCGGACTTCCTGATCCTGGACGAGGCTATGAACGCACTCGATACCGCGCTCGAGGACCAGGTTCGGCGTGCGATTGATAGAAAGCTTGGCAACAGGACCATTTTGCTGATCACGCACCGCATCGAAACGGCGCGTGACGCCGCAAACGTCATTTGGATAGAGGACGGCAGAGTGAACAGCCAAGGGCCCGCTTCTCTCGTCGTTCCTCAATATCAACGTCGCCAGCACGAAATCGTATGTGCCTCCGAGGCCGAGGGTAAGTGATCCCTACTTGAGGACGCCGCTTTTCTGGATGGTGGCGTAGGGCCACCCGGCCGTCTGGCGTAGCTATCGGCTGCGATACCAAGCCAATGCCGTCTCGACGATCCTGTCGATTCCAGATTGCTCGGGCACCCAGCCGAGTTCCCGGTGCGCCTTGCCGGCCGCGGCCACGAGCGCTGGCGGGTCACCAGCCCTGCGCGGACCGTAGACCACCGGAACGCGCGATCCCGAAGCCCGGTTCACCGCATCGACCAATTCCTTCACCGTCGTTCCGGTTCCGGTTCCGAGATTGTAGACGTCGACACCTTTGTCGCGGAGAAGCTTCTCCCCTGCCAGGACGTGGGCACGCGCGAGATCGGTGACATGGACATAGTCCCGCACCGCGGTTCCATCGCGGGTATCGAAGTCGGTGCCGTTGACGGTAAAGATCCGGCCCGGCCTGACCGCCGCCTCGATAGCGAGCGGTATGACATGTGTTTCCGGTTCATGCCGTTCACCGATCTCGCCGTCGGGATCGCATCCGGCCGCGTTGAAATACCGGAGCATGACCGCGTTCAGACCATGAGCGAATGACAGGCTGTCCACCATCCGTTCTATGATGAATTTCGACCATCCATAGGGATTGATGGGCGACTGCGGATGCATTTCGTCAATCGGCGAGCGAACCGGTACGCCATAGGACGCGCAGGTGCTGGAAAAGATCAGCTTGTCGGCGCCGGCCTTCAGCATTTCCTCGAATAAAACCAGCGAGCCGAAACTGTTGTTTCGATAATAGAGTTCCGGGCGCTCGACGGACTCGCCCACATAGGCGTAGGCGGCGAAATGCGCCACCACATCAGGCTTGTATTGTCGCAGCGCCGCCGACACGGCCGCGGCGTCGCAAATATCGCCCTCGACGAGCGGCCCCCATTTGACCGCGTCGCGCCAACCGCGCGAGAGATTGTCATATGCAATGACGGACCAACCGGCTTCGGCGAAAGCCTTGCAACAATGTGATCCGATATAGCCGGCCCCGCCGGTGACCAGGACTGTCTTCATTCGGCGGCCGCGGGCCGCAAATGCCCAGACGAAGCCAAGCCTTCGAAATAGGCGATGGTCTTGGCAAGACCATCTCGCAATGCGGTTTCCGGCCTCCAATTCAACTCGTGCAAGGCTGTCCCGATATCGGGCTGTCGCTGTTTTGGATCGTCGATCGGCAGCGGCATGAATTCGACAGTCGACCGGCTTCCAGTGAGCTCGATCACAAGATTGGCGAGTTCGAGCATCGTAAATTCGACCGGATTGCCAAGGTTGATCGGACCGGTAACATCGTCAGCTGTCTGCATCATGCGAACCAGACCTACGATGAGATCGTCGACATAACAAAATGAACGTGTCTGCTGGCCCGTGCCGTACACTGTTATCGGCTCGTTCTGCAGTGCTTGCACGATGAAGTTGGAAATGACGCGGCCGTCGTCCGGACGCATCCTCGGGCCGTACGTGTTGAAGATGCGCGCGACTTTGATCCGCAGCCTATGCTGTCGCCAATAGTCGAAAAACAAAGTTTCGGCACATCTTTTGCCTTCGTCGTAACAGGAACGAGGTCCTATCGGGTTTACCCGGCCCCAATAGTCCTCGGTCTGCGGATGAATTTCGGGGTCGCCGTAAACTTCCGACGTGGACGCCTGAAGAATTTTTGCGCGAACGCGCTTGGCCAGGCCCAGCATGTTGATCGCCCCGTGGACGCTGGTCTTGGTCGTCTGGACCGGATCGAACTGGTAGTGAACCGGGCTCGCAGGGCAGGCGAGGTTGTATATCTCGTCAACTTCTACGTAGAGTGGAAACGTGACATCGTGGCGGATGATCTCGAAGGACCTGTTGTCGAGCAAATGCGAGACATTTCTTCGGCTTCCGGTGAAGAAATTGTCGACACATATAACCTCGTGACCTTCGCCAAGCAGTCGCTCGCACAAGAACGATCCCAGGAAACCCGCGCCTCCGGTTACCAGGATTCGTTTTGCCACCTGCATTTTGGGATCTCCAGGCCGATTTAGGATAATTCAGGAACTAGCCTGACAGTTGGGCGACTTTCCAGCCTACCGCTTTCAATTTACATTACCGACAAGACATGTTGCCTAAGTGCGCGCCCAGCGGTGTCTCGGCATTGTTTGGATCACACGAAGGGTATGGGTTGGCCAGACGCCTGCTAACCAGTTGATTTTCCGACGGCTTCTCGCCCTGCGGGTCCACTGTCAGCCTTGACTTAAGACGCCCGCGCGGGCCGATGCGGATGCGCTGCGTGCCCCCGGTCGTGGCCGCCAAAACGCCTTTTCAGCTTTCCTGTTTGAGGTCGCCCGCGCCGGGAGTATTAGTCGCCACGGAATTCGGGAGGAGAAAAAGATGACGCTGAATTTCGACCCGAGGACGAAGGCCACGGCGCTCTATCGTGGCGAATTCAGGCCGATGTTTATCGGCGGCATGTGGGTCGCGGCGCAGTCCGGCGAGGAGATGCAGGCGCTGAACCCGGCGACCGGCGAAGTGCTGGCGACGGTGCCGCGTGGCGGAGCTGCCGATGTCGACGCGGCGGTGGCGGCGGCGCGCGCGGCGTTCGAAGGTCCCTGGTCCAAGTTCTCGCCCTACGAGCGGCAATGCGTGCTGCTCAGGATCGCCGACCTGTTCGAGACACATTGGGAAGACCTCAGCGTCTCCGACACGCTCGACATGGGGCTGCCGATCACGCGCACGCTGGCCAACCGGCGCCGCGTCATCGGCATGCTGCGCTTCTATGGCGGCATGGCGACCGCGCTGCATGGCGAGGCGATCGACAATTCCATTCCCGGCGAGATCGTCACCTTCACAAGGCGCGAGCCGGTCGGCGTCGTCGGCGCGATCATTCCCTGGAATGCGCCGACCGCCGCCTCGATCTGGAAGATCGCGCCGGCGCTCGCCACGGGCTGCACTGTCGTGCTGAAACCTTCGGAGGATGCATCGCTGACGCCGCTGCTGATCGCCCGGCTGATGCAGGAAGCGGGCGTACCCGACGGCGTCGTCAACATCGTCACCGGAACCGGCGCCGAAGCGGGTGCGCGGCTCGCCGAACACCCCGACGTCAACAAGATCGTCTTCACCGGCTCGACGCTGACAGGCCAAGCGATCGCGCGGGCTGGGGTGACCAATCTCAAGCGCGTTTCGCTGGAGCTGGGCGGCAAGTCACCGATCATCGTCTGCCGCGACGCCGATATCGACAAGGCGGTTCCGATCGCGGCGATGGCGGTGTTCGTGCATTCGGGCCAGATCTGCATTGCCGGCTCGCGCCTGTTCGTGGCGCGCGAAATCCATGACGAATTCGTGCGCCGGCTGGCCGAGTTCGCCGGCAGGCTGCGCGTCGGCCACGGCATCCAGGCGGAAACCGAAATCGGGCCGCTCATCAATGCGAGGCAAGCCGGCAAGGTGGAAGGCTACATCAAGGCCGGCAGCGACGAAGGCGCCGAACTGGTCGCCGGCGGCGTGCGGCTGACAGGCGAACTCTATGATGGCGGCAACTTCATCGCGCCGACCGTGTTCGGCGCGGTGTCGGACACCATGACCATCGCGCGCGAAGAGATTTTTGGGCCGGTCATTTCGGCGATGCCGTTCGATACGCTCGACGAGGCCGTCACCCGCGCCAACGCAACGCCCTACGGTCTGGCCGCCGGCATCTTCACCAGCCATCTCGGCACCGCGCACAAGCTGGCGCGCCGCATCAAGGCCGGCTCGGTCTGGGTCAACATGTACCATGCCATCGACCCGGCGGTGCCGTTCGGTGGCATGAAGATGTCCGGCCATGGTCGCGAAGGCGGCATCGAGCACCTGCACGAGTATCTGGAGACGAAGTCGGTCTGGATCCAGACCGACTAGGTGTCCCGACATTCAGGTGAGGCCGGGCGGCATTGCGTGCGGCCGCAAATCGGCTGGCAACGCTCTGGTCCAGGAACTTCTCGTCATCTGAGGATTTGAATATAAGATGGAATCCCAACAGAAGGGTGTTTGCGATGACGACCAAACGGTTAGCGATCTGCGTTCTTGCGGTCGCAATGGGCTTCGGCATGTCCTCGGCATTCGCGGGGGCCAAGCACCGTCACTACCAACAAGGCGAACAGGAACGCTATGTTCCGGCCGACGACGATCTCATCGATTTTCTGTTCGGCGGCCCGCGCTATTATGACCAGCAGTTGTTCACGACGGCTGCGGGGGCCTGCTCCTACCACCGGACTGGTCCGGACGGGTTTGCGATAAACAAGATCAACGATCACCACTGCGGGAAATAATCGGCTGCCGGCCATCAGGCCAGCACGTTGCGAAGGTGACACGGTGCCGGTGTCGCTTCTCTTGCGGGTACAGCGCCTAGGAGGCTCGCATCAGCTTGCCGTAGCGCTTGATCAGCCGATCACGCTTGAGGCGCGTCAGCCTGTGCGTCCAGAACAGCCCGTCGAGCTGATCGATCTCATGTTGGTGGCAAACCGCCAGCAGGCCCTCGGCATCCTCGAACCGCTCATTGCCATCCAGATCCTGATAGCGGACGCGTATGCGGGCGTGCCGCTCGATGTCCTCGGTGACGCCGGGCATCGAAACGCTGCCTTCCGCGTGACGGATCATCTCGGTGGAGGCCTGGATGACAGATGGATTTACATAGATTCCCCGCTTTGCGGCGGAAGGAAGCTGGATCACCACCAGGCGTTTCAAGATGCCGATATGCGGGCCGGTGATGCCGATCCCGGGCGCCGCATGCATGGTGTCGATGAGGTCGCTGGCCAAACCGTGCAGCTCCCTGTCGAACAGCTCTACAGGCTCCGCGACGGCACGAAGGAGGGGATTGGGGAACTTTATGATCGGTCGAACCGCCACTGACCTCGTCCTGTCTGCCAGTCACTTCGTCGGGTGAGGCCGTAGACTACCGGCCAAGCTGGTATAGCCTAACACGGCGCCATCACGGTTCCGCCAGGCCCGCACGGATTTCGGCATCGTGCTCGCCGCGCGCCGGGCTCTTGGCCGATGTCTTTTGTTCCCCTCCGGAAAAGCGCGGCGCAGCAGCCGCCTGAAGCGCGCCGTCCACCGTCTGCCATGTGCCACGCGCGGTCATGTGCGGATGCCGGGCGGCTTCATGGGGGCCAAGCACAGGTCCGACGCAGGCATCGGACCCTTCGAACAGTTTGACCCATTCGTCGCGAGGTCTCGTGGCAAAGATCGCTGCAAGCCGGTGGCCGAGCGCCGGCCAGAGATCGCGATCGAACTGGTTGGCGAATTGCGGATCGGCGGCGAGGCCAAGCCTGTCGAGGAAAAGCGCGTAGAATTTCGGCTCGATGCACTGGACGCTGATGAAGCCGCCATCCGATGTTCGGTAGACGCGGCACCAATGCGGTCCGTCGAGCAGGCTTTGACCGCGCTCGGCTGCGAGCGCGCCAGACTGGCTGAGCGACATCAGCAGGTTCATCATGTGGGCCGAGCCGTCGACGATCGCGGCATCGACGATGGTGCCTTTGCCGCCGCCGCGGACGTTCATGATGCCGGCCAGCATGCCGATCACCAGATAGAGCGCGCCGCCACCTATGTCGCCGACCAGCGTCGGCGGCGCCATGGGCGGTTCTCCCGGCAAGGAGGCGTACCAGAGCGCGCCCGACAGGCCGATATAGTTCATGTCATGTCCTGCGGTGGAAGCCAGCGGTCCGTCCTGGCCCCAGCCGGTCATGCGGCCGTAGACTAGGCGCGGGTTGACGGCGAAGCAGGCCTCCGGGCCGAGCCCGAGACGTTCCAGCACGCCGGGCCGGAATCCCTCGATCAGCCCGTCGGCGGTGGCGATGAGGCGCATCAGCACGGTCACGTCGTCGTCATTCTTCAGGTCGAGCGCGATGGAGCGCTTGCCGCGATCGAGCAGCGAGCGCTCAGGCGCGCCCTGCATGGACGCTAGCTTGCGATGAACGACAATGACATCGGCGCCGTGATCGGCGAGCAACATGCCGGCGAAGGGCGCCGGCCCCAGCGCCTCGATCTCGACGATGCGGATTCCCCTGAGCATCCCATCCTCCACAGCGTTGGTGCTTTGTATTGCGAACTTTTGGCACCGAGAGGGCGACGGTGTGTAACCCCGCTCTTTTGCCATTGAAGCACGTGCCGCTCGCATATACTTCACGGCGATGAAGAAAATCGGTTTCCTGTCATTCGGGCACTGGACGCCCTCGTCGCAATCGCAGGTGCGTTCAGCTTCGGACGCGCTGCTGCAATCCATCGATCTCGCGGTCGCGGCCGAGCAGCTCGGCGCGGACGGCGCCTATTTCCGCGTGCATCACTTCGCCCGCCAGCTCGCATCGCCATTCCCGCTGCTGGCGGCCGTCGGCGCCAAGACCAGCCGCATCGAGATCGGTACGGCGGTCATCGACATGCGCTACGAAAATCCGCTCTACATGGCCGAGGATGCGGGTGCCGCCGACATCATCGCCGGCGGACGCCTGCAGCTCGGCATCAGCCGCGGCTCGCCGGAGCAGGTGATCGATGGCTGGCGTTACTTCGGCTACGTGCCGCAGGAAGGCAAAAGCGACGCCGACATGGCCCGCCATCACGCCGAGGTCTTCCTCGACACGCTGCGCGGCGAAGGCTTCGCCCAGCCTAACCCAAGGCCAATGTTTCCCAATCCGCCCGGCCTGCTCAGGCTCGAGCCGCATTCGGAGGGCTTGCGCGAGCGCATCTGGTGGGGCGCGGCCACCAACGCCACCTCGCAATGGGCGGCGAAGCTCGGCATGAATTTGCAGAGCTCGACGCTGAAATTCGACGAGAGCGGCAAGCCGTTCCATGTCCAGCAGGCGGAGCAGATCCGCATCTATCGCGAGGCGTGGGAGGCGGCCGGACATGAACGCGAACCGCGCGTTTCGGTCAGCCGCAGCATCTTCGCGCTGGTCGACGATCGCGACCGCGCCTATTTCGGCCGCGGCAATGAGAGCCGCGACCAGATCGGCTTCATCGAGGAGAATACGCGGGCGATCTTCGGCCGCAGCTACGCCGCCGAGCCGGACGTGCTGATCAAGGAGCTTGCGCAGGACGAGGCGATTGCCGAGGCCGACACGCTTCTGCTCACGGTTCCCAACCAGCTCGGCGTCGACTACAACGCCCATGTCATCGAGGCGATCCTCACCCATGTCGCGCCGGCGCTCGGCTGGCGCTGACCCATGCGGCGAGCGGTCGTCGGTCTAATAGATCGAGGGAGGTTGCTGCATGTCGAAGAAAGCCCTGATTGCCTGGGGCGGCTGGGAAGGCCACACACCGGAGCGCAGCGCCAACGTCGTGCGCGATATGCTCGAGCGTAACGGGTTCGCGGTCACGCTCGGCCACGGCACGGCGATGTTCGCCGATCCGGACCTCGCTTCATTCGATCTCATCGTGCCTGTCATCACCATGTCGACGATCGAAAAAGCGGAACTGAAGAACCTGACGCAGGCGGTTCGCCAAGGGAGCGGGCTCGGCGGTTTTCACGGCACGATGGGCGACAGTTTTCGCAATGAGCCGGACTACCAGTTCATGACCGGCGGCCAATGGGTCGCGCATCCCGGCGACATCATCGACTATCGTGTCGTCATCGCCCGGCCGGACGACCCGATCACCAGCGGCGTCAGTGGCTTCGCCTACCGGTCGGAGCAATATTACATGCATGTCGACCCGGGCAACGAGGTGCTGGCGACAACCACCTTCACCGACGCGCATTTCCCCGGGATTGGCGGCGTCGTCATGCCGGTCGTCTGGAAGCGGCGTTATGGCGCCGGCAAGGTCTTTTACAGTTCGCTTGGCCACACGGCGGACGAGTTCGCGGTGCCGGAAATGGCGCTGATTGCCGAGCGCGGTTTGCTGTGGGCCGCGCGCTAGCCGTAAGCGCGGTTTCATGAAATCCTGGGCTTAGGGTCGGAGGAGATGCGCGGAGACGGTGATGGACACCCGGGATAGCTGGTCAGCGTCCGAAAAGAAGATCACGCGCCGGGCGTCGATGCGGCGTTGGAGGTGGCGCTGGCAAAGACGATGGCCGAGTTCAAGAGCAGGGCCAGTGCAGCTACGCAACCTTCCGAGATGTGGGAGGTCGAGGATTTTTTGCGGGAACAGCGACGGGAGATCGACGGGACGCTCGACTACCGTTACTCCCAGCTTCTGGACGTGTTTACCCGTCTCATTCTCGCAGGGCATATGGACGAAGCTCTCATCTCCGGCTTGTCGCAAGACAAGCTGGAAACGATCCGCTCATACCTTGCCCATGCCGCAAAGCGTTAAATCTTGATCAGGCTCTACCAGTCGGCGACCCGATCGCCGCCGGTAAATTGCGCGCTTTTGCCGGTGTATTCGAACAGTTCGATCTTCACGCCGTTAGGGTCGCGCAGCCAGGCCTGGTAGGTGTCGTCGCAGGCGAGTTTCTTGGCGGTGACGTCGACGTCCATGGACGTGATGTGGGCGATCGCGGCGTCGATGTTCTCGACCTCCAGGCAGAAATGGTTGATCTGGTCCGTCTCGCTGAACCGTGCTCCGTCCTTCTGGAAAACCTCGACATGGCTGCGGCCGCCGCAATTGAGGTAGAAGCCGAAAATCGCGCCGTCGCGCAGGAAGTTGAACTGGACGTCCATGCCAAGGACATCACTGTAGAAGCGCCGCGTCTCTTCGAGGTCATCGGCGAAGATGCAGACATGGGCGAGTTGCTTGACCTTGATCATGGCTGAGCCCATCCTGGCTGCTCCTCACCCAATCCCGCCGGTAACCGCATAGACGCCGGCGGTGCGCCCATCATGCAGTCGCAGCTCCGCCGTGACAATGGAGCCGTACGAGCCGCGCCAGACACTGTGGGACCGACGATGCTCGGCGGCAGGGACAAGCGCCCGCCCGGTGAAACACGCACCGCTTCGCTGCATCTCCACGGCTTCTCCGTTGAGATGTACCTTGACGCTGGCCGTTTCGGCAACCTCGCCAACCATTTCGAGTGTGATGGCGATCTCGTCCAGATCACCCGAAGCCCGTGTCACGGCCATAAGCTTGAGCGCGGGCGCCTTGCCATTGCCGGCTCGGCTGGGTTGGCCTGAAAACACATCGCCGGCCAGCTCGGGCGTGCGCGGCGGGCGGGTGCGGCGCTGAGTGGCGCGCTCGAAATCGCCGGCCATGCGCAGCAACTTTTCGTCGTCATAGGCCTTGCCGGCGAAGGTCAGGCCGACCGGCATGCCGATGTCGGCCATGGTGCCCATCGGCACGGTGACGGTCGGGATGCCGAAATGGCGCCAGACCAGATTGCCATTGGCGACCCAGGTGCCGTTGCGCCAGGCAAGATCGGCGGACGCCTCGTTGACGTCGGCGTCCGCCGGTCCGACATCGGCGGCGGCCGGCAGGATCACGGCGTCGAGGCGGTTGTCGTCTAGCCAGTCCTCGAAATCGATGCGCCTTGTCGTCTCCAGTCCCTTGATGCCGTCCTCCAGCGTGGGAATGTCGGCCAACGGCGTGACGCCCGATTTCGCGCGCTCGACATACTGCGCCAAGTCGAAGCCGCCCTCATAACGGTCTGGCAGCGTGCCGGGCGGCTGCGGGAAAATCCTGGGGCCGTCGACCGCGGCGAGATCGGGTAAAGCGGGGTCGGCATTGGCGCGCAGGAAATCGTCCCAGCCCCAGATGCTGAGGTCCCAGAGTTCGCGCTCGGCGAAATCCCGCGGCACCAGTCCGCGCTCGACCATGGTTCGCGCGCCGGGACGGTCACGCTCGTAGTTGGAGACGACGGGAAAATCGACCTCGACCACCTCGGCGCCCAGCCGTTGCAAATCCGCACCCGCCTGTTCCCACAGCGCCAGCACCGAGGCGCGGGTTGCGATCGGCCGGTCGGCCTCGCTGTCGCGGCCGATATACATTCTGGGTACGCCGAGCCGCTTGCCCCGGAGCGACCCTTCCAACGTCATGTCCGTGTAGCGCGGCGGGCGTAGCTCGGAACTTCTAGGCAAAGCGACCCAAGGCTGCGCGCGCCAGAAATCGCCTCGCGTTTCCAGATCGTCGGCGACGATGACATCGAGCAGTTCCAGCATGTCGGGTACGCTGCGCGTGTGCGGCACCACCACGTCCATGGTCGGCACCAAGGGCCAGTTGCCGCGCACCGAGATCACGCCACGCGAGGGCGTGTAGGCGACGAGCGCATTGTTGGTGGCGGGAGCGCGGCCGGACGACCAGGTTTCCTCGCCGAGCCCGAAGGCGCAGAAGCTGGCCGCCGTTGCCGTGCCGGACCCGTTGGACGAACCCGACGCGAAGGCGGCGGTCAGGTAATCGGCATTGTAGGGGCTTTCGGCGCGGCCATAGACGCCGCGCTGCATGCCGCCATTGGCCATCGGCGGCATGTTGGTGAGGCCGATCAGCACCGCACCGCCGGCACGCAGCCTGGCGATGGTGAAGGCATCCTCGTTGGCGACGAGATGCTCGAAGGCCGGCGAGCCGGCCGCCACCGTCAGGCCCTTGACCTTGTAGCTGTCCTTGGCGGTGTAGGGGATGCCGTCGAGCGGCCCGAGTGTCTTTCCTTGCCGGCGCCGCTCGTCGGAAGCGGCGGCATCCTCGAACATATCAGGGTTGAGCACGGGCACGGCGTTCAGCGCGATGCCGTGCCGGTCGAAATGCGCGATGCGCCTGAGATAGGCCGCGACCAGCTCGATGCTGGTGACGAGGCCGTCATCCAGCGCGCGGCGCAGTTGGTCGATCGTCGCTTCGACGAGGTGAAAGCTGGCGTCGGTCATCATTGTTCCCAGGCTGTTGTTTGTTTGCCATGGATGAGCAAGGCCGCCGGCTTCGGCAAGCGCCAATTGCAATTCGTTGCGGGCCAGGTAGCTCAGGCGCGTGCCTCGGCGTCGCCTCGGTGCCTGACATGGTCGATGAACGCGCGCAGCTTGGGCAAGACCTGGCGCTTCCCCGGGTAGTACAGGAAAAGCCCAGGCAAGGTCACGGCAAAGGACCTCAGCACCTCCTGCAACCGGCCGTCAGCGACCGGCACGCTGGCGAGCGGCTGGGGCACCTGGGCAAGGCCGGCCCCTTGCATCGCCGCGCCCAGAAGCGTCGGATAATCATGCGCGATCAGCGGCCCGGAGACGATGGCCTCGACCGACTTGTTGCCGTCGATAAAGGGCCAGGGCGCGATCGATCCGTTTGACCGGCGCATGCGCAGGCAGGCATGGCTGCGCAGATCCTCGATGCGTTGCGGCACGTTCCGCTGGCGCAGATAATCAGGGCTACCGACGACCACGAATGGCAGCGGCGGCGTCAAGCGCACCGCGATCATGTCGGCGGCGACAAATTCGCCGGGCCGGATGCCGGCGTCGAAGCCCTCGGCGGCAAGATCGACGAGTTCTCCACTGGCGACGATCTCCAGCTCGATTTCCGGATAGGCCTGGCAGAAGGATGCGATGAGCGGCTCCAGCAGGATCGGCACCACCGACGGCGGTACCGAGAGGCGCAGCAGTCCGGTCGGCCGCTGGCCGAGGTCGCGCGCCACCTCGCTCGCGGCAACCAGTTCCTCGAATGCAGGTCCGGCACGTGACAGAAAGCGCTCCCCGGCTTCGGTCAGGCCGACGCTGCGCGTCGTGCGGGTGAAGAGCGCGGCGCCGATGCGCGCCTCGAGCGTGCGGATCGCCTGGCTCATCGCCGACGGCGTTACCTTGAGCTCGGCCGCCGCCTTGCGGAAATTACGATGCCGGGCGACGCTCAGGAAGGCCTCGACGCCGTCGAGCGCTCCCTGCCTGACTGTGAAGTTCTGCTTCATGGCGCATCGACATTATCGCGGATAGTCGCGGTTAGAAAGCGCGTCTATCTCTGCGGCAACGACGGAAATCCAGAGGAAACCGCAATGACGGATAATCTCGACGCAGTGCGCGCTCATTACCGCGCGAGCGGCCTGACCGATCGTCTCAAGACGGCGCTGGCCGCTTTGGGACCAGAGGGCCAACGGCTCATGCCGGAGCAGTTGGCGGGGCTCGACCAATTCCACACCCGCGGGCTGGCGGCGACCGCCGAGCTTGCCGGGTTGGCCGGAATTGGCCCGGAAACGATCGTCCTCGATGTCGGATCGGGGCTCGGTGGGCCGGCCCGTTTCCTGGCGGCGACCCATGGCTGCCGGGTGACGGGCGTAGACCTCAGTGAGCCGTTTGTCGAGGCAGCGCACTATCTGACCGAACGAATGGGGCTGAGCGAACAGGTAACGTTCGAGGGCGCCAGCGCGCTGGCGCTTCCCTTCGACGACAGCCATTTCGATGTCGTGTTGCTGCAACACGTGGCGATGAACATCACCGAGCGCGGACGGCTCTATGACGAGATCAGGCGGGTGCTTAAGCCGGGCGGCAGGTTTGCCACCCATGACGTCGTGTTGAACGGCGGCGATCCGCATTATCCCGTTCCCTGGGCACGAAGCCCGGCGGAGAGTTTCTTGCTCACCGCGGCTGAAACGCTTGCGCGGATCGAGCAGGCAGGCTTTGAAACGCTCGTATGGCAAGACGACACCGAGGCAGCCAAGGCGTGGTTTTCGCAATTGCGGGCGTCCGGACCGCCCCCTTTGCTCAATCTCGGCCTCGTCATGGGGTCGGACTTCGCGGGAGTTGCCGCCAACCTCGGACGCAATCTCGGGGAAGGCCGGCTGGGCATTCTGACCGCCATCTTCGAAGCCATTCCGGGCAAGGCTTGAAGGAGGCAGGAATGTCGCCGGCCATGATCTTCGACATCCATCTCGCTCTGGGCTACGTGCCATGGTTGCTGTGCTTCGGCGCCTATGCCTGGCCCAGGCTCAAAGCGATGGACCGCCTCGAGGCGCAACGCGCCATCGCCACGCTGCACAGCTTCCGCTTCTTCGGGCTTGTCTTCATGCTTCCAGGTGTCGTCGGGCCCAATCTGCCGGCTGATTTCGCCGTCCTCGCGGCCTGTGGTGACTTCGCCACCGGCCTGCTGGCCATGCTGGCGCTTCTCACGGCACGCAGACATCAGCTATTCTGGCCGCTTGTCATCGCCTTCAATCTCGTGGGAGCCGTCGACATCGTCGTCGACTATTATCAAGGGGTCCAACTCGCCCTTCCCGATCTGGCAGGGGAACTGGGGGCGGCCTACGCGATCCCGATCCTCTATGTGCCGCTTCTGATGATCACGCACGTCGCCGCGTTCTATCTGCTGATGCGTCGCCGGCCCGAGGCGGTTCAGGGCTCCCACCCCTGATGAGGAGGGACGGCATCAGCCTCATTTGCCGCCTGCCTCCTTCATCTTCTCGATGATTTCGGCCCTCAGCGGCGGCCCTCGGGAAAAATCGATTCGTTATGCAACCTCTGATGGGTGCGTGCGTTACAGGCCTTCCGGGGAGATGAGGTTTGTGATTTGGAGCGTTTCGAGATCCTGTACGAGCCGACAGGCACGTTTTCCATTTTCGACAGATACACCGAATTACCGGTTGCGGTAGAAGGCAGGATCTTGATCGGGCTCTGTCGGCACGAAGTGCCGCTCGCCCTGCTCGCCGCCATGGAACCCGACGACAGCAGGGTGCCGTCGCTCTCGCTGTTGAGCGGCTGTCGATCATACGAATATCAACGAGACGACTTGCAGGCGTGAATGAATGCTCGCATAAGTTGCGACAAGGCATACAGCATGAAAGAAAATGGTGCCGTTATAGCATGAAGGGGGAATCATGCCCGATCAGAATGCGCTTATCCGCGCAGCTATCGCACGGCTGCTCTCGGAGAAAACCGGGTCTGCCGTGATTTCGATGAAGGAGAGTATCGAGGAACTGCCGGCGACAGCCCGCAAGGCCCAGACCATTGAGACCCTGCAGGATCTGCTGCTGGAAATGGCAGAGGAGCGTGGAATGATGGTGGAGCTCGATCTTTAGCTCCGACCCAATCGACATTTTGATCGGGTTCGGACCCGGCATGCGTGCCGTTTCGTGTGGCCGAAGGGATTCCTTCAAAACGCAATGTCGTCCGCGCTTCGGATCGGGCGGGAGGGCGCGGCAGGAAACGACCGGCGCGTCCATGTTGCCATAGGAAATAAATCCGCCCAATATTTGGGCTCTTCTTGCCGGAACGCCGGCGCGAGCGGTCCAGGCAATAACCTACCTCTGCAATACGCTTGGCACAAGCTTCGAGTTCGGATGAGGCAAAGGTTGAGTTTTGAGCTTTAATAAGCCGGCGAATTATGAGCGAGGAATGTTGCCAATTTTATCGAAAGACGGCAATTTATATGCATTTTTCCCCCTTCTTTCGTTTGCTGGACTCTCGGATGAAAGCTCTTCTATACTGACTTATCCAGTGCTGATACTGTTATAGGGACGATAAGAAGCGCTGACAGCGGCGAGGGAGGCTGATGTGGCCGATATCATCTTGAAAGTGTTTGCAAATGCCGACGATGTGCATCTCGTCTGGTCGCATCAGGAGGACATTGAGGGATGTCTGGGATTTGCCATCCAGTGCCGCCGCGGCGCCTCCGCCCCCAACTATCTGTCGAACCGCGTCGGGTTCGAAGACGATACGGAGGTCGACAAGGACGGCAACCGGATCACCTCGCGTTCCTCGCGGATCTGGCCATTCCAACGCTATGACTGGACAGACCACGCCGCCGACCTTGGCGACGTCATTGCCTATCGTATCGTCGCGAGGGTCAAGGGTGCCTCTGGCGCGCTGGAAGACGGGCCGGCGAGCGAATGGTCCGAAATGCTGACACTTTCCGCCGATTGCGGCGACGGTGCGAGTGTCCACTTCAACCGGGGTTATGTGCTGTCGCAGTTCATGGCGCGTTACATGAAGCGCAAGGGGATCACGCTCAAGGAGTTGAAGGAAACCGCCGTCATCGTCAGCAAGAATGTCGACCGTGAGGCGAGGGCCTTTCTGGGCGGCACTTTGCGCGAAACGATGCTGAAGATGATGGCCGAGGTCGCGGCCGATGAGGAGCTGGAGCTGCATGCCGCGCTCTATGAGCTCAGCGACGAGGAACTCATCGACGGGCTGAGCGCCATCGGCAAACGGGCGAAGATCGTCCTGGCGAATGGAAGCGTCGATGCCGAGGGCGAGGACGAAAACGCGGATGCGCGGGCGCGTCTGCGCGGCGCGGATGTTGTCGTGCACGACCGCTTCCTCGCACCGAAAGCACTGGCCCACAACAAGTTCCTGGTCATCGGGCGCGCTGCGAACGACAAGTTCGAGCCGGCCAAGGTGTGGACCGGGAGCACGAACTGGACACCGACCGGTCTCTGCACGCAGCTCAACAATGGCATCATGCTCGAGCATCCGGTGCTGGCAGAGCGGTACGAAGCGCAGTTCAACCTGCTGGTCGACGCAAAGAGCGCGATTTCCGACGACCTGCTGCGATCCAACAATTCGCCCGAGCAAGGCATCGCTTTCGGTGCCGGCGCCATCGACAGCTGGTTCTCGAGTTTGAGCGATGAAATCGACATCAGGGAACTCGTCAAACTGGTGGAAGGTGCGCAGCATGGGGTCTTTTTCGTGATGTTTCAGCCGGGCAACGAGCCGGTGCGAACATTGCTCAGGCTTCAAAAGGAGAAGAAGCTCTATGTGCGCGGCGTCGCGACCCGATTTACCGGCAAGGGTCTCGAGGAGTTCAAGCTGCTGAAGGCGAAGCCCGAGGATTTTTTCCTCGATGCGGCGCAGGACACCGGGGTTGAGAAACCGGTTGGGCAATGGGCCGTGGAAGGTACGGCTGCCGACTTCCAATCGGCCATAGGTCACGCCATCACGCATTCAAAAGTGCTGGTGATCGATCCATTCAGCGACGATCCCATCGTCGTCACGGGCTCACATAATTTTTCGCACTCGGCGAGTGCCGCAAACGACGAGAACTTCATCGTCATTCGGGGCCACAAGAAGATCGCCATGCACTACGCCATCAACGCCATGCAGACCTACAGCCACTATCGCTGGCGTGCCTATCTCGCGGAGGCGGCCAAGGAGAGGAAGGATCCCTTCCAATATCTGTCGCGTGACCCGGACTGGCAAAAGCGCCGGACCTCCGGCGAGACCAAGCGGATGCTGGCGTTCTGGATGGCAGGCACCTAGAGCAATTCCGGGAAAACCGTGAAGTGGTTTCCCGGGAAAAGCGCGCGGCGCTTTCCCCGCGGGAATTGCGTCAAGACAAAGCGTTAGAGCCGTTTGCCGTTCCCGGGAGGCGGCGAACGGCTCAGCGTGCCGTCGCCGTAGATCATGCGGCCGGCGCGGAAGGTTGCTCGCACACGTGGCACCGGCTGGCGGTCGGCGACGACGAGATCGGCCAGAAGCCCGGCTTCGATGGCGCCGCGATCGGTGAGCCCGAGTGCCTCGGCCGGATTAGCGCTTGTCAGCGCCGCAGCCTTCGCCAGGCCACCGTCGCGCAGCTCCGCCAGGCCGAGCACGGCCGGCAGGATCGAGGCCGGGTGATAGTCGCTGGCCAGCATGTCGAGCAGCCCGGCCTCATAGGCCTGGCGGGCGGAAAGATTGCCCGAATAGGATTCTCCACGCAGCGCGTTGGGCGCGCCCATGGCCGTATACATGCCCAGCCGGCGGGCTTCCCGCGCAGCCTCCAGGGTCACCGGGAATTCGCTGAGCACGGTTCCCAGGCCGTGGACAAATTCCACCTTTTCCAGAGTGTCGTCATCGTGCGAGGCGAGCACGATGCCGCGGGCGCGGGCAAACGCCGACAGGCTCTGCAACGTGCCGAGCACACCGCCATGCCCGTTTCGATCGGCCATGCGCTTGCCGACGACCTCGGATACATCGGCTATCGACATGCCGCGCTCCTTGGCCATGCGGGCGATATACAATTCGACATCGCGGTACTGTCCCTGTCCGGGCGTATGATCCATCAGCGAAACCAGATGCAGCTTGCCGGCATCCATCAATCTTTCCAGCACGCCGACAGCCGCGGTGAACGTCACCTCGAAACGGGCATGGATGCGGTGATCGACCAGAAGGTCGTCTTTCAGCCCGGTGATGGTCTCGATGATCGAAGATGTATGTTCTTCCGAGCGCAGCAAGGCTGCGGTGGCGCTGTTGCCGATGAAGGAGAGCGCGGCATAGGCGGTGGTCACGCCGCAGGAGGCCAGCCGCTTGTCGAGTTCGGCGATGCCGATTGCCATCGGCACGTGGACCCCGCTGCGCGGCTCCACTTCCCGCTCCACCATGTCGCCATGCATATCGATGAAACCGGGCAGCAGCAGGCGGCCGCCGCCGATGAGGTCGGCGTTCTCGACAGGCTGGTCGCGGATCTCGGCGATCCGGCCGTCTTCGATCCTGACAGCGCCATTGGCAATGACGCGGTCGCGCAGGACAATCTCGAATTCACTCAGCCACATGTCCTATTTCTTCGTGTGATCCCGGTGGGGCGCGGCCCTGTCTGTCCGTTCAAGCATGGTCGTCTCCGAAAACAGCATTCCACATTTCCGATCGCCCTCCGGCCGGGCTGCCTCAAGGCGTGTCACGTGGATGGTTCATTCCCGAGGATCGGATAAGCTCGGTTGGTGACAGCTTTATTTCGGTCATCGAAGTCATCCCTGCCGCCCACCAAAAGCGGTCGCGGCAAATGTCAACGCCACGGGGAGTTTACGCCGTGAGCATATCTCTCCATATGATCCCGGCATCGGCTTTCCCGCCCCGCCCACCGATTAAGTGTTTTGTGAACAGCATCGCACTTTGCTAATATTGCCGTCACTGTGCTCGGCGAGGAAATCGCAGCATGTCGGAGAAGAGCCCGGTCGCGTTGCCGGCGGCGTCGGTAGCAACAGGTTTTCTGGGCGGCAACGGCAAAAATGCGTCCGAAGCCCGGCATGAGCGCCGGATCCTGACCGCGCTCTGCTACGACCTGGTCGGATCGACCGACCTTCTTGCCATCCTGGACATCGAAGAGTTCGAGGAACTGATATCAGCCTTCCAGCGGGCGGCGAGACAGGCGGTCGCGTCGTGCTCGGGTGCCGTCCAGGTCGAGGTCGGCGATGGCGGCGTTGCTTTGTTTCCCGCCGAAATAGACGCCAAGGACGCGGCATCGCTGGCGATCCGGGCCGGGCTCGAAATCATCGACGCCTGCAGGCGGGTCGGTTCGGACCAAGGCCGCGCCGATCTGCATGTCCGGGTCGGAATCGCGACATCGATGACCCTGATCCACAAGGGTGACGCCGACACCGGTCGTGACAATGTCACCGGCCCTGCCTTCGCGATGGCCACGCGGCTCCAGGCCATCGCGCAGCCGGATACGGTGGTGGTCTCGGACGCGACGCGCAACCTGGCGCGACGGTCGCATGTGTTCAGCTTCAGGGGCCCCCATGCGATCAAGGGGTTTGCCGAGCCGGAGCTGGTCTGGCGCGCGCTGAGTCACAAGCGCGAGGTCGACCGCTTCTTCGCCTTCGGGCGGCTGAGCAGTCCGCTCGTCAATCGCGAGGCCGAGCTCGCCACGATCGCCGAAGCATGGGACAGCGCCGTCGCGGGAAACGGCGGCGTGGTGGTGATCGAGGGCGAGGCCGGCATCGGCAAGTCGCGCATTCTTCACGAAGTGCGCCGGCGCACGCGTCACCAGCGCGCGAAACTGCTGCTCTTCCAGTGCACGCCCGGCGGCTTGCGCTCGGCGCTGCATCCGCTGCTACAGAACGTACGCGGCGATCTCGCCGGCAACGAAGGACAGCTGAGCGCTGCCGCCGTGGCGGAAGTATTCCGCGATCATGACGTCCGCGATCCCGAAATCATCGACATCTTCTCGTTCCTGCTCGGCGCCGCGGGAGCCGATCCGATGCTCAAGGAAATCGACGCCGAGGCGATGCGCGCGAAAGCCAATTGGGCGGTTCGCCACTCGCTCGAAGCCTTGTGCGCCAGCGGACCGATCGTCCTGGTGGTCGAGGACATACATTGGATCGACCTGACGTCGAGACAATTATTGGCTGAGCTTGCACGGTCGGCCCGTCACTTCCGGGCGCTTGTCATCGCGACGACGCGCCCTGAATCCGAAAGCTGGCTGGCAGCATCGAATCCAAGGCATATCTCACTAGAGCCGCTCAACCGCGAGCAAACGCGGCTGGCGATCGCGGCCATGTGGCCGCAAGGCAAGCCGTCAACTTCCCCGGAATTGCTCGACGTGGTGGAACGCGTGACCGGAGGCATCCCGCTGTTCATCGAGGAAATCTGCCAATGGATGACCGAGAACGCGGCCTCGGCAACGGATCGGCTGGCGCGGACCGCGACGCGCAGTCATGCCTCGGTGTTCGAAAGCGTGATCGAGGCCAGGCTCGAAACGCTGGGGCCGGCACGCGAAGTCGCGCGCGCCGCCGCCGTCGTGGGCAATCGTTTCAATCAGGAATTGCTGCGCGCGCTGTTGCCGGAGCTCGACGACGAAATCATCGCAAACGCGCTGGATTCGCTGATGGAGGCCGGGTTCCTGATCCGCGTGCGGTCTTCCGGCGTTCCGGTCCATGGCGTGCGCCATGCGCTTATTCAGGAGACGATCTACAACGCAACGCTGCGCAAGAGACGGCAGGCCTTGCATCGCCGCCTGTTTGCCGCGGTCAGCCGCAACCGAAACCTGGCCGGGTGGCTGGGCACCGCCGAGATCGCCGAGCACGCCGAGCGCGCAGGCCTTCTGGAGGACGCGATCGCTCAGTTCGTGATTGCAGGCACGGAAAGCTCGTCCCGCTCAGCAATGGCGGAAGCGAGGCAGCTACTCGAGCATGCATTGGCGCTCTGCGAGCGCGTTGCGGCAGCCGACACGCGAGACGCGCTGCGGCTATCGGCAATGATCGTGCTCGGTCCCATCCTGACCGCTGTCGAAGGTCCGAACTCGGCGCCCGCCCGCGAATTGTACGAGAACGGCGTGGTGATCGCCCGGCGGCGGCCGGTGGCGGAGCGGGCCAAGTGGTTCCCGATCTACTGGGGTTGGTGGTTCACGGATACCGTCATGGACGGCGAGCGCGCGGAAGTCGTGCTCAGGGATCTCAGGGATGTCGAGGATGCCGAAGTGCAACTCCAGGCCAGGCATTGCGTGTGGGCAATCGACTTCAATCTTGGCCGCCACGACCGCTGTATCGCGGCCGTCGACGCCGGACTGTCGCTCTATGAGCACGGCCAGGGCAAAGCCAATGCCGCGTTGTTCGGCGGGCATGACGCGAGGGTCTGCGGGCTCGCCCACCGCGCCTTGTCGCTGTGGTTCGTCGGAAAGCCGGCAAGCGCGATCCATTCGATGTCGGAAGCTAGGAACTGGGCGCAGCTAACCGAACATGCCGGCAGCATCGCGCATGCCTACCTCAACGAGGCGATGCTGCATTGCTATCGCCGCGATTTTTCGATGCTGCGAAGCGTGATAGCGGATTTGCGCCACTTGACGGAGCGCCATTATATGCCCGCCCTGGCCGCCGCGGCGCAAATCTTCGAAGGCTGGTGCGACGGCAACGCCGGCCAGGTCGAGAGCGGCAGGGAAAAAATGCGGCAAGGCCTTGGCCTCCATGGCGCGTTCCAGACGCCTGAGGACGAACCGGTCTATTGCAGCATGCTGGCAGAGCTTTTGACACGAACCGCCGAGGTCGATGAGGCGCTCGCGCTGCTGGGCTCGGCCGTGGCGCAGGCCGAGGCCGGAGGCAGCCGCTTCTGGCTGGCGGAGCTCTACCGGCGAAGGGCGGAGCTACTTCTTCTCCAGGGCGATGCGGAGGCGGACATAATCGCTGCCCTCGAAAAGAGCATCGCCATAGCCGCGGAGCAAAGCGCTGTGCCTTTCCTCGTCGGTACATACGAGACCCTTCAATCATCAGGCCTGTCACCTGAACTGTCGTCGCGCTATCGCGATCGGGTCGAACGTGCGAAATCCGCTCTCGAGCCGGGCGCCGCGCTGATCGTCAATCCCGAATCGGCCGTTCGGCACTAGCCGGCCCTGCAAGAGTATCCGCGATGCTGGAGCGATATGAACGCCTGGGTCCGCCGCCCGATGAGGCGCTGGCGAGACTGATGAAGATGCGCGAAGGCTTGGGCATCACGCGGATCGCCGACATTACCGGGCTCGACCAACTCGGCATCCCGGTCGTGCAAGTGACAAGACCTTTCTCGCTCTCCAACGCGGTCGCGCAAGGGAAGGGCGCCACCCTGGCGCAAGCCGCGATATCGGCCATGCTGGAATCGGCCGAGAGCTTCTTTGCGGAGCAGGTGGCGAATTTCGACACAGTCGTCGGCCGCGCCGATCTGTTGGGCATCCCGCCCGATCGTTTCGAAAGGCATCTCCAGGGTGGCACCGCGCCCGGATGGCGCGGCAGGGAGACGGCGTGGGTAGCCGCGGACAATCTTCTTACCGGCAGCCGCGACCTAGTCCCTTTCGAGCTCGTGCACACCGCCTATGTGTTGCCGTCACTGCCCCATGACGGCATTTTCGCGGCATCGACGAGCGGTTTGGCCGCGGGCTTCGAGGAGCCCGATGCCATCGTTCATGGCATGCTTGAATGCATCGAACGCGACGCGATCGCCACGGCATACCGGACCCACGGGTTTTTCCACCGTCAACGCATCGATACCGAGACGATCGATGATCCGTCGCTCCGCGATCTCCTGGAAACCTTGGCGGCCAAGAACGTGCTGGTCGGCCTTTGGCAAGCTTTGTCGCCGTTGGGCATACCGGTGGTGTGGTGCCATTTGCTGGAGGACGAACCGACGGAAATGGTCCTTTTGGATCATCCGGCTGATGGTTCGGCTGCCGGTTTCAGTCCCGCCGGCGCCGCGACGCACGCCATCCACGAAGCGGCCCAGGCCCGTCTGGCGGCGATCTCGGGCGCGCGCGATGACCTGACGCGCGCGTTCTATCCGAAATACCCCGATCGGCGGATGATCGCGGCGCATCGCCGGCTCCTCCGCGATGGCCCGCGCAGCGTGGACTTCCGCGCGCTCGCCGAGCAGAAATTCAACACGGCGTCGGACGGGCTGTCGGTCCTCTTGGCAATTCTCGAAGAGAGGGGGTTCGATGCGGTTCACCTAATCCGGGTGCCAACGAAACCGCTCGACACCCTGTCGGTTGTCAGGATCGTCATCCCTGCCTTGCAGCCGCTCTTACAGGGGTAGGGACCATGCGCCCGAAGCTCGTCTTCACCGGCCCTACCGTGTCCCATGCCGACGCATTGAAGGTCGTCGATGCGGTATGCCTTCCCCCGGCCGTGCAAGGCTCGATCGTGTCGGCCGTGCAGCATTTCGACCCGAGTGCGATCCTTGTAATAGACGGCGGTTTTCAGGCCGAGCCCGCGGTTCGGCACAAGGAAATCCTGTGGGCCCTCAGCCGCGGCATTCATGTCGTCGGCGCGGCCAGCATGGGTGCCCTTCGAGCGGCCGAGCTGTTCCCCCATATGCAAGGCGTCGGGCTTATCTACCGATGGTATCGCCGCTTCGCCTTTGCACCCGACGACGCGGTAGCGGTATTGCACGGACCAGCCGAGGTGAATTTCGCTCAATTGACGCATGCGCTGATTGACCTACGCCGGACCGTTCGCGCCGCTTGCCGGCGCGGCGTGATTTCACCCGAACAGCAGGCGAGGCTCGAGGGGGCGGCGCAGGCCGTCAACTTTCGCGAGCGCACCCTGGCACGGATGGTCCGGGATGCGCACGACGGCAAGGACGACGTCGAGAATTTGTGCAGGGAACTCGGCGCGGCTTTCGTCCAGCAAAAAAAGCAAGATGCCCTGCGGGCACTCGAACTTTTGCGGGAGCAAGCATTTGAAAAAGCACACCCCATGCCGGAATTGCAGCTAACCTCGGCCTTCTCCAAGGATATGGATGATGCGGGGCTGGCGCTATAGGCCCTGGCCTCTTGGCGGTCGATGATTTACGTGACGTAAGCGCCGTGATACGGTCATAGGCTCAGAGGGGGCCAAGCAATTGGACGCGGTCGATCGTGTCGTTGCGCAAGATCCCGCGTTGGGAACGCGGTTCCTGGTCTACGCGCAGGTCCCTCACCTTTCGGGTTACGGAACACCTGAGACAGTATGGATTTCTACTCCACCGGATCTGATCCGCCCCGGTCCGGAAGATCACCGCATCTACGTTCGCGATCCGCTCCTTGACAAGGAGCCTTACGACTACCCTTATCTGCCACCCTTTGTCGGCGAAATCTTTCCGCCCGCGGAGGCTGGCTTTGACGGCCATTTCGATCAGCTTTCCCTGACATCGAGGCAGTTCCTTTCCGCGCACGCTTTCGCCTCGGTCAGCCGCGTGCTGGACATCTGGGAAAGCTACCTCGGCAAACCGATTGTCTGGTATTTTGCCGAGACGTACGAGCGGCTCGAAATCATTCCGTTCGTTGACTGGGAGAATGCGCAATCGGGTTATGGCTATCTGGAACTCGGCCGAGAGCGCGGCATCGACGGAGGCAACTATCCCTATGCGCTCAACTTTGACGTGATCGCACATGAGGTCGGCCACGCAATCTTGTTTTCGCTGTTTGGGACACCAGCCGGCGGCCTGACTCAAGGCGATTTCGGGCCGTTCCACGAAGCCAGCTCGGATCTGGTCTCGCTCTTGTCCTTCCTGAATTTCGACAGCGGCATGGACCGGCTGCTGCGGCACTGCGATGGCAACCTGCTTGTTCTCAATGAATTGAACCGGATTGCCGAACTGACTGGCGATCGGCAGATCCGCCTCGCCAGCAACGCACGCCGCATGTCGGAGGTGACGGCGGAAATCCATGACAGGTCACGGCCGTTCACGGGAGCTGTGTTCGACACGATCGTCGACGTCTACCACGCGGCATTGGTGCACGAGGGGTTGGCCGACGAGCGGCTGCTGGGGATCGATATCAGGGATGTCGACCAGTCCGACATGCAGCGCATCTCGGATTTCACGTCCCGCGCCTTTCGCGCTCGGCCCTTCATGTTCAAGAGCATGCTGATCAGAGCTAGGGACGAAGTGGCCCTCGCACTTGCTCAGGCATGGCCGCGCCTCGATGCGGATGACCTGACCTTCGAGAATGCCGCTGCCACGCTGGTCGATGTCAGCGACCGGCTGGCGCCCGCGCTTGCGGAAAAGTTTGAAGAAAACTTCAGATGGCGAGAGATTCTATGAACTGATCGATTGCAACAAAAGGGAGCGAGGAAAATGAGCGACGACTATCACCGACCGACATTGACGTTTCCATCGGGCGCTTACAACGCGACACAGGTCAGGCTTTACGGTATCGCCCCAGGCGGCGGAGATCTTGTTTACCCCAATCATCCAAAAAACCTTGAGAGCTCAGACTTCGCAATATCAGTTCGATCACAATCGGATGATATAAGTCAAAATGAGCAATTTTTGACGCAATTGGGTGATTCAAAACTTACAAAGGAAGAATTTCTTAACTTGATTGCAAATCGAAGAATCAACGGATTTCCCGATGGGTTTGGCTACGCGACTCAGATTTCCTTAGCCGTGCGAAATATCGGATTTATCGTGATTTCTACGGTGGTGTCATTCGATGAGGCATATAAGAGCGGAAAAGTACTGTCATCTGGAATTATCGTCGGGTATTCGTATGAGGGGCATTGCTTTGATCTTCCAAAACCGAAGATCATGCTTCTCCCAGTTCTCCCTCAAATGATACCTCTCGACGATTGCGGGTATGATAAGAAATTTAATAAGCATGGCTCGGAGAAATATATGCTCTGGATTGTCGATAAGCTTGACGAATGCGTGGAATTCGAAATGAACCAAGGGTTTGTCGAGCAGATCGTTCTCGAGGCGAACCTGCCAGGCAAGCGTGCACCGACGATGTACGCATCCAAGATGACGATGGGACACCGCGGCGGAAAGCTGAGCGAATAGTCTCTCATGTTCCCTGTCAAGGTTGAAGGCAAGAAGGCTCGCCTGCCTAGCAGGTTTGCCATGAGTCGGATCGGCTGAAGCTGCACGGGGCTGGGGATGGAACTCAGAGACGGCGGTCCATTGCCCTCCATGGAGGCAGTTCCCAGGCTCACCACGGCAAGGCTCGTGCTTCGGGCGCCGGGCGAGCAGGATATCCCGGCGTGGTTCGCGCGCGCGAGCGATGTCGAATCCGCCTCCCTTGCAGGCGATCCGGTTGCCGACGACATCAGCGCGGGCAAGCGATGGCTCGCCCTTGCGCGTCAGCGGTTCGCCGACGGCAGGGCGATCAAATGGTCGGTAGACCAGGCAGGCGTGTCAGACGCGATCGGGACGATAACCCTGTCCTTCGGCGCGAACGACCCCAAGACAGCCGCATTGGGATTTGTGCTGGGGCGTGCGCATTGGGGGCAGGGGCTGGGCTCCGAGGCGGCACGCGAGGTGGTTCGCTACGCCTTCGAGACCCTGGCGCTCGACCAGGTGACGGCCGAGGCGGCGGCACGCAATGTCGCGTCGTTGCGGATACTGGCGAAGCTAGGCTTCAAACATGTCGACAGCTTCATCGATGAGTCCGACGGCGAGCGTTGCGAGCGTTTTGTGCTCGACGCGGACATAGGAACGTCAGTCCTGGCGAACCAGGCTTAGAGCCATCGGAGCACGCCAAAGCCCATCGTGCTCCGCAGGTCAATCGCACGTGGTCGCGGCCTTGAGCGCTTCGGCACGGGCCGGTTCGCGCAGATCAGCGATCCGTCGAACGGAAGCGTAGAACCTTGGATAATCGCCGGAGCACAGCTCGAACAGGCGAAGAAACGCCGGAACCTGTTCGCCGTAGACAGAAGTCGCGGCGAGCTTTGCATTGTTGATCGGGGCGTTGAACCAGGCGTCGTATCCCCGGTATCCGGCCCAGCGTCTGTCGCGCATTTGCCGGTAGCGTGTCCGCAGGCTGTCGAGCGTGGCTGCCTTGGCCACCGCCATCTCGTCCGGCGTGCGGGAGCTTTCATAGACCTGCCTCAACTCGTCGCGCGTTTTCGACACCAGTCCGAGAAAATCGGCGCTGCGTTTGCGGTCGGCTTCGTAGCGGCGCAATCCGGCGCGATCGCCGGCGGCGCGGAGCCATTTTCTTGTGCCGGTGGTTTCGACGGAAACCGCGAAAGCCTCATTGAATGCGGAATCGCCGTTCACATAGAGGCGCTGATGCGCCAGTTCATGAAAGATAAGGCTCGCGAGATAGGTGTCGTCCTGACGCAGCATGGTGCTGAGCAGCGGGTCACTGGACCAGCCCAGCGTGGAATACGCGGTGATGGCGGTGACATAGACGTCCAGCCCCTGTCCATGAAGTGCGACGGCGCTTTCGGTTGCGGATTTGCGATCGAAGTAACCCCGGTACGGAACGCAGCCGAAAACCGGAAAGCACCATGTTTTTGGCGTGAGCGAGAATTGCGGCGCGGCAAAAACGGCCCAGGTCACTGCATCCCGGTGGATGTCGACATAGCTGCGGTAGCTGCTGTTTTCGGGCAGTGCCAGCTCGTCTGTCGCGAAACGCCTTATGGCGCTCGCCGACGTCAATTTGGTTCGCAATGCCTCAGGGGTAGAAGGGGCCTTGATCAGTTTTCCGACGTCTTCGCGCGCGGCCATGATCCGGACATGACCTTCCAGCGATTGCGCGTAGTAGGAAATGCTGGTGCAACCGCTCATGGCGGACGCCACGATCGCCGCGGCAAACAATCGAAAAACGCGCTTCACTTCTTCCCCACCGCTTCGTCACCTGCCCATGGAGCACATGTCCGGCGGACCGTCCACTGGGCATGACCTCGAAGCTGCCGGCCTGCCGCCGGCTCCATATCGGCCGAGTGCATGTCTATCGCGAACCTCTCCACCACGAACCTCTCCAACACACCACGATCCCGGAAGGCCGGGGCAGATGCCAAATCTCGCCCACCCCTGACTCTTTTCCCGATCCTCAAACGTCTTAGCTACAGTGAAACACTGGAGCAGGGTCAATGAGCCTCAGGGACAGGAATATCGTGGTCACCGGCGGCAGCCGTGGGCTTGGCCTCGGCTTGGTCGAAGCGCTGGTCGAGCAAGGCGCCAGCGTGACCGTGGTCGCGCGTGGCGCCGAGGCGCTGGAAGCGGTCGGTGCGCGGCTTGGGGTCGCCACCATTGCGGCCGATGTCACGAACGAGGACGCGGCCTATCGCATTCTTGGCGAGGTCCGCCCAGACATAGTGGTGCTGAACGCCGGTGCCACGCCCCGGATGGGGCGGCTGGACGAGTTGAAGTGGGAGGATTTCTCCATCGCCTGGGAAACCGACGTCAAGGCCGGGCTCTACTGGCTGCAGGCGGCGCTGAACCTGCCGCTCAAGCCGGGTAGCCGGGTGCTGGTCGGGTCGAGCGGAGCCGCCGTCACCGGGTCGCAGATGTCGGGCGGCTATGGCGGCTCCAAGCGGATGCTGTGGTTCATGGCCAAATACGCCAATGGCGTGGCGCGGGAGAAGGGGCTCGGCATACGCTTCCAGGCGATCGTGCCGCGGCAGATGATCCTCGGCACCGGGATCGGCGATGCGGCGGCCGGCGCCTATGCCGGCTCGATGGGCATCACGCCGGAACAATTCATCACCCGCTTCGGCGCGCCGATGCCGCCCCGGGCTTTCGGCGACAGGGTGGTTTCCGTGCTGGAAGACCCGCAATATGCCGAGGGCGTCGTCTTCGGCCTCAGCGGCGACGCGGGCGTGACGATCATGGAGGGCCCTTGAGCGAGGGAAAGTCAGCCGTGGAGCGCGACCGGCAGGAGGGGCTGCTTGCCCTTGCCGCCGCCTTGCGGCCGGAGCTGCACCGCTATTGTTCGCGCCTGATGGGCTCTGTCATCGACGGCGAGGATGTGGTGCAGGATACGTTCGCGCGCGCCTTCATTGCCCTGGACGAGTTGCGCGAGGTGCCGCAGCTCAGGCCCTGGCTGTTCCGGATTGCCCACAACCGCGCGCTGGACCTTTTGCGCAGCCGCGCGATCCGCGCCGCCGAGCCCATCGAAGCGGCGCTTGAGATTGCCGACGAGGTCGACCCGGTGGAGATGCTGATGCGCAGGCAAGCCGTGCAAACCGCCGTGTCGCGTTTCGCGGAGCTTCCGGTGCCGCAACGCAGCGTGATTATCCTGAGGGATGTGCTCGACGAGCCGCTGGCCGACATCGCCGCTTTGCTTGGCATCACGGTCGATGCGGTGAAGGCGCATCTGGCGCGCGGACGCGCCCGGCTTCGGCGGCTCAACGCTGAGGCCAATCCGCTCCCCGATGCGCGCATCGCGTCCGCGGCGACCGTGCGCTACGTCACTCTGTTCAACCAACGCGACTGGGACGGCTTGCGCGCGCTGCTCGCCGATGATGTGCGGCTCCATCAATCCATGCACCCGCCGCGCGCGGGCGCCGCCGACGTCGGCATGTTCTTCACGATCTACGCCAAGAGCGACGGCTTGTGGCTCAGGCCGGCATGGGTCGAGGGCCGCGAAGTGATCGCGGTGTTCGAAGACCGGGCCGCCCCGAAGCCAAGTCATTTCATGTGGCTGGAATGGCGCGAAGGCCGGATCAGCTTCATTCGCGACTACCGTTATGTCCGCTACATTCTCGACGACGCGGACCTGGTGCTGGCGAGGGAAGCCGGCTCTGGTGGCAATGGACGCCGATAGGCGAAGCAGGTCGCGGGCCGGATCGACGCCTGACGGCGGCGGGCGCGGGCCGCCGAATCAAAGGCGAGGCGTCGTGTGCGTTACGACGGGATCAAGGACGAGACCTCGCGGTCGGACGGCCGCTCGCTCGTCGCCAGCCCAGTGGCCACGCCGGCGCGGTCGGCGGCGTTGCGGTTCTGGCTCATCTTGCGCTTGCCTTCGAGCCTCACGACCGGCATGCGCAGGCCGACAATGCCGCGAAGCTGCGACTGAATGAAGTCGGGCGGCGCGTCCGACACCGCCCAGGGCGCGGCGCGCGCCCCTTCGTGCAGGTTCGTCAGCCGGGTGACGACCTCCAGCAGCCTGTCCGCATCGTCGAAGAACTCGACCGGCCCATAGGCGTGGACGGCGGCGTAGTTCCAGGTCGGCACGACCTTGCCGGTTTCCTGCTTGGTCGCGTACCAGGCCGGCGTCACATAGGCGTCCGGCCCCATGAAGATGGCGAGCCCGTCGCCGATCGAAGGAATACGCCACTGCGGGTTGGCCCTGGCCAGATGGCCATGGATGACGCCATGCTCGCCCTCGGTTTCGTCGAGAAAGAGGGGCAGGGGAGTGGCGAGCGGCCCGTCCGCCGTGGCGGTGACGAGGTTGGCCAGCCGCGCGGCGCGGATCGTCGCCATGAGGCTGTCCTTGTCGTCGTCGCGGAAGGCGGGCGGCGTGTACATTCGAACTCCTTGCGTTGGCCTGACAGATGCCACACAATTCGGCCCGTTGGAAATGTCCCAGTTTCGAAGAGTCCAGATGTCCAGTTGATCCGGGACGGAGCCGCGGTGCTGGCCGGGTTGCGCTGAAATCAGCCGAGCAGGTTGCGCGCCGTGCGCATGAAGATCCTCGAGCCGATCGGGATCAGGTCGTCGGGAAAGTCATAATCGGGATTGTGCAGCGCGGGGTGGCGTTCGCCGGCACCGAGGAAGAACATCGCCGACGAGGCGCTGTGGCCGAACAGGCCGAAATCCTCCGAGGCGCGCATCGGCAGGGCTTCCTCGCCATGCGCGACGCTCTCTTCGTCGAGGGCGCGCCGCAGATGCTCGACCGCATCGGGTGCGTTGACGCTGGCGACGAAGATCTCGTGATAGTCCCAGCTGGCGGAGAGGCCGTGCCGGCCGGCGATCTCCTTGACCAGCGCCTCAGTGGCCGCACAGAGGTCCGCCATGCGCTCGTCGCGGCGGGTGCGCAGCGTCGCCCAGACCTCGGCGTAAGCAGGCGCGATGCCGAACACCGCCTCGCCCATTCGCGCATGCGTGACGGTGATCATGGAGAAATCATCATCGGCGAAGGTCGCGCGGCCGAGCGCGGGCAAAGCCGGCATCAGCTCCGAGATCGCCGGCATGGGCGAAGTTCCGGTCTCGGGCATGGAGGAATGCGCGGTCTTGCCCTCCAGCACGATGCGCATGCCGCGCGAGGCGCAGTTGACCACGCCGGGCTTGAGCCTGACCTCGCCGAACGGCACGCCGGGCAGATTGTGCAGCGAGAAGGCGAAATCGGGCGCGATCTCGCCAAAGCGGGGATCGGCGACGACGCCGGCCGCGCCATTGCCGGTTTCCTCCGCCGGCTGGAACATCAGCACGACGCGGCCGCTGGCCGGCCGCTCGCGGCCGAACTGGCGGCCAAGCGAGGCCAGGATCGCGGTGTGTCCGTCATGGCCGCACATATGCGACTTGCCCGGCACTTGCGATGAATGCGGCACGCCGGACAGTTCCTCGATCGGCAGCGCATCGAGTTCGGACCGAAACAGGACGGTCGGTCCGTTTTTGCCGCTGTCGTAGATGGCGGCGACGCCGTGACCGCCGAGGCCGGTCAGCACCTTGTCCGGCCCGGTGTCGGCGAGAAAGGCGACGACCTCGTCCGCCGTCTTCTCCTCCTCGTTCGAGATTTCCGGCTGGCGGTGCAGCTTGCGCCGCCACTCGGTCAGTTCGACAATGTCGCGATTGGTCAGGGTCATGGTTTTTCGCCTCCACTGCGGTCCTGTGCTAGCGATAAACGGCCGTGTCTGCCACGGTCCAACTCCCAGGCTTCGGCGGGCCAGACACGGCACTCCCTTGTGGATCGGCTACCGCACGCGGTTGGGGCAGAGCGCCTTGAACTGGTCGAGTGTGTAGTCGTAGCCCGAGGCGCCGGAGCCATCCAGCACCACCTTCTCGTCTACGGCGGTGATCCGGTAATCGGTCGTCACATCGGTGCCCTTGTTGCGGCCCTGGAACAGCATCTTGGCGCCATAGAAGGTGGTGAACTCGCCGGTCTTGCAGTTGGCGGTGATTTCGAAGTGCAGCGGCGCCTGCATTTCCGCGTCGATGCACTCCTCGGTGAAATCGTGGCCATATTCACAGTAGACGCGCGCCTTCCGCCTGTCGTGTCTGGCCAGGATGCCGGCGTGCGTGGAGCCGATGCCTGACTTTTTGACGATGGTGAGCTCCATCCCGACCCGTGAGCCGTAGTAGAGCGTCGCGGCGCCCGCCGGCGAGGCCAGCATCACGGCGCAAAGCGCAGCCAAGAGACGTGGCATGGAAACTCCTCCCCTGGGACAGAGGATTGACGCGCGGCATCATCCGGTCAAGCCTTAATGCGGCCCTGCACCTGCGCTTCCCTGGGCGGGCTTCAGGTGAGGTGGACCGCATTTTGCCGCACCTGGCCCAATCGCCTCGGCCCGGGAAACGGATGGTCATTATGAGACGATTGTTTATAACGGTCGCTGAAATCGCGATACCAAGGGGAGACGATGCGCTACATACGTCCGCTTTCAATCGAAGATGCCGTCGGCCAACTGGCCGGGGCGGCCGGTCCGGCCGCCATTCTTGCCGGAGGCAGCGACCTGCTGGTGAGGATGAAGGGTGGCTTTGTCGAACCCGAACTGATCGTCGACATCAAGTCGATCGCCGGCTTGCGCGACATCAGGGAAACCGCCGACGGCTTCAGCATCGGTGCTGCCGTGCCTTGCGCCGTGCTGGGCGAGAACGCCGCGCTCAAGAAGGCGTGGCCTGGCGTCGTCGAAGCGGCGAAGCTGATCGGCTCCAAGCAGGTGCAGGGACGCTGCACCATTGTTGGCAATCTGTGCAATGCCTCGCCGGCGGCCGACAGCGTGCCGGCGCTGGTGGCGGCTGGCGCCAAGGCGGTGGTCGTCGGCCCGTCGGGCAAGCGCACCATTGCCGTGGAGACCGTGCCGACCGCGCCGGGCCGGACATCGCTCGCCAAGGGTGAGATCATCGAGGCGATCCTGCTCGACAAGCGCGCGCCGCGCTCGGCCGATGCGTATCTCAGGTTCATTCCGCGCACCGAGATGGACATCGCCGTGGTCAGCGCGGGCGTGAACCTGACGGTGGACGCAGCCGGCGTCGTGACGGCGGCCCGCGTGGCGATCGGCGCCGCCGCGCCGACCGTGCTTTTGGTGGAAGAAGGGGCGCAGGCCCTGATCGGCCGCAAGCTCGACGAGGCAGCGCTGGAGCGGCTGGCCAAGGTCTGCGCCGGGGCCTGCCGACCCATCGACGACAAGCGAGGCACAATCGAATTCAGACGCAAGGTTGCGGGCGTGCTGGCGAGGAGAGCCGCACAGACCGCCTATGCACGCGCAGGAGGCAAATGATGGCTGGTGTAGCTGTTTCAACCACAATCAACGGCGACAGCGTCGAATATCTCTGCCAGCCCGACGAGACGCTGCTCGACGTGCTGCGCGACCGGCTCGGGTTGACCGGCGCCAAGGAAGGCTGCGGCACCGGCGACTGTGGCGCCTGCAGCGTCATCGTCGACGACCGGCTGGTGTGTTCCTGCCTGGTGCTCGGCGCGGAAGCGGAAGGCCGCCGGATCGAGACCGTCGAGGGCATGGCGCATGGCGATACGCTGCACCCGCTGCAGCAGAAGTTTTTGGAGCACGCCGCCCTGCAATGCGGCATCTGCACGCCCGGCTTCCTGATCGCGGCCAAGGACCTGCTCGCCAAAAACCCCGACCCGACCGAGGAGGAAATCCGCTTCGGGCTGGCCGGCAATCTCTGCCGCTGCACCGGCTATGACAAGATCGTGCGCGCCGTCCAGGACGCGGCCATCGTTATGAAGGGAGCCTGAGATGAATTTCGATCCGCGTTTTTCGGGGCGTAAATTCGCATCCGTCGGCACGCGCCCGATCCGTCCCGACGGTGTCGACAAGGTGACCGGCCGCGCCCGCTACGGTGCCGACTTCAACATGGCCGGCCAGCTGGTCGGCCGCGTGCTGCGCAGCCCGCACGCGCATGCCAAGATCAGGAAGATCGACACCTCGAAGGCGGAAGCGCTTGCCGGCGTCAAGGCGGTGATCACCGCCGCCGACCTGCCCGATCTCACCGACGGCGATGCCGCCATGTACGACATCCTCGACAATTGCATGGCGCGCACCAAGGCGCTCTATGACGGCCATGCGGTGGCCGCCGTGGCCGCGATCGATGCCCATACGGCGAAGAAAGCGCTGAAGCTGATCGAGGTCGACTACGAGGTGCTGCCGCACGTCACCGACGTCGACGAGGCGATGCAGCACCACGCGCCTTTGATCAACGACACGGTCTTCACCGAGGGGCTGGAGGAAAAGCCGGTCAAGCCCTCCAACGTCACCAAGCGCTCGCAGTTCGGCCATGGCGACGTCCATCAGGGTTTCGGCCACGCCGATTTCATCGTCGAGCGCTCCTTCAAGACCGAGCAGACGCACCAGGGTTATATCGAGCCGCATGCCTGCGTGGCCAATGTCAGCTCCGACGGAACCGCCGACCTCTGGGTCTGCACGCAGGGTCATTTCGTCTATCGCCAGCACTGCGCGCAGCTGCTCGGCATGGAAGCCTCGAAGCTGCGCGTCACCTCCTCGGAGATCGGCGGCGGTTTCGGCGGCAAGACCCATGTCTGGGCCGAGCCGGTGGCGCTCGCACTGTCGCGCAAGGCCGGACGCCCGGTGAAGCTGGTGATGACCCGCGACGAGGTGTTCCGCGCCTCAGGGCCAACCAGCGCCACCTCGATCGACGTCAAGATCGGCGCCCGCAAGGACGGCACCATCACGGCGGCCGAAGCGACGCTGCGCTACACCAGCGGCCCCTATGCCGGCACCTGGGCCGAGATCGGGGCCATGACGGCGTTCGCCTGCTATCGTCTAGACAACGTCAAGACCGTGGGCTTCGAAGTGCTGGTCAACCGGCCGAAGACTGCCGCCTATCGCGCGCCGTCGGCCCCGATGGCGGCCTTCGCGGTGGAAAGCACCGTCGACGAGCTCGCCAAGGAGCTCGGCATGGATCCGGTCGAGTTCCGCATCAGGAACGCCGCCCAGGAAGGCACGCGGTCGTCCTACGGCCCGGTCTACGGCCCGATCGGCATCGGCCCGACGCTGGAAGCGGTGAAGAACCATGCGCACATGAAGGCGCCGCTTAAAGCAAACCAGGGGCGCGGCATGGCCTGCGGCTTCTGGTTCAATTTCGGCGGCCAGACCTGCACCGATTTGAACATCGGCATGGACGGCTCGGTCTCGCTCGCCGTCGGCACGGTCGACGTCGGCGGGTCCCGCGCCTCGCTGTCGCTGGTGGCGGCGGAGGAGCTCGGCATCGCCTATGAGCAGGTCAAGGCCATCGTCGCCGACACGTCGAGCCTCGGCTACAACGACATGACCGACGGCAGCCGGGGCACCTTCTCGTCCTCGATGGCGACGATCTCGGCCGCCCGCAACGCGATAAAAATCCTGCGCGAGCGCGCCGCGCAGATGTGGGACATAGCGGTCGACGACGTCGTCTGGGAACAGGGCCACGCGGTCGCCAGGGGCGAGAAGCACGGCAATCTCGGCAAGCTGTCGCTGAAGGAGATCGCGGCGCAGTCTGGCAAGACCGGCGGGCCGATCGCCGGCCACAGCGAGCTCGTCGCCGACGGCGCCGGCGTCTCCTTCGCCACCCATATATGCGACGTCGAGGTCGACCCCGAGACGGGTTCGACCAGGGTGATCCGCTACACGGTGGTGCAGGATGCCGGCAAGGCGGTGCACCCGACCTATGTCGAGGGCCAGTACCAGGGCGGCGCGGCGCAAGGCATCGGCTGGGCGCTCAACGAGGAGTATATTTACGGCAAGGACGGCCGGCTGCAGAACGCCGGCTTCCTCGACTACCGCATCCCGGTCTGCTCCGACCTGCCGATGATCGACACCCAAATCCTGGAAATCCCCAACCCCAACCACCCCTATGGCGTGCGCGGCGTCGGCGAAACCTCGATCGTGCCGCCGCTGGCGGCGATCGCCAACGCGGTCTCGAACGCGGCCGGCGTGCGCATGACCCACATCCCGATGTCACCGCCCCGCATCCTGGCGGCGATCGAGGCGGAACGGGAAGGCTAGGGCCAGATGAGGTTCTGATGGTCGAAGTCACGCTCTGGGGCGCGCTCAGCCAGCTTGCCGGAGGCCAGAGCAAGGTCGAGATCGAGGCCAAGGATATCAGGGAGCTGTTCAGGAAACTGGCTGAACAGTATCCCGGGTTTGAACCGTGGATCGATCGCGGCATTGCTGTCGCGATCGACGGGACGATCTATCGCGATACCTGGTCGAAGAAGCTGCCGCCGGGGGCGGAGATTTTTCTGCTGCCGAGATTGGCGGGAGGGTGAGGGGGGAGCAATTTAGTGAGAACTTTCCAAACCTCTTCATGATCCGCTTCGGCTATTTTGCGTGCGGAATGGCTGGAAAGCATGTCGAATGTCACGTCTTCACGGTAGCTGCACGTTTCATTCGCGCCGCCGCGATTATCTTGATTCCCATTGTGCTAAAAAGCTTATCAGACAAGCTGCTGTTGGATCTACACAAATAGTCGTTCTAGAGTAGGTGGTGCGTCTATTCGAACCACAACCAAGATGCTATTAGGGAATCGGGCGAAATATCAGTACACATTGAGTGTTCATAAAAGGCTGGCCAATACTGAAAACGGCTGCCGACGTCGCCCTGGTTGGGGACAGGCGATGCTCTTTCTGCACTTATCTGACATTCATTTCAAGAAGACCGAGATCGGCCAGCCGGACGATCCAAACCTTGCTTTGCGCAGCGACATAGTTCGTGATGTGCGGCGGATGCGGACGGAAATCGGGCGACCTGCCGACGGCATCCTGCTGACCGGAGACGTCGCTTTCGCTGGCGGTACGGAAGAGTATGCCTTTGCCTACAAGTGGCTCGAAGAAAAGCTGTGTCCTGAAGCAGGATGTTTGATTGATGATGTATTCGTCATACCTGGCAACCATGACGTAGATCGAAGCGCGGAAAACGACATCGCACAGAATATGGCCAGGGAAGCGCTCCGTGCCAAACCCGCCAACGAAGTGAACGGCTATCTCAGACAGTGGATGCGCAGCAAGATCGCCTCGGATGTGATCTTTGGGCCGATCCAAGAGTACAACAGATTTGCAGCGAAATTCTTGTGCTTGCTGAAACCGTACCTAGACAACGACGGAGCGGAAGACCTCGGTGCGCGCCCGTTCGCGCGGCGAGATCTTCCCCTAAACGATGGTTCGACCCTTCGCCTCTGGGGGTTCAACACCGTCTTAGTCTCTGACATTACAGACGATAAGGATCGCATGTTGATTGATCCGGCGGCCGCGCAGATCGAGGAAGAAGACGGTGTCTGTCATATGGTGATGGCGCACCATCCATTTGGCTGGCTCAAGAACGGGCAGGACTTTCAGGAGCGGTGCGAGACAGTGGCGCAGATCCAACTTTTCGGCCACGAACACACTCTACGCGTTGAGGAAGGAAAGTATTTCCTTAGAATTCGCGCAGGTGCAATGCACCCGGATCGGAACGAACGTGACTGGAAGCCGGGCTATAATTGGATCGATGTGTCGGTTGATGGAACTGACGAGAAGCGTAAGCTCGTCGTTAAGGTTTGGGTACGTCAATTTGCAACGAACAATTTCCTTGCGGTACCAGACCGGAGGGGAAATCCGATTTGGGAAAATTCCTATGACTTGCCGCGTTGGGCGGCGCCGAAAGCCGTCGTCCCCCAGATTACGAAAGCCGAAGCGAGTACGCCAGTGCTGGAGTCTCAGACAATGACGACGTCAGCCCCCCTGCCGCCAACCGTCAGGAGCGTGACCATCAAGCTGTTTAAGCTAAAGGAGCACGAGCAACGACGTGTGATCACGTTGCTGAAGCTCGATAGGCCAGGCGACCGAGATATGAAGGACTACGAACTCGTGGTGGCTGCCGTAAAAAGAAGCGAAACGCTAGGCGTTCTTTCCGACATGGACCGCTTGATCGACAAGACATTGGCAGGGGAGACGCTTTGATGGCCGACGAATTCGATTTCATCCAGTCGTATAGGGATCTCGACGCCGGTGCATCTCGCGAGGTCGTCGAAGCGAGGCACAAAAGCTTCAGAAAACTCTCAAAGGCCATCGACAAGATGGCGCAAATCTACGATCTCTGTCGCCTAGCCTACCAAATTGAGCCTTTCCCCGCGCGCCCATGGTTTGAGGATGCCGTGCGGGAATTCGATCCGCACTTCCTTGCGGAAAAGGACAAGGCTGATGCTGGGCGGATCGCCGCGCTGCTTCTTCGAGAACGTATTAAGTCGCCGGGATCGTATGCACCGCTGGCAATTCTGACAACATCATATTGCGGTCGGCGGCATTCCGCTGACGGAGACGTGCTGACGATGCAAGCGAACGTTGCTTTTCACAACGCGGTCCGCAACCATCGGGTTTCTAGTGGAACGAAGCTCTTGGCGGTGCCGAAACTGAAGGCGATCACGGCGGAAGTCGATGCAGTGAACAACAACAATCCATTGCCCGGCCCAGTCGTGAAGGCAGCTTTCGACGCGGTCATGGTGTCAACCGAGACCGCGATCAAGGCTCTATCAGACAACGTCAAGGGACCTGTGGAAAGCGCCCGCAGCGACATCGTCCGGCTCGCTGAGGAAGTCGATATGCTGTGGTGGTGCATTGGCGACTGGCACGAATTGCTCAATAAGCCGCGCACCGAAACGACGTCCGCACTAAAGATGGTAGTATCCGGTGTTGAACTCGGCGCGATGGTGCGGCAATTGCCAGGTCCCTACGGCGCGCACGGGATTCTGAGAAGGATTTCGGGAGCAGAGGCGGACGGCAAGTCCAGTCTCAAGGCTGCTGTCAAATCGCTTTCCCAGGAAGATGCGCAAAAACTGTCGAAGGATATTCCGGAAGCATCTAGGTCTCTATTCCCCGTGCACACGGCGATCCAATTGATCGCGAACGACGGCGACGCTTGGGACACGGAATTCACGAAGTCCGTGCCCGAAATCGCAACCGCCAAGATGTCGCATTTTGAACTCGGCATTCAAGCGTTTCGCGAGCGAGCGTTGCTCGAGTACGGTTGGACCATTTGATGAACACCGTAGTGCCGATCTGCAGCTACGACGGTTGCAAAGTTCAGATCGATGGTAAGTGCGCGCTTGGCCACGATCCGGTTGAGGGCTGCGAGAATTACGCAACTGATATCGAGCCG
This sequence comes from Mesorhizobium sp. B2-3-11, assembly GCF_006442215.1. Classification (NCBI taxonomy): domain Bacteria; kingdom Pseudomonadati; phylum Pseudomonadota; class Alphaproteobacteria; order Hyphomicrobiales; family Phyllobacteriaceae; genus Mesorhizobium; species Mesorhizobium sp. B2-3-11. The sequence continues at coordinate 4,041 of NZ_VFVS01000021.1, read as the reverse complement.
ATCGAAGAGCTCGAAGAATCGGAAGAACCCAGGACTGTCCCGCCGGTACAGATCTGGGCCAGCAACAAGATGCTACTTGCCGATTACTCGATTCTGTCGAGACGGCGTCGGCTGAGAACGGTTGCTCTCGTCGGCGAGGAGAAGGTCGGCAAGACGACTTTGCTATGTTCGATCTATGCGATGTTCTGTCGGGGTCCGTTCGCCGACCTCACGTTTGCGGGCAGCGAGACGTTGCTCGGGTTTGCCAAGCTCCAGGCGTTCGCTATGCTGAGCTCTGGCCGTGCCTCGCCGACAGTACCCCGAACGAGCAGGCGCGATCCGCTGGCGTTTTTCCATCTGGCGCTGGCGCGCAGCCGCAGAGACATTGTTGATTTGGTAATCGCGGACCGATCTGGAGAGACCTATGCGGCCGCCCGGACTTCCACCGACCTCATCGGAACACTCGCCGAATTCAAGCTGGCGGACCGGGTCTGCTTCCTACTCGACGGCGGGCGGCTCGCATCGAACGACGATCGGACTGCTTACACCCGGAATTTCCGCCAGATGATCAATGCCCTTCACGACAACGGGGCCCTAGCTGATGCCGCCGCTGTTGAGATCCTTTCAACTAAGTTGGACATCACTCGCGGCAGTGATCCGGCTGACATAAGCTTCCTCAACGATTTCCAAGCTCGAATCGTGTCCGACTTCGCCAAGAAAGGACTCGCGATTTCATCGCACGAAATCTGTGCACTGCCAAAGGCGGATCGCACGATCGGCATTGTTGGCCTTGACGATCTAGTCCGGCGCTGGACGGAGCCCGAGCCACTTCCCGACGTCGCGCCGCGGCCGGTCGTCGATGCGCCGCGCCAGATCGACCGGCTGATGTCGAAAGTCGCGAGGGGGGCGTGATGGATACTCGTTGCATGGTCTTCGGTATCCAAGAATCCGGGAAAACCACCTTCGCGGCCGCCCTCTGGCATTTGGTTGATAGCGAGGAGATTCCCACGGCCTTAATCAAAGGGAAGCACTTCGGTGACTTTACCTATCTGCAGGAAATTTCAGGATCGTGGGCCGAAGGCTACGAGGTTGAGCGCACGAAATTACAGCAGGTTGAGAACATTCGAGTTAATCTGCTGCATGCGGCATCGGGCGACGAGATGACACTGCAATTTGATGACATGTCGGGCGAAACACTCGAGCAAGCCTTCGCGACGAGATACTGTCCTGAGAAATTCGTCGAACTCGTCAAGAATGCCGAGGGTATGCTGTTGTTCCTCAGTGCGAATCGAAGGAACGATGACTCAGTCACGATCCTTGATGCGTTCGATGCAGAAGAGGAAGCGGCCCAGCCAGCCGTCGACCCGAACCATTGGGAGCCTGCGAAGGCTCCCCTGCAGGTACAACTCGTGGACCTCCTTCAATGTCTGCAACGGCCACCTTTTGAGGCAAAGCCTATGAAGGTCGCTTTGGTAGTGTCTGCCTGGGATCTGGTGCCAGACGGCGACACAAACCCCGAGAAATGGCTTAACGATCGATATCCTCTCTTGGCGCAGTATCTGGCGAATTCGGAAGGCATCCTGAATTTGCGGATCTACGGCGTTTCGGCACAAGGTGGACGATTGTCGAAGAAGAAGGATGGACCAGGTCCCGACCGCGAAAATCTTCTCGCGATCGTGCCCGCAAGCAAGCGGATACGGATCGTCGGCCCGGAGATCACGGAACATGACATCACTCGGCCGTTGCTCTGGCTGGCAGGTCTGGAGTCTGCGATTTGAGTGCTGCTGCGCACGATAGCATCGACCAAGCCCTGTTCGGCTATGCCGACGGCCATCGACAGATCGCGTCATCCGTGCGCTTGCCACCGAGGGACCTGTTCCTTCTCAGCTCTGCGAGCGATCTAGCCAGTGGAGCCCGCCTTGGTGAACAGGACAGTTATCTGTCCGGATTGCCCTTGCCGGAGTCGCGGAGATATGCCGTGTTTCGGACCTGGGCTGCTCCGGAAATGCCGCGCCCGGGTTGCGTGTGGAGTCATGTGCTCCTGCTCGGTCCGAAAACTTCGGGTTCCGTGCCCGCGCTCTCTGGGGTTCTGCAGCTCTTCCGGCGACCAGTCTTGAACGAGACGTCTTTGTACGAAAATCCGCTGGATGTCCCGCTCGCGCGGGCCGTTGAGCCCGCTAACGTCGACCTGATCTCAGAAATCATTGCGGGCTACTACACTGCCGGACGAGCAATATTGTCACCCGACAGCGGTGAACCCGATGAGATCGAAAATGCCGTGTTGGCCGTTTGGTCGCAGCAATGGCCGCGCCTCAGGTCTACGTTCACCTTCTGCACGGCATCGCTGAGCGATAACCGCCGAACTGATCAGAACGACTACAGTGTTCAGGTCGCTCCACGCGATGAGGCGCCTTTAGAGACTCGTGAAAAGTGGGTTCTCACTGCAGCCGTAGACGCTGCGCTAAACCAAGTGACGCCCTTGCGGCGCTTCCTGTGGCGGTATGGTCGCGACATCACGGCCTCCCGACGTCAGTATCGGATGATAGTAGATCTCTACGTACGTTTCGGGAACGCCGATGTTATCCCCGCAGATACAGCCTTTGACGTCTTTCGAGCTCTTCCAGATCCGTTGGAAGGTGCGGTGCTCAAGCGCGATATATTGGGGCTCGGCCCCAGTTCACCAAGGCTTGTGGCTGCGATTTCCGCTGTCGATCTTCTGCAGATTCTGACTTCGAAGGCACTTCCCGAAACTCCGACGACCGCGCAGGTCGGAGCCAGGCTCGGGGAGTTGTCATCACGAGAGATCGGCACCGTCGCGCGCTATTACGCAGCGAACAAGAAAGAGTTGTCGCCATGGAAGCACGAAATCAACAGAGCTATTGTTGCGCTCGCGGATAAGTCATCCGTCACAACTGAGTACCCGAGCGATATGCTCGCCGACGTCCTCCTTGCGCGGAAGGACCTCATCGACGCCGACAGTCTCGCGCTCGTAGCAAACGATGTTCTACCTCAGCTCCTCGAGGGCAAGTCGTCCGCCTCTCACGCTCATGTCGTGATCCGCGAGATGCTTCAAAGAGACTTGGGTGATATCGAAGATTTGATGATTTCTTCGCGCCCCGCGCTCGTTTTTCAATTCGCTGTTGAGGCTCATTGCGAGAATCGGATCCATGAGTCATGGCTCGATCGCCTATCGCGTCAGGGTGAGGAGATTCTGCGCTTGAATTGGTTATCACTACTTCGGTCCACGAAGGAATTTGCTTCGGCACTCTCCATATTGCGTTATCCGCGAAATCTTGCAAAGAGCAGCGCAGAGATTGCAAGGCTTATGTCCGCGATGGTCGATGACGCCCAGGGTAATGAACGTACGACCATGCAAGCTGCATTGCTCAGGATAGCGATCGACGAGGAAACCGCGAACAGTTGGGATTTGATCTCACTGGTGTTGCCCGAACTTCGCGTTGTGGTTGTTAACGCTGGTTTGTCTCGGACTGCAAAGTCCATGTTAGAGAGCGACCTCCCACATTTCTATTCGGCTAGCTACTGGGATCTAAACAAACGGATCCTTCTGAGCCTTTCAAAGCTGAGCTTGGTTGCTCCGAACAACAACATCTTGAACCGGCTCGCCCTCACGCCAGCTGAGATGGAGATCGTCCTTCGGGGCGAAGATCGCCCTAAGAAAAGTTCCCTATTAAAGTTTTGGGATTGGCCTTAAAAGCGTAATATGCTCGGCGTAGTAGTAGCCATAGCAGAATAGGCGTGATAGGCTTCGCTCACCTCACAACAAAAACGTCTGCCGCTCCCGCAACGCCGCCGTAATCGCCGCAATCCCCTCCTCGATCTCGCGTTTGCCCGCCAGGATTGCATCCCCTTCGACACCTTCCAGAATCGACCGCAGCAGTTCCGCCTGGCCGACCAGCACCGCATCCTTCTCCACCAAGGCCGCGAGCGTGCCTGCTTCTAGGCGTTGGGCCATGCGGTCGTTTTCCGGCTGGTGGCGGATCAGGCCTTCCAGGCCCCGACCTTGCCCTACACCACCCCCGCCGCCTGCGCCCTCATATACAC